>DASTIS010000078.1:0-31466 GCA_035717365.1 Rhodanobacteraceae bacterium
GGGCATGGACCTTGCCGACTTCATGAAGCGGCGCATCTTCGAGCCGCTGGGCATGGGCCACACCTTGATGTACGAGCACCATCGCGGACCGCAGCCTGCGAACCGCGCCTACGGTTACAGCAACATCGACGGCACGTGGACGCGCACCGACCAGAGCGTCACCAGCGCCACCCGCGGCGACGGCGGCATCTATTCGAACGTCGCCGACATGGCCAAATGGGACGCCGCCTTGTACACCGACAACCTGCTGGACGCCGAGTCACGGAAATTGGCGTTCACGCCGAAGGAACCTGTCGCCGATCCGGATGTTCTGTACGGATTTGGCTGGCGCCTGAGCGGCGACACCGAATGGCACTCGGGCGAGAGCCGGGGTTTTCGCAACGTGATCATCCGCTGGCCCGAACAACACCTCACGGTCGTCATCCTGGGCAACCGCAGCCACTCCCGGCCCTACCCGCTCGCATTGACCATCGGCGAGCTGTACCTGTCGCACTGAGCGTCATTCGACGGCAATGGCGCGGTGGGGGGAGTCGCCACTTCGCCCGTTTTGATGATGTCGAACGCGATACGAATCCTGAAGGCTCCAGTTGATTGCGGGACACGCAATGGCCATTCCGCGAACCATCTCAAAGCGGTCACCTTCCCTGGCATGCAGCGCGCGCAAGCGATCACCGCACCAGCACCGCGACGCCGTTGTGCCTTCCGTTGCGCAGATTATCGAGGGCTTCGTTGGGGTGCCCGGCGTGCCGGCGTAGCGCACCGCAGCATGCGACCCGCCGCGACATCAGCGTCACACCCACCCTGCCACCAGGCTTCCGGCTCACCGGATGGCACGACGCCGGAATACTTTGCGAGCGCGGCAAGTCGGGCACTCCCACCTTGATGCCGTTTCTCCGGCGCCACCTTGCGGACTGTCGGCGACCCCACCAGCGCGTGCCCGTTTGCCTTTCGGCTCCGCGGTGCCTTGCGTGTCTTGCATCGCGATCTTGTTGCGGCCGGTTCGGGGCGCCTTCATTGAAGATCCTCCTCGTACGACGACTGGTCGTGCTCTTCGACGCGAAGCCCACTGCGGAGCGGTACAACCTGCCCGACCCCGTGGCGTCCGGCGACGCGGTCGCCACGGGGTCGGGCTCGCGAATCGGGGCCGGAGGCGTCTAACCCCCGGTGAGGGTGACCGTCCCGTGCATCACGGTCGAGTGGCCCGGGAACGAACAGAAGAACACATAGTCGGTTCCGGGTTTCAGCACCGCGGGTTTGAAGGTCACCGACGTGGTTTCACCGCCACCGATGATCCTGGTATGCGCGATGACACGGTCGTCGCCGGGTTTGATGTAGTTGTTGTCGAGCCCCGCCTTGGCACCATCGGCGTCCACGCCTGCCTTGTCCGAAGCGCTGGTCAGCACCCAATCGTGCCCCATGATGTTGCGCGCCAGCTTGCCAGTGTGCTTGAGCGTGACGGTGAAGGTCTTGCAAGTCCGTGGCACGTCGACGTTGCTGACGTTGAACTGCATGGCGTCGTTGGCTTCCACCGTGGTGGAACAATTGGCGGCCCACAATGGCGTGGACAGCAGGCCCAGGACGACGAGAACGAAAAGACGACGAAACATGATGTGGTCCTTGTTAAGGTTCGGTGGCTTCAATTGTCCGGTACGATCCGGCGCGATACCCTGACGCAGGTCAGCGCAGACCTGTGCATCCCACGCTCCAGTTCTTCGCCGACGGGATGGAACCGGCCCTGCGGATACTCCATGCGGCGTACGCGTGCTCCACCATCGGTGCCGGGTTCGCGATCCGGCCCCAGGTCGACTTCCAGCCGCCCGAGGACACATAGGCATCGTGCCGGTATGCGAGATCGCTGATCGCGCGGTACCAGCGAGAAGGAGCCGCCGGCCCACTTGATGCCGTCCACCCACTGTGCAGCCATCTACGCCCTGGCAAACACCAAAGTCGCATTGGTGCCACCGAAGCCGAAACTGTTCGACATCACCGTGGCCAAGCGTGCCAGCCGGCTTTCGCGCACGATCGGGAAGCCTTCGGCGCGCGGATCGATCCGGTCGATGTTCTTCGATCCGGCCACGAATCCTTGTTCGAGCATCAGCAGGCTGTAGATGGCCTCGTGCACGCTGGCCGCGCCAAGCGAATGTCCGCTCAACGATTTCGTCGAGGACAGGGGCGGCACTGCACCGCCGAACACCTCGCGCACGGCATTGAGTTCGACGATATCGCCCAGCGGCGTCGCGGTTCCGTGGGTGTTGATGTAATCGATCGGCTCCTGCACCGGGCCAAGCGCCATGCGCATGCTGCGCACAGCCCCGTCGCCGCCGGGGGCCACCATGTCGGCGCCGTCCGAGGTGACGCCGTAACCGACGAGTTCGGCACGAATGGGGGCGCCGCGCCGTTTCGCGTGTTCGTACTCTTCCAGCACCAGCATGCCGCCTCCGCCCGCGATCACGAAGCCGTCGCGGTCCTGGTCGTACGGCCGCGACGCGGCTGCCGGTGCGTCGTTGTGCGCCGTCGCCAGCGCACCCATGGCGTCGAACTGCGCGGCCATGCCCCAGTGCGCCTCCTCGCCACCGCCAGCGAACATCACGTCCTGCGCGCCGTGACGGATCATGTCTGCGGCCGCACCGATGCAGTGCGCCGAGGTGGCGCACGCGGCGGAGATCGAATAGCTGAGGCCGAGTATGCCGAATGCAGTGGCCAGCGCCGCCGACACGGTCGAACACATGGTGCGCGGCACCATGAACGGGCTTACCTTGCGCAGCCCCTTGTCCCGCAGCACGTCCGCGGTCTCGATTTGCCAACGCGCCGAACCGCCGCCGGAGCCCGCGATCACGCCGACGCGCGGATGCCGGATGTTCTCAAGCGCGAGCCCGGCGTCGGCGATCGCCGAGCGCATCGCGACAAAGGCATAGGCCGCGGCGTCCCCCATGAAACGCCTGAGCTTGCGGTCGATCTCGGAGTCAAGGTCGATCCCGGGGACGCCGGCTACCTGGCTGCGCAAACCATGCGTGGCGAATTCCGACATCGCGCGGATGCCGCTGTGCCCCTCGCGCAACGCATTCGCCACGGTCTCGGGCAGATTGCCGAGGCACGACACGATGCCCATGCCGGTCACGACCACGCGTCGCACGTCAGAATCCCTCGGTGGACTGGAACAGGCCGACGCGCAATTCGCCGGCTTCGTAGATCAGGCGGTCGTCGACGAAAGTGCGGCCGTCGGCGATCACCATCCGCAACCTGCCGCGCAGCACGCGGCGGATGTCGATCTCGTAGCGCACCAGCTTCGCACCCGGAAGTACCTGCCCGGTGAACTTCACCGCCCCCACTCCCAGCGCGCGCCCTCGCCCGGGCTCGCCGAGCCAGGGCAGGAAAAAACCGCTGAGTTGCCACATCGCATCGAGACCGAGGCAACCCGGCATCACGGGATCGCCCTCGAAGTGGCAGGCGAAAAACCAGAGGTCCGGACGGATGTCGAGTTCGGCGTGAATCTCACCCTTGCCGTAGGCGCCACCTGCATCGGCGATGCGGGTTATCCGATCGAACATCAACATCGGTGGCATCGGCAGGCGCGCATTGCCTTCGCCGAACAACTCACCGCGCCCGCAGGCCAGCAGTTGTTCGCGATCGAGCGCCTCAATCCGGGGGGCGGCAGGCTTGACTGGCGGGGCCCCTTCGGGGCGGCGCTCCCGCTTCGATATCGTCGCTTGCATATGAATGGTCTTTGTCGCAGGTAGTCCGGGTGTCGATGGGGTCGCCGCACCGGCCCCGCCGCCCGTCGGGAGTTCGGCCGGTCATCGTCGGCAATGAATGAGGCAGGCGGTACGCACAGGGTAGCATTGTGCGCGACCTCGCATCGCGCCGGATCAGGTTGTCCTTGTCCAGCCAGCGTCCGCGTGCGACCGGCGGCAGGCCAGCGTCGAGCGCCGCCGGGCAGTGATCCAGGCCAACGATGTGCGCGTGGACGCACTTGATGGCGGCACCGTGCAGGTCGATGGCTGCGTCGACAACTGGAGCGAGGAGCAAGCGGTGGCGCAGGCCGTCTGGTCGGCCCCGGGCGTCCGCAAGGTCGAGGACAGCCTGGCGATCATGTGGGCGGGAGGCGTCGGCTCGGCGAGCGCGTGACCGTGCCCCGGATGCCCGCCTCGAGTGAATCGCGGAGCAACACGCAAACCGCGGAGCATCCACAAACCACGCGCACGGGCCGAGGCGATCGGGCGGAAAGGGACACAGCTTGGAGGCCAGGGTCGGAATCGAACCGGCGTACGCGGATTTGCAGTCCGCTGCATGACCACTCTGCCACCTGGCCGGTGACGACAACTCGACGCGGTGGATCCTGACGCCGCGCGGCGTGAATTTCCAGCGCGGGCCGTCTTGCGCGACCCCGAAATGCGAAACCCCGGCGCGCCGGGGTTCCTCGAAACCTGGAGCGGGAAACGAGACTCGAACTCGCGACCCCGACCTTGGCAAGGTCGTGCTCTACCAACTGAGCTATTCCCGCGCGAGCCGGCAATCATACGGGCGGACGCAATCCGGTTCAAGCCTGAGGGAACGAGGCGACCGCCCCCGTCTGCGTCATCCGTCACCCGGCATCTTGCCGTTCTTGAGCACCGGCCAGGCGGCCTTCATGTAGGCCAGCCCGGACCAGATCGTCAGGATCGCAGCGACCACCAGCAGCACCTCGCCGACGTACCACACGCGCAGGAAGACCGCGGTCGTGTTCTTGTCGCGCTCCCACAGCAGGATCAGGATCGCGACGATCTGCATCACGGTCTTGAACTTGCCGATCCACTGGACGCGGACCCGCCCGCGCTCGCCCACGAATGCCATCCATTCACGCAGCGCCGAAACCGTGATCTCGCGGCCGACGATCACCGCGCTGGTGACCGCCAGCAACGCGGTCGGGTGGCTTTGCACCAGGATGAACAGCGTCACCGCGATCATCAGCTTGTCGGCCACGGGGTCGAGGAACGCACCGAACGCCGATTCCATGTTGAAACGACGCGCGATCCAGCCATCCAGCCAATCCGTCAGCGCGGCCAGCGCAAACACTGCGACCGCCGCGATGTTGGCCGCGCGCAGCGGTATCGCCGGGATCGCATCGTGCGAATAGAACACCAGCACCATCACCGGCAGCAGCGCCACGCGGAACAGGGTCAGCCAAGTGGGCAGGTTGATGCGCAAGGAGGACGATTCCGGTTGTTGGGCCGACGAAGTAACCCGGCAAGTCTCTCACACGTTTGCGCCAACCGTGGGCAAGTCCTTGATACCGGGAACTCCGATCGAACCATCATCCATGCAGGAACGCGTGGATGCGCTCAGCCAGCTCCCGATTGATGCCGCGCACCCGGCAAAGTTCCTCGACGCCCGCCCCGACCACGCCCGCGTGCCCGCCGAATGCCTTGAGCAAGGCGGCGCGCCGGGCCGCGCCGATGCCCGGGACATCCTCCAGCACGCCCCGCTCGCGTGCCTTTTCGCGGCGCCTGCGGTGGCCGGTGATCGCGAAGCGATGGGCCTCGTCGCGTACCGCGTCGATCAGGTGCAGGGCAGGCGAGTCGGGACCGGGCTCCAGTTCGCGCCCGCTGTCGCCCAACACCAGGGTTTCCTCGCCTTCCCGCCGCGACGGCCCCTTGGCCACGCCCACGACTTCGATGCCGTCCAGGCCGAGTTCCCGCAACACGTCGAGTGCCTGGGCGACCTGGCCTTTGCCGCCGTCGATCAGCAGCACGTCCGGCGCCTCGCCTTCGCCGCGCGCGAGCGGTTTGAAGCGACGTTCCAGCGCCTGCCGCATCGCGGCGTAATCGTCACCACCGGTGACGCCGCGGATGTTGAAGCGCCGGTAATGGTTCTTCAGCGGACCTTCCGGGCCGAACACCACGCAGGACGCGACGGTTTCCTCACCCATGGTGTGGCTGATGTCGAAGCACTCGAGGCGCAGCGGGGTTTCGTCGAGCCGCAACAGTACGCGCAAGGCCTCGAAACGGGTATGCAATGTTTGCCGGCTGGACAGCCGCGCCAACAGCGCGGCTTCGGCGTTGCGGGCGGCGAGTTCCACGAAGCGCGCACGCTCGCCGCGCACCCGCCATTTCAGCGCGACCTCGCGCTCGCGCCGCGTGGACAGCATTTCCGCGAGCGCGGTCGCGTCGGCGGGTTCGCGGTCGCACACGACTTCTGCCGGCACGGGCTGGTCGAGGTAATACTGGGCAAGAAACTGCGCCAATACATCCTCGGGCGCGGCATCGAGCGACAGCTTTGGAAAATGGTCGCGCGAGCCCAGGCTGATGCCGTTGCGGAAAAACAGCACCGACACGCACGCAACGCCCGCTTCCACCCGGCACGCGAACACGTCCATGTCGGCGCTCGCGCCGCGGACGTAGTGGTGGGCCTGGAGGCTGCGCAGCGTGGCGACCTGGTCGCGCAGGCGCGCGGCGCGCTCGTAGTCCTGGCGGGCGCTGGCAGCCTCCATCGCCGCCGCCAATTCGTCGAGTACGCCAGTGCTGCGGCCCTCGAGGAACATCACTGCGTGGCGGACATCCTCGGCATATTCGGCCTTGTCGATCAGGGCCACGCACGGCGCGCTGCAACGGCCTATCTGGTACTGCAGGCAGGGTCGCGTGCGGTTGCGGAAAAAGGCGTTCGAGCAATTCCTGACCTTGAACAGCTTCTGCATCAGGTCGAGGCTCTCGCGTACCGCGTGCGCGCTGGGGTACGGCCCGAAGTAGCGGCCTTTCTCTCGCTTGGCGCCACGGTGGAACACGATGCGCGGGAACGCGTCTTCCGACACGAAGATGTACGGGTAACTCTTGTCGTCGCGCAACATGATGTTGTAACGCGGCTTCAGCGACTTGATGAGTTGCGCTTCCAGCAGCAGCGCCTCGCCCTCGGTGCGCGTCAACGTCACCTCGATGCGCGCGATCTGAGACACCATCGAGGCGATCCGCGGCTCCAGCTGCGGCTTCAGGAAATAGCTGCCGACGCGCTTCCTGAGATTGCTCGCTTTGCCGACGTACAGCAGTGCGTCGCCCTCGCCGAACATGCGGTACACGCCCGGCGAGGTGGTGAGGGTGCGGACGAAGGCCTTGCCGTCGAAGGCCGCGGCAGCGCTGGACATGCGCATAGTCTATCGGCGCCGCGCAACCGTACCGTCGGGAGTTGCGGCCGGCGCCGGCCTGCCGCCGACACGAGCGCGAAGGATCATTCGTCCACCGGCACCCGCTCGCAGGTTCCACGCTCCGGGTCCATGCGCAGGATCGAGTGGTCGTTGCGATCGGCGATCCACAGCGAACCTGCGGCAAACGACAGGCCCTGGGGTTCGTGCAGCGGACGGCCGACCTGCACCTCGGCAACCTCGCCGCTGTAGGGATCAAGCGTGCACAGGCGATCGTTGAAGGTGTCGGCCACGTACACGCGGTTGCCGGCAACCGCGATTCCGCACGGATACGCGAAGCGTGCGCTGCGGCCTGCGCCGGCAAGGTTGCCCGGCTCCCACGACGACGAACCCGCCAGCGTGGTCAGGGCCAGATCGGCGAAGCGAAGCCGCCGGATCGCGTTGCCACCCGCATCCACAACGAGCAGCTGGCCCGGCATCGCCGCGAGCGCCATCGGTTGCGACAATGACGATTGCCCGCCGATGCCGTCACGCACTTCGCTGCGCGCATCCCCGGCGATGGTTTCGACCCGTTGGTGGCGCAGGTCGACGCGCAGGATCTGATTTTGCCCCGTCGCGGCGACATACAGTGCGTCGCCGGCGCTGACGACCGCGTGTGGTGCGTTGATCGCCGCGCGCAGGCCGCCGCCCTGCTCCTCGACGTTGGCATACGCGGGCCGCCCCGCACCCAGTATCGTTTCGACCTCGCCGGCATCCAGCCGGATGCGTCGCACGCAATGGTTGCCGGCGTCGGCCACGTACAACGCCTGTCCGTCGATGGCCAGCCCCTGCGGCAATTGCAGTCCGCACGCCGCCAATTGTCCGTCCCAGTTGCCGGGGGTTCCCGATCCGAATTGCCGCAACACGCGGCCGTCGTGGCTGCACTCGAGAATGCGATGGTGCCCGGTATCGCTGACGAACAGCCGCGTTTTCGTCGCCAACGCCTGTGCGGGGAATGCCAGCGGACCGACGGGTTCGGCGCGCATGTCGCGCGACGACTTGTACACGGATGCCGTGCCCGGCGGCAGCGATTCGTCCCGCAACTGCACGATCGCATCTTCGATTTCCTGGCAACGGCCCTCGCCGACCAGACGCGCGGCGAGGCCACCGTTGGCATCGACCAGCAAGGTCGTCGGCCACGCCCCGATCGTGAACTGCCTCCATGCCAGCCACTGGCTGTCGTTGGCCACCGGCGACCGCAAGCGGCTGCGATGTGCAGCCTTCAAGACCGCCGCATCGGACTGCTGCGCCCCGTAGCGCGGCGTATGGATGTATGCGGACACGAACGCGCCAGGATGTTTCTTCTCCAGTTGGCGCAGTTCGCCCAGCAGGTTCAGGCTGCTGACGCTGGCACCGTTCCAGAAAACCACCAGCGCAATTTGACCGTGCAAGTCCGCAAGCCGGGCGCGCTGGCGGCGGTTGACCCAAGACAGCGATCCGGGAAACTCCGGCAGCGCCGGGCGGGAGCCCGTCCGGGTGACGTCGAAGGCTACGTCGCCGGCAATCACCGGGCTGCTCCGCCAGGCCCCGCCATGGCCCGGCGCAATCGTTCGCCCAGCCCTTCCACGCCACGTCGGATCAGGTCCAGCGCGTCGCCGAAATCGGCAAGCGTTCCGGTATACGGATCGGGTACGTCGCCGTCCTCACCCGACTGCGGCGGCGCGAGGCCGGCAGCCACCAGGAAGCGCTCCGGCACAGGCACGTCGCCGGAGACGCGTCGGCGCAGTTCGACGAGGGTTGCAAGATCGACCGCCAGCACCGTCGCGAAACGATTGAAGTCGTCATCGTGGAACTGCCGCGCGCGGTGCGGCGACAGGTCGTAGCCGTGCTCGCGCGCCGTCGCCACCGCGCGCGGATCGGCGCCCTGGCCGGCATGCCACGCACCAAGGCCGCGCGACGCCACGGGGATGCGCAGCCCGAGTTTCCCGAACTCCACCCGCGCCACGTATTCGGCGGTTGGCGACCGGCAGATGTTGCCGAGGCAGACGAACAGCACACCGGGAGGCGGTTGGGTCATGGCCGCGGTGTCCCCTCGCCGAGCGCACGCTCGGCCCGCACGAGGTCCTCCGGCGTATCGATCCCCGGCGGGAACGGCTCGGGCGTGACGCGCACTGCGATCGCGTGGCCGTATTCGAGCACGCGCAGCTGTTCCAGCGACTCGGCGCGCTCCAGCGGCGTGGGCGCCAGGCTCGCGAAGGTCTTGAGGAAACCGGCGCGGTAACCATAGATGCCGATGTGACGCAGCGCCGCAACGCCCGCCGGCATCGTATGGCGATCACGCGCCAGCGCGTCGCGCGCCCACGGCACCGGCGCACGCGAGAAATACAGCGCGTGGCCGCGCACGTCGCACACCACTTTGACGCAACCGGGGTCGAACCACTGCTCCATGGATTCGATGGGGGCTGCGAGCGTCGCCATCGGCGCATCGTCCTCGCCCAGCGCATCGGCCACGGCACGGATCCCGGCAGCCGGCGCGAAGGGTTCGTCGCCTTGCAGATTGACCACCAGCGCATCGTCAGGCCAACCCTGCACGCTCGCGCACTCGGCGAGGCGATCGCTGCCGCTGGCGTGATCCGAACGCGTCATGCACACCTCGACGCCGTGGCCGCCCAGTGCCGCCGCGATCCGCTCGTCGTCGGTGGCGACGACCACGCGCACGGCTCCCGCGGCACGCGCACGACGCGCGACATGCACGATCAAGGGTTCGCCGCCCAGCAATCGCAACGGCTTGCCCGGCAAACGGGTCGAGCCATGGCGCGCGGGAATCGCGACGATGAACTCCTGCGCTTTGTTCACGCCGCCGCCGCTTCCGATCGTGGCGCCGGCCTGGGCCGACGCACCAGCTCGCCGCCGCAGTTGGGACATACGCGCGCCAATGCGTCCGTGCATGCGGGACAGAACGTGCACTCGTACGTGCAGATCCACGCTTCGTCATCGCCCGCCAAGGGCGCCTGGCAGCGTTCGCATTCGGTGCGCATCTCGAGCGCCATGTCACGGACTCCTCAGCTCACTGTCGTTGCTCGACTCGTCGCGCTCAAGGGTAACCCGAAAGCAGGCCGGCCCGAGCAATTCCGCCTCCCCCGCACGCCATGTCGCCACCGACGCGTGCGAGCTCCAATCCGAAGCGAGTGCCGGCAACACCACCTCGGCGGCGACAATGTTGCGCGCCAGCCGATGGGTCAACAGCAGGGACAACCTGTCTGCACCATCGCCATCCAGAAGTTCCACCGCGCGCTGCGGGGTCAGCGCTTCGCCATCCGCGGTAACCGGGCGCAAGCCAGCTGCGCGCGCCTCGCGGCGCAACAACTCGATCCCGAGCAACTCGTCACCACCCTCGTGGCGCAACCAGCGGATCACGCCGACCATCCAGTCGCGCTCGTCGGCCTCATCGTCCACGGGTGCGAGGCCGACCAGTTCGCCGACTCGCATGCGCAGCCCTTCCGCGTCGCGCAGGCGTATCCGGTAGCCGCCTTCGCTCTGGTCCAGGACTTCGCCACGGGAAACCTGCGGACGCGTGGTGTCGGACGTCGCCAACCATGCCGACGCAAGTTCGTGCGCGCCGACCATGATGGCGTTGCCGTGCACCGCCCTCACGAAGGTCCCGAATTCCGAGTTGCCCGCAAGCACATAATGCAACGCGCGCATGCCGACCACGACGTCCAGCACATGCGTGGCCCCGAGGCGCCGATGGCCGCGCTCGGCGGTTCCCCATCCCGCGCGGAGGTGGTCGAGGAAACGCACGCTGGCGGTGATGCGACCGCCGCCCGGTTCCGGCAAGTCGATGGTGTCGACGCCCGGTGGCAACAGTGTGGTCCGCTCGTCGAACACCTGCTGCACCGGCGCAATGTCCACCGCCAGTACCCCGGAACCCGCGCCGGCCCGTTCCGCGTCGATGTAACCGGGCCCCGCGTCGCTGTCGGTATCCACGCCCATACCCTCCGAGCTGGCGCGTGCGAGCCTGCATTGCCCCGCCAAGCAGCGGGTCACCCCTCGCGCATCCTGCAACTCGCGCGCGGAGAAGCGGTACGGATTGCTCATCGCCAGCAGCAAGAGGTGCGTGTAGGCCGTACGGGGCGTCAGCGACACACCGCCCGCGAGTGCATCGTCCACGACCAGATCGCCGATGCCGATCTCAACCGCGAAAGCGTGCAGCGCATGGATTCGCCGCCACGTGCCCGTCGGCGGCGATTGATAGCGACGGTAGGCCCACATCAGGACCCGGTCCGCATGCACGAGGGCCCGCACCGCCGCGAGGGCGGCGGCTTTGGCCTTGAATCTCGGCAACTTGCCGGCAGGCGCGCACAACTCGTGCAACCCCAGTGCGTAGCTGCACACCAGTTTCCCTTGCAGGCGCTGCGCGGTGTCCGCGCGACCGGCGCCGGCCTCGGGGAGCGGGTGGGGCTCGGCGCCGAGCTCGCGTTCAATCCCGGCACACAGGCCCTCCACCGGCGTCCGCAGATGCTCCAGCGCGGCGATGCGCTCGCCGCCGGTCCACGTGGTCGCAAGCATGCCGTCGAGGATCTGTTCGACCTCGCGGATGGCCTGGGCGGGATTGGCCAGCGGCAGGGTCGCGACGGATTCCCGCGTCGCCTTTTCGTTGACGCGGCGCGAGCGCCCGGGCGGCAGGCGCGCCGGCAAATCGCCGATCAAGCGTTCATAACTGTCCATCGCCTCACGATCCCCCTGTCGCGGTTCGGCTCGCACCGCCAATCTCTTCCCATTCTAGCCTTGAACCGGAAGCCGAGGCCGCCCACCATGGGCAGGTGAAAACGGTCATGCACGGCTCGCGCCAACCCCCGCCCGCGGCGTTCCGCCCGCTTGCCGAACAGGCGCTGTCGCGCGCGGCCGGCGCCCACCTGTCGCTCGGCAATCGCGTGGATTTGCTGATCGACGGCCGCGAGAATTTCGACTCGTGGCTCGAAGCGATCGCAAGTGCACGCTACAACATATTGTTTGGAAACTACATTTTTCGAAACGACGCCGTCGGGCGCGAGTTCGTTTCGACCCTCGCCGAGCGCGCCCGTGCCGGGGTGCGGGTCCACGTGCTCTACGACTGGCTGGGTTGCCTCGGCCAATCGCGGGCGAGCTTCTGGCAACCGTTGCGGGATGCCGGCGGCGAGGTGCGCACCTTCAATCCGTTCGATCCACTCAGCCCTTTCGGCTGGATCAATCGCGACCATCGCAAGCTGCTGACCGTCGACGGCCGCATCGGCTTCGTCTCCGGCGTTTGTGTGAGCGCGGCGTGGTTGGGTGATCCGGCACGCGGCCGTGATCCGTGGCGCGACACCGGCGTGGCCTTGCACGGCCCCTCGGTCGGCGATCTCGAACATGCCTTTGCCGAAACCTGGGCCGCCCTCGGGGAGCCGGTCGACACGAACGTCCCGGCAGAAAGCAATGCCGCACCCACGCCGGCCGGCGACGTCGCCCTGCGGGTCGTCGCGACCCAACCCGCCAGCACCGGCGCCTACCGGCTGGACCAGTTGATTGCCGGGCTGGCGCGTGAGCGGTTGTGGCTGACCGATGCCTATTTCATCGGTGTCGCGACTTACATGAGCGCGCTGACCAATGCGGCACGCGACGGCGTGGATGTGCGCCTGCTGGTGCCGGGCGCATCCGACATCCCCGCCGTCGCCGCACTCTCGCGGGCCGGTTATCGCGCGCTGCTGGAAGCGGGCATACGTGTTTTCGAGTGGAATGGCCCGATGTTGCACGCCAAGACCGCCGTGGCCGACGATCGTTGGGCGCGGGTGGGATCGAGCAACCTCAACGTTGCAAGCTGGTTCGGCAATTGCGAAATCGACGTGGCGATCGAGAACGCTGCCTTCGCAAGGCTGCTCGCCGACCAGTACGAGCGCGACCTCGCCCACGCCACCGAGATCGTGCTGTCGCGCAGGCGCGCCCGCCCGGCCACGCCATCACCACACCACGGCCTGCGCGGCCACGGCAGTGCCGGGCGCAGCGCGGTCGGCGCGATGCGGATGGCGACCACCCTCGGTGCCGCGCTGGGGAACCGGCGCGTGCTCAGCGACACCGAAACCCGCCCGTTGCTGGGAGGTGCCCTGTTGCTGCTCGCGATTGCGGTGGTGGCCGCATTGTGGCCGTGGGCCCTGGCCTGGCCTTTGGGCGCGCTTGCCGTGTGGGTCGGCATCAGCCTCGTGGTGCGCTGGGCGCGGCTGCGCCGGCACCGGCGCCAATCCCGTCGGCACGCATCCGGCGCCGACATCCCTCCTCCGCCCCCGCGCTCCGACGATGGCCACTGAACCGGGTTCCGGCCCACGCAACGTCCTGACGCCGTCCGCGCTCAATCGACTGGTGCGCGATCTGATCGAAGGTGCGCTGCCGATGGTGTGGATCGAAGGCGAGATCAGCAATTTCGTGCGCGCCGCGTCCGGACACTGGTATTTCTCGCTCAAGGATGCCGCCGCCGAAGTGCGTTGCGCCATGTTTGCGCGCAGCAATGCGCAACTCCGATTCCGGGCGGGCAATGGAACACGGGTGCTGGCGCGCGCGAAAGTGAGCCTGTACGAGCCGCGCGGCAGCTTCCAGTTGATCGTCGAGCAGATGGAAGATGCCGGCGAGGGCGCGCTGCGGCGCGCGTTCGAACTGTTGAAGGCCAAACTGCAGGCCGAGGGACTGTTCGATCCGCAACGCAAACGCGGCCTGCCCGCCTTCCCGCGCCGTCTCGGTGTCATCACCTCGGCCAGCGGTGCCGCGGTCCGCGACGTGCTGTCGGTGGCACGACGCCGGTTTGCCCTGACCGAAATCGAGGTGCTTCCGGTGCTGGTGCAGGGCACCGAAGCCCCGGCGCAAATCGCCGCGATGCTGGACGCGGCCGGCCGGGCGCGACGTCACGACGTGTTGCTGGTGACCCGCGGAGGCGGTTCGCTGGAGGACCTCGCGGCCTTCAACGACGAAGGCGTCGCGCGCGCGATCGCCGCCAGTCCGGTGCCGGTCGTGTCGGCAGTCGGACACGAGATCGACTTCTCGATCAGCGACTTCGTCGCCGACCTGCGCGCCCCCACGCCGTCCGCGGCGGCGGAACTGATCCTGCCCGACGGCGCCGCGCTGGCGCGTACGTTGGTGCAGATGGAAACGCGCCTGCGGAACGTGTGGCTCCGGCGTGCGCAGGATGCAATGCAACGGCTGGACCACCTTGCGGCGCGCTTGAACACGCAACGCCCGCAGCAACGGCTCGCCACCGGTCGCGAACGCATGCTTGCCTTGCGCGAGCGCCTGGTGCGTGCGCGGATGCAAGTGCACGAGCGCGCCGCTGCGCGCCTGGCCCAGGCGTGTGGAGGGTTGTTCGCGCAACAGCCAGGCGCGCGTCTCGAGCAACTGGCCCGGCGCAACGCGGATCTTTCGAGGCGGCTCGATTCGGCTTGGCGACACGCGTCGGAACGCCGGCGCCAGCGGCTTGCGGAACTCGCGCGCGCCCTGCACGCGGTCAGCCCGCTCGATGTCCTGAAACGCGGCTACGCGATCCTGTACGACGAGCACGGCAAGGCCCTGCGATCGGTCCGCGACACCCGGCCCGGCGCGGGCCTGCGCGCGCGCCTTGTCGACGGCGAGTTGCCCCTGCACGTGGACGATGCGACACAACCCCCGCATCGTTGACGCCAATCACCGCGACGTACACGGATTCGATACGGTCATCCATCCATAATCCGCGCTGGCCTGCATCGAGCGCCGTTCTCCTGCTTCCGGAACCCTCCGCATGTCCAAGGCACTGAAGCTCAAACCCCGCTACCCCTACTACCTCGCCAACAAGCCGGTGCAGGCCAACACCGACCTGGAGGTGCTGGACAAGTATTCCGGCACGGTCGCAACCCGCGTGGCCCTCGCCGACGCCAAGACCATCGACGCCGCGATCGGCGCCGCGGAGAAGGCCGCCGCACCGATGGCGGCGTTGAAGCCGTACCAGCGCCGCGAAGTCCTGGAGCACTGCGTCGCGAGCATGCGCAAGCGCAAGGAAGACCTGGCCTACGCGCTGTGCGTCGAGGCCGGCAAGCCGATCAAGGATGCGCAGGGCGAAGCGGAACGCCTGATCGATACCTTCCGTATCGCTGCCGACGAATCCACCCGCATCGACGGCGAGATCGTCAACCTCGAGATTTCCGAACGCACCAAAGGTTACCGTGGCTTCGTCAAGCGCTTGCCGTTGGGGCCTTGCTCGTTCATCACGCCCTTCAATTTCCCTCTGAACCTGGTCGCACACAAGGTCGCGCCGGCGATCGCGGCCGGCTGCCCATTCGTGCTGAAACCGTCCGAGCGCACCCCGATCGGTGCACTGATCATCGGCGAGGTGCTGGCCGAAACCGATCTGCCCGGGGGTGCATTCTCGATCCTGCCGTGCCGGGTCCAGGACGCCGATCCGTTCGTCGAGGACGAACGCCTGAAGCTCCTGTCGTTCACCGGCGGCCAGGTCGGGTGGGAGCTGAAGGCGCGGGCCGGCAGGAAGAAGGTCGTGCTGGAACTCGGCGGCAACGCCGCGTGCATCGTCGACGCCGACCAGCGCGCGCGGCTGGATTTCGTAGTGTCGCGGTTGATTTCGGGAAGTTTCTACCAATCCGGCCAGAGCTGTATCGGGGTCCAGCGGATCCTCGTGCACGTGTCGTTGTACGAGGAGCTGAGGAAGCGCTTCGTGGTCGCCACGAAAAAACTCAAGGTCGGCGACCCGAAGGACCCGGAGGTCTTCCTCGGGCCGATGATCGACGAGGCCGCCGCGAAGCGCCTGGAAGCCTGGATCGGCGAAGCGAAAAAGGCCGGGGCGAAAGTCCTGTGCGGCGGCAAGCGCAAGGGCAGCATGCTGGATGCGACGGTACTTGAAGACGTGCCGCACACGGCAAAACTGAATCGCCAGGAGGCCTTCGGCCCGGTGGCGCTGCTGGAACCATTCGAGCGCTTCGATGCCGCGCTCGCGACCGTCAATGCTTCCGGTTACGGACTGCAGGCCGGCGTGTTCACGGACAACCTCACCCACGCGATGCGGTCGTGGGACACGCTGGTCGAGGGCGGCGTGGTGGTGGGCGACATCCCGAGCTTCCGGGTCGACAACATGCCGTACGGCGGCGTGAAGCTCTCGGGCTTCGGCCGCGAAGGAATCCGGTACGCGATCGAGGACATGACCGAGCGAAGGTTGCTGGTGATCAGGGACCGCTGAGTGCGCCGCGGCAGTTGAACGCGATTCCGTGACCCCCATCTTGCACCAATGACGAAAACCGGCACCGCGGACGCCCCGCGTCCCGCCCGTTCGCTCGCCGCGTTGGGCGCGCTTTGGCCCTACATGCGCCGGCACCGCGCGCTGGCTTCAGGCTGGCTGTTCTTCCTTGCGCTGTCGGCGGCGGCGCAACTGTCGCTGCCCGTCGGGGTTCGTCACATGATCGACCGTGGCTTCGCCAGCCACGATCTCGCGCTGATCGACCGTACCTTCCTGATCCTGTTCGTGATCGCGCTGGTGCTGGCGATTTCAACCGCCGCGCGCTATTTCTGCATCACCCTGCTGGGCGAACGCGCGATCGCGAGCCTGCGCGAGTTGCTGTATTCGCGCATCATCAGGCTGGACGTAGCCTTCTACGAAAGATCCCGCGTCGGCGAACTGGTCTCGCGCCTTGGCACCGATACCGAGGTGGTGCAAACCCTGGTCGGATCCAGCGTGTCGATTGCGCTGCGCAGCGCGGTGACAGTTGTCGGCGCCGCGGCACTGATGGTATGGACCAGCCCGCACCTGGCGGGCCTGGCGGCGCTGGTGATCCCGGTGGTGATCGTGCCGATCGCCCTGTACGGGCGCCGGCTGACACGACTCTCGCGGGCCAACCAGGACCGCATCGCCGACACCAGCGCGATCGCCAACGAAACCCTGAACGCGGTGCACGCGGTGAAAGCCTACACGCGCGAAGGCATCGAGAGCGCGCGCTATCGCGATGCGGTGTGGCGCGCGCTGGGCGCGGCACAAAAACGCATCACGGCACGGGCGATCCTGACCGGCGGCGTCATCGTGCTGGTGTTCGGCGCGATCACGCTGGTGCTGTGGGCCGGTGCGCGCGAGGTGCTGGCTGGCACGATGGACGCCGGCCTGCTCAGCCAGTTCATCCTGTACGCCGTGATGGCAGCGGGGTCGGTTGGCGCGCTGGGCGGGGTGTGGGGCGATGTGTTGCGCGCCGCGGGATCGATGGGGCGGATCAGCGAACTGCTGGCCGAACGCCCGATGATCGCCGATCCCGCGCAACCCGCGCACCTGCCGAGTCCCGCGCGTGGCGAGATCGCGTTTGAAAACGTCGGGTTCCACTATCCGACGCGCCCGGACATCCCCGCGCTGCACGACTTCACGCTGCACGTGCAGCCCGGCGAAACGGTCGCGCTGGTCGGCCCCTCCGGCGCAGGCAAGACCACGGTGTTGACGCTGCTGCTGCGCTTCCACGACCCGCAGCGCGGGCGCATCACGCTGGACGGCGTCGACCTGCGCGAGCTGACCCAGGACGAACTGCGCGGCGCCTTGGCGTTGGTACCGCAGGAAACGGTGATCTTCGGCGCCAGCGCCGCCGACAACATCCGCTTTGGCCGCATTGATGCCGACGACGCGGCGGTGCGCGCGGCCGCACGCGACGCCGAGGCCTGCTCATTCATCGACCGGCACCCGGAAGGCTTCGAGACTCAATTGGGCGAGCGCGGCACGAGCCTTTCGGGAGGCGAACGCCAGCGCATCTCGATCGCCCGCGCAATCCTGAAGGACGCGCCGGTATTGCTGCTGGACGAGGCCACGTCCAATCTCGATGCGCAATCGGAGGCCGCGATCCAGACCGCGCTGGAGCGCGCCAAGCGCGGCCGCACCATGCTGGTGATCGCGCACCGGCTGGCGACCGTGCAGCACGCCGACCGGATCGTGGTGATGGACGCGGGCCGGATCGTCGCGCAAGGCACCCACGACACGCTGCTGCGCGAGGGCGGGCTTTACGCGGAGTTGGCGCGTCTGCAGTTCGCGGCTTAGTTTTGCGATCGTCCGTGATCGCTGCCTTTTGAAGCAATAAGGCAACGATACCGTTGCGAGTTCGCGCGGCTCCAGAACGGCCATCCCTGGCCTGCCTTTTCACGACAGCCGCTTCGAACGGCTGTTGCGACGATGCGCCGGAGCGCGCGGATTCGGACCGCTTGCACGCCGACACCCTGCCGCCTGTCCGCGGCATCGATGCCGGTGGGTGTCCGAAATCCCCCGGCTCAGGCCGGGGCGGCTGGGGCGGCTGCGCCCTCGGCGGTCACCTCGGCAGCCTGCATGCCCTTGGGACCCTGCACGATCTCGAACGTGACCCGCTGGCCTTCCTTCAGGCTGCGGAATCCCTGCGCGCGAATCGCCGAGAAATGCACGAACACATCCGCGCCCCCACCATCAGGAGTGATGAACCCGAAGCCCTTGGCGTCGTTGAACCACTTCACCGTACCCACTGCCATGTCGAAGACCCCTCTTCGCAACGATCCATATCACGGCGTGCACCTGCCGCGGCCATGAGTATCAGTCGGACCCCGGCGCTGCGCAAGTACGATTCCGTGACCGGGATCGCTCAATTCGCCAGCAGCGCGCGAACGATCTCCGGCACCCGGCCCGAAGCCGCCGCGAGATGGGCGCGGATTTCCTCGATGTCGATCTGCGCATCGGGATCCGGGCCGCACCCCGCGGCCCAGTTCGCGACCACCGCGATGCAGGCGTAATCCATCCCGAGTTCCCGCGCGAGTGCGGCTTCGGGCATCCCGGTCATGCCGACCATGTCGCAACCGTCGCGGCGCATGCGTGCGATCTCGGCACGCGTTTCCAGACGCGGCCCCTGGGTCGCGCCATAGCAACCCCCATCGACCGCAGTGACGCCGCCGTTGCGCGCGGCGGCCAGGATTGCGCGTCGCAGCCCGGCTGCGTACGGCTCGCCGAATTCGACGTGCAACACCGCTTCGCCGTCCGCGTCGCAGAAACTCGCCACTCGCCCCGAGGTGTAGTCGATCAACTGGTCCGGTATCGCCAGTGCCCGCGGGGCCATGTCTTCACGAATGCCGCCGACCGCGTTGACGCCGATCACGCGACGAGCACCCAACTGGTGCAATGCGGCAATGTTCGCGCGGTAATTGATGCGGTGCGGCGCGATGGTGTGCTGCTCGCCATGTCGGGCCAGAAACGCCACGTGTTGTCCATTGACCTCGCCGGTGACGATCGCCGAGGACGGCTCGCCCCAGCGGGTGGACAGCTCGCGCCGGGCGGGCTTGTCCAGCCCCGGAAACCCGTACACGCCCGTGCCGCCGATGATCCCGAGATCGATGCTCATGATGCGTCTCCAGCCATTGCTTCGTAGCAGCGCGCCTGCGCGCGAATGGAGTCTTGCAAAACGCGATCGTCGCGAAAGAAAGCTCGAGCGCTACGTGCCGGCCGACTCCTGCGGGAGCGCGTAGATGTCCGGCAGGTTGCGCCCCTGCCCGTAATAATCGAGGCCATAACCGAACACGTAACGGTCGGGGACCTCCACGCCGAAGAAGTCGGCCACCAGGCCCGGCACCCGGCGGTCGTGGCGCTTCACGCACAGCGCCGCGACCAGCACGCGACGCGCGCCCCCGGCCACGCAGTAGTCCCGCAACGCTGCAAGGGTATAACCCTCGTCGAGGATGTCGTCGACCAGCAGCACCGTGCGGCCGGCGAGCGCAACGCGCGGCTTGTGCAGCCATTCGACCTCGTGTCCGACGGTGTCGCCGCGGTAACGGCTGGCGTGCACGTAATCGAACTCCAGGTCGCCGTCGATCGCCAACGCGAGCGGTGCGGCAAAAAACATCCCGCCATTCATCACGGTCAGGAATACCGCACGTTCGCCGTCGAGCGCCGAGGTGATCCCGGCGCCCATGCGCGCGATCGCGGCATCCAGCGAGCCCCGGTCATGCAGCAGCTCCGCACGTGCCATAGCCTCCGCCAGCGGATGCGATCCCTGACTCATGCGCACATTTTCCCGTTGGCGCCCAGGTCATCCAGTGCCGCAACATGGCGCGCGTGCTGTGGGTCGTCCTGCAAGCCGTCCCAGCCCGCGGCCACGGAACCGCACATCGTCGCAACCTTGCCCGGGGGACAAGGCGCGCGACCGCGTACCGCCTCGATCGCGTCGTCGACCATCGACGGCGCGCACACCAGTACCAGGTCGCAGCCGGCATCGAGGTGCGCGGTGACCCGCGCGCCGATGCCGCCGACTGCTTCCGCGGCGACCATGCCGACGTCGTCGCTGAACACCACCCCGCGGAACCCCAATTCGCCGCGCAGCACCCCGTCGATCCATTTCCCTGAATACCCGGCCGCGGCTGAATCGACCTCCGGGTAGGTCACGTGCGCGACCATCACCCCTTCAGCGCCGGCAGCAAGGCCTTCGGCGAACGGAACCAGGTCGGTGTCGCGGATTGCTGCCAACGGACGCCGGTCGATCGCGGCTTCGAGATGGGTATCCTCGGGCACCGAGCCGTGCCCCGGATAGTGCTTGAGCGTCGCCGCCATGCCTGCGAGGCGCATGCCGCGCACGTAGGCGGCGGCCAGTTCGCCCACCGTCGCAGGGTCGGCGTCGAACGCGCGCTCGCCGATCACGCGGTTGCCGCGCGCGAGGTCCACCACCGGCGCGAACGAAACATCGATGTCGCAGGCGCGCACCTCGCTCGCCATCACGATTGCGTGCATCTCGGCCATCGCAATCGCCGCGTCGCGGTCATGGTGGAACAACTCACCGATTCGCGCCAACGGAGGCAGCCGCGTAAAGCCCGGACGGAATCGCTGCACCGGGCCGCCTTCGTGGTCCACGCACAACACGAAGTCGTCGCCACGCAGCGCCCGGATCGACGCGACCAGTGCCTGCAACTGCGCGCGATCCTCATAGTTGCGGGTGAACAGGATCGCGCCGCTGACTTCCGGTGCAAGCAGGCGTGCGCGATCGCGGACGCCGGGTTCGGTGCCTTCGATACCGACAATCAACATGGATGACGCCATTCCCTGCGGCCATTCGGCCCAAGCGGTCAATCATAAGGGATGCCGGCCGGAACCGTCGCGTGCCAGTCACCTCTCGAACAGCGCAATCGACTCGACGTGCGCGGTGTGCGGGAACATGTCCATCACGCCCGCCGCTTCGAGCCGGAAACCGCGCTCACGCACCAGCGTGCCGGCATCGCGCGCCAGCGAAGCCGGATGGCACGAAACATACGCGACCCGTCGCGTCGCCTTGCCCGGCAACTGTTTCAACAGTTCGTCGGCGCCGCTGCGTGGAGGATCCAGCAACACCAGATCCCAGTCGGCGCGTGCCCACGCGCTGCCGCGCACCTCGCCGGCGAGGTTGCCCACGCGGAATTCGGCATTGCCTATACCGTTGGCCGTTGCGTTGGCGCGCGCGCGCTCGACCAGTCCGGCATCGCCTTCCACCCCACACACCTGCCGTACCCGGCGCGCGATCGGCAGGCTGAAGTTTCCTAGCCCGCAGAACAGATCGAGCACGCGGTCGTCCCGGGTGGGCGCGAGCAACGCCAGGGCGTGGTCGATCATCTTGCGGTTGAGGCGCGCGTTGACCTGCACGAAGTCCAGCGGCGCAAACGTGAGCTTCAGATCGTACGCGGGCAACGCGTAATCCAGCTCGACGCGTTCGGGCCACAGCGCATGCACGCTGTCGGTACCACCCGGTTGCAACAGGATCGCGAAACCCTGCCCGCGACCGAACGCCGCAAGCCTTTCACGGTCGCCGTCCGGCAACGGCGCGAGATGACGGAACACCAGCACCTTTGTGGCATCTCCCGCCGAAAACTCGACCTGCGCGACCGAGGCGCCCGCCTCCAGCTCGTTCAACAGCACGCCGACTCGATCGAGCTTGTCGCCCAGGGCTGGATCGAGCACGTCGCAATGCGCGAGGTCGGCCACGAAGCGCGGATCGCGTTCGCGGAACCCCACCAGCGTCTTGCCCTTCTTCGCGACGTATTTGACAGACAGCCGCGCGCGGCGGCGATAGCCCCACGGCTCCGCCGTCAGCGGCGCCAGCCAGCGCGCCGGCTCCACGTGCCCGATCCGCGCGAAGTTCTGCGCCAGCACATTCTGCTTGGCCGCGATCTGCGCGGCTGGCGCGAGATGCTGCAACACGCAGCCGCCGCACACCCCGAAGTGCGGGCAGCGCGGATCGAAGCGGTCCGGCGAGGCGGCGAGGATCCCATCGACGCGCGCCTCGTCGAAATGCCGGTGTTTGCGGACCAACTTCGCGCGCACGCGCTCGCCGGGCAAGGCGTCGGCCACGAACACGGTCTTGCCATCCACGTGCGCAACGCCACGCCCATCGTGGGAGAGATCGTCGATCGTGGTATCGAAGTGAACGTCGTGCCGCGGTGTTTTCATCCGCGCATCTTGCCAGACCCATGGAGCATCGCAGCCGCCGGTCAGAAGTTCGCGTTGTCCGCGGCCGCGGCATAACCCACCGTAACGGCGCCGGTCCCGATATTGACCATGCCGGTGATGCTCATTATGGTCGAATAAAGCGCCACTTCGTGGTCGGCGCAGGCAACAACGAGCGAGGCGTAGCCCGGCAATGCTTCCAACTCGGCGGGATCGCCGCCGTAGCTGACGCACAACACCGGCACCAGCAAACCGCGTTCGACCGCCTCGGCGGCGTGGCGGAACAGCATTTCGGCGCCCTGCTCGAAACCACGCGCCTTGGCGACCGGCCTGGTATCGCCCTGGAAGCACCGGAGGATCGGCTTGATGTCGAGCGCGGTGCCGAGCGTGGCACTGAGCAGACCGACGCTGCGATCCCCCTTCTTGCGACCACGGGCATGCAGATAATGCAGATCGCGCGGCACTGCGTAGGCGTACGTCTGGGCGGAAAGTTCGCTGAGGCGCTCGCGGATCTGGCCGGGACCTGCATCGGCCGCGATCATGCGCGTGGCTTCCACCACACTGACGCCCTGCCCCGCGAACAGGCTGCGGGTGTCGATCACCCGCATCAGGAATGGCGAGTTGTTCCCCGCGGCCTGGCGGATCTCGTGGTAACTGCTGAGGACCGAGAAACTCGCCTGGGTGGCATTCGCGAAGATCGGGCTGCGGCTGGACGTCACCGTCAGGCAAAACACGGCGTCGTAATCGAGCACCAGTCGCCCGAGGAACAGCTCGCGGATTGCATCGATCGACAGCGGTTCGGTCTCGGCCGCGTGCCCGCGCTTGCCGACCTCGCCCAGGTAGTAGTTCTCCATCGCCGCCGGTTCGCGCGCATCGACGAAGGTGTGCCCGTCGATACGGATCGTGATCGGCAAGATGGTGAGCTGGTTGTCGTCGATGAACCGGCGCGGAAGATCGCAGGTCGCATCCATCACGATACCGATACGCATGGCGTCTCCCTCACATCAGCCTGCGAAAGTGCTCCACTCCACCGCACCGAAACGACAACAACCTGACATCCGTGGATCCCGGCTCGTCACACATCCCTGTGCCGGCCGGGATGAGTGCATCCTGCGGTTTCCCGGACCCCGGCTCATCGCACATCCATGTGCTGGCCGGGGTGGTGCAAACTCCAACTTCCTGGATCCCGTGTCATCGGCCATCCCTGGCCTGCACGGGATGAGTGCATCCTGCACTCACTTTTTCTGCCAGTTTCCGGACGCATTCTGGTAATACCAGCCAGCGTGCGCCATGGCGATCCAGCGCTTGGCGAACGACTCGCGCATCCGCGAGGCCCACTCCGGATGGCCATTGGCGACCGCGATCTGCTTGTACAGCTCGGCGCGATCGGTGTTCTCGGCAGCAATGGCCTGCTTCGCCTGGGCGCGGCCGGAAAGTGGAATCTTCGCGGCGTCGTGGATGGCGACATCGCCGTTGTGGGTGTACCCGATTGCGCCCGAATCGAGCAACGGCTTGAGCGTCGATCGGTAGCGGTCGCGCATGCGCGCCATGATCGCATCGATGGCCGGGGTGTGGATATCGAGGTCCGGCTGCGCTTCGGCGGCGTTCGCGGCCGGTATCACCGCGTCCAGCAGCCGCACGGCCAGCGGTTCGCCGCGCCGCCCGCCATTCGACGGCTCGTTGTCCGCCGGGCGTGGCGTGCTGCTCGCCGGCGCCGGCGAGCTGTCGGGGCCAATGATGTTGCCGATGACCTTGTCGGCCGCCTTCTGCGCGGCCGCGGCGGGAAAATACACGTTGATGGTGACGCACCCGGCCAGCAGCCCCATTGCAAGGGTGATCAGGAAAGTGGACTTGCGCATCATGAACCTCCGCCAGTGACTGAATGTGCAGCAACCTTGCAATCGACGCATGCGCGGTGCACCACGTCCGAAAGTGTACACGCCGCAACCGATTCGTCGATCGGCCGCCTCAGCGGACGACCGGGCCGCCGCCTTTGGTGGCCTCCGCCAACCTGTTGACCAGCGTCGCCCAGTCGACCTCGCGCTGGTGGCCGATCACGGTGATGTGCGGCAGGCCGCTGCCCTCCACGATGGTGTAGCCGTCGCCCTCGGTATTCGGATCGGGGGTGATGCCGCCCATCGTGCACACCCCGTCGGCCAGCGTGCACGTGAGCCCGAGGCGCGAATAGCCGAAAGTCTTGAACAGGCGCAGCGCGATGCCCTGCAGGCCGCCCGCGATGCCCCCTCCGCCAACTTCCGTCAGACTCTTGATCGCGTGCTGGCTGATCTTGCCGCCTTCGTTCGCGGTCAACTTCGCTTCGAATGCAACAGGCTTCCAGTCCGTCATCCGCAGCCCGTCGATGTCCCCGTCCAGATTTCCGGTGATTTCGCCGAAGTCGAACACGCCGGTGAGTTCCGCAAGATCCAGGTGCCGCATGTCGATGTCGGCAGCCAGCCGCGGCGTCGCACCGAACAGGTCCTGCATGGCGAGGTTGGTGACCGTCACCGAACCTCCGAACACGTCCAGCGAAAGTCCGCCATCGAATACCAATGCATCACCGTGGTAGCTCAGGTCGGGGACCGCGCCGCCCAGCTTGCCGCCGAACGCCGGCCAGCCGAACGCCTTGCACAGCCCCGGAAGATCGACATCGGTCAGGGCGAACGCCGCCGACAGGCGTTTGGCTGCGTCCGAGTCGGGTTGCCAGGCAAAACGGTTGAGCTTGAACGACCCTCCCAGGACACTCACCGCGACCGGTTGGCGCAGGGTCAGCGCGCCTGCGTTGTCTTCCAGGGAAAGCCTGGCGGGCCCGAATGGAATCCGGTACATCGCCAATGCGTCCCAGGACAAGCTCGTGGCCGGGCGCGACGCACCTGCGCGCCAATCGACCTTGCCATCCAGGCCGGCAACCGCCAGGCCTGCGCCATGGCTGTCGATCGACACGTCCCGGGCGGTCAAATCGAAGGCCCTGAGGCCGTGGTTGCGGATGTCCAGCGAGCCGACCAGGCTGCCCGAAGTCTGCAGCTTCGTGAATCCGGTCATGGACTGGACGAACGACGTGCCGTAACGCGTATAGGCAGCGGGGAAAGTGGCGGCGAACCGCTTGAGATCCAGTTTGTCGAGGGCGCCCTTGCGGTCGAACCCGAGGCTGCCCGAAATACGCAGCGCATCGTGGTCGTCGTAATCGAGCGATTCGATCGCGATGCCTGCCGGCCCCAGCACGGCCGATACATGGACGTTGGCTGCATGCGAGGGCAATTGTGCGTAAAGCGGGCCGAACAGCATCTGCCCGCCCCGCAATGCGCCGTCGAACATCATGCTGGTCGACGCTGGGCCGTTCGCGATCCGGAAAGTGCCGTTGGCATCGACTTTCTGCATCGCGATGTTGCCGCCCTTGCTGTCGAGGTCCACGTCGGCCACCTTGACCCGACCGGAAATCCGCGCCCCATTGGCGGCGAGATCGAGCGCCACGTCGCCTCCGACGTGACCGCCGGCGAGCCGCCCGTCGGGCCACGCGGCGGCCAGCACCCCGCGCAGCCATGTCAATGGCAACGCCGTGAGCGTCATCTGCACGTGGCTGGTCTGGTCCAGAGGCATCAACGCATGCACCTTGCCGTTGCCCTGCTCGACGTCGACTTCGAGGGTTCCCGCATCAGGGTCGTAGAGGACCACCAGATCGGCGTCGCCGAACGCGCTGCCCGGCGCGCGGCGGGTCGCGATGTGGCCCACGAACTTCCAGGCCTTGCCGCCCGCCCTCTGTGGCTGGCCTTGCAATGTCAGCGCCACGTCCTTCCAGCCGAGCGCCGGCACCGCGACCCTGGCCGCGTCGAGTTGCAACTGCGGAAGTCCGTCCGGCCCGAGCGAGGCCACCACGTCGACATCGGCCAGATGGACGCCCGGAAGTTCCAGGGATGCGGCGTGCACGCGTACCGCGGCCTGGGCATACCCACAGACCAGCAACAGACACGCCGCCGCGACGTACCGGCGCCAACCCGGAAATCGTCGACGACCTGCCGCGTGCGAGGCCGGGGCCGGCCGCCGTTCGCATCGAGCCGGGCGCTCCAGGTTGTTCGGCAATTTCCTTGCCACGACCACCCTTTTCCGGTATCACTGGCCCCGATTGTGCCAGCCCACATCCGAACGGATACCAACGGGAGCGATGTTTGGACACGGAAACGGTCCGATTTCGGGTGCTTTTGGCCGAGGATGACCCCGTCAGCCGCGTCTTCATGCGGGAAGCCGGTCGGGCCTGCGGCGCCACGATCACGGACTGCGCAGACGGTCGGCAAGCCCTCGCCATGGCGCGCGCGGACGCATGGGACCTGCTGATCCTCGACCATCACCTTCCCGGCCTCGATGGCAATGTCATCCTTGCCACCCTGCGCGCCGAACCCGATGCGGCTTCGCACGCCACGCCCGCGATCGCCACCAGTGCCGCCGCCGAATCAACGACCGCGACGCTGCGGCACGCGGGATTCGCCGAAGTGCTCCCCAAGCCGATGCCAATCGAGACGCTGCGCGCCGCCCTGCGCCGCCATGGTTGCGTCCCCGATGCCGAGCTTGACGATGAAGACGCCTTGCGCGCCTGCGGATCGGCGGCAGCGGTCAGCAGGTTACGGCGATTGTTCGCCGAGCAGGAACTGCCCAGAGTCCATGACGAATTCGAACGCCTCGGCGACGACCTGCAATCCCTGCAACCCACCCTGCACAGGCTGCGGGCATCTTGCGGATTCTGCGGCGCGAGGGCGCTGGGCGAGGCCAGTGGCGCGCTGCACCGCGCGCTGGCAGTCGGCGTCGACGCCGGGCAACTCGAGGCCGCGCGGGAAATGTTCCGGGTCGCACTCGCGGAAACGCGCGCCGCGCTGCACACGCACCTCGACCAATCCTGAAGTCCCCGGGAACCGACCGGCGGGCGGCGCCTGCTCAACCCCGCAGTGGATCCGCCAACACCCGCCAGGATTGGAGGCCACGCGGACCGACCTGCTGGCCAATCAGGTTTCGCATCAGGCGCTTGAGTGCAGCCATGTCCTGCGTGTCGGGGCACACCCCCGTGGCCAGCGCCCGCAACGCGGAGCCACGCACCCGCGTTCCGTCGGAATGGTCGCCGGCCGCGACGGCGCCGTATTCCGGCAGGTAGTCGTACGCCCGCGTGGAGTCGAGGGGCTCGCCGGTGTCGGCGGCCGCATCGAGCTGCAGCGCGTAACCGATCGCCTCCAGCAGGTCGCGCTCGAAGCACCGCAAGCTCCACGCGACCGACGCCGACCGCGGCAATTCGTCCAGCAACTCGCGATAACGATCGAACAGAACCGGGTGCGGATCGTTACGGGCGACAAGCCGCACCAGCAGTTCATTGACATACATCGCCGACAGCAGTTCGTCGCCCCGCAACATGTGCGGCGCGGCCACCGGTTCGACCGCGACCAGGGTTTGCAACTCGCCGCGACCGGTCCAGTCCATCCGCAGCGCCTGCATCGGCTCCAGCAGCGAGCGCGACAAGCGCGCGCGCGCGCCGCGCACCCCCCGGGCGACCAGCCCGACGCGGCCGAAGTCCTGGCTGAACACATCCACAAGCAGACTGGTCTCCCGCCAGGCGCGGGTGTGCAGGATGTAGGCGGATTGTTGGGTGATGCGCATCTATATCGGGACCCGGGGCCCGCGACCCGGGACCCGGAAAAGCGGGCACCCGGGCGTTGCCCGGTTGCGTGCA
This sequence comes from Rhodanobacteraceae bacterium, assembly GCA_035717365.1. Classification (GTDB taxonomy): domain Bacteria; phylum Pseudomonadota; class Gammaproteobacteria; order Xanthomonadales; family Rhodanobacteraceae; genus 66-474. The sequence continues at coordinate 28,216 of DASTIS010000078.1, forward strand.
GAAGCGGCGGGCCGCTCGGTCACTCGCAGAATTCCATACGTTGCGGGAATCCGGACCCGGGTCCCCGGTCCCGGGCCCCGTAACTCACTCATACCCGAACTGCCTGAGCGCCGTTTCATCATCGGACCACCCTGCCCGCACCCGCACCCAAAGTTTCAGGAATACCCGCCGACCCAGCAGTTCCTCGATGCCGCGACGGGCGGCGCTGCCGATGGCCTTGGCGCGACGGCCGCCGGCGCCGATCACGATCGCCTTCTGGCCTTCGCGCTCGACCCACACCACCGCGGCGATCTCGGCGACGCCGTCCGCGCGATCCTCGAATCGTTCGATCTCGACCGTGGTCGCGTACGGCAATTCTTCGCCCAACTGGCGCATCAACTGTTCGCGCACCAACTCGGCAACCAGGAACCTTTCACTGCGATCGGTAAAGCTTTCGTCGTCGTAGCGCGCCTCCCCCGCCGGCAACCGTACGAGGATGCCCCCCTCGAGCTCCGCCAGGCCCGACCGCTTTTCCGCGCTGACCAGGTAGACCTTGTCCCAATGGCGTTCGCGGGTCACCCGCTCCACGAACGGCAACAGTGCCGTCTTGTCGCGCAGCTTGTCGATCTTGTTGACGGCCAGCAGGCATGGAATCCGCCGCTCCGCCACCGCCGCGTGGACGCCGGCGTCCTCATCGTCCCATTGGCCGGCCGTGATCACCTGCACCGCGAGGTCGGCATCCGCGATCGCCGCGTGCACGGCCCGGTTCAGGCTGCGGTTGATCGCGCGCCTCGCCTCGCGGTGCAATCCCGGAGTATCCAGATACAGGATCTGGCCGCCGGCCGGGTTGGCGATGCCCAGGATCCGTTGCCGGGTCGTATGCGCGCGCGGCGTCACGATCGACAGATGGGTGTCGATCAACGCGTTCAACAACGTGGACTTGCCGACGTTGGGGCGCCCGACGATCGCGACGCTGCCGCAACGGAAAGGAATTTCTTTGGCCATTTTGATTCCATGATCGAAGCGGCCGGCTCCGCTTGTCTCCTTCCCCTTCAAGGGGAAGGCCGGGATGGGGATGGTGTTGCAACTCGAGGATGAAACCGATCCCCACCAGCGCTACGCACTTGGCCTACGGTCGCCTCCCCTTGAAGGGGAGGGCTTGCTGCCCACGGCCCCGTTACGCACTACCCGATCCGGTCAACTCATCCAATGCGGCCTCGGCCGCCATCTGTTCGGCGGCGCGTCGGCTTCCGCCACTGCCCTCGAAACGCAGCGCACGCGGTGACTCGATCACGCAGGCGACCTCGAATCTGCGCGCGTGTTCCTCACCGTGCTCCGCCAGCAATTCGTAATGCGGCAACGGCTCGCCATGACCCTGCAGCCACTCCTGGAGGCGGGTCTTGGGATCCTTCCGCGGCGGCCCGGCCTCGGCCAGCGGGTAGGCGAATCGCCCGTGCAGCCACTCCCGGCACGCGGCATAGCCACCATCACGGTAGATCGCCGCCACCAGCGCTTCGAACGCGTCGGCGAGGATCGAATCACGCCGGAACCCGCCGCTCTTCAATTCACCGGAACCGAGCCTGAGCTCGTCGCCGAGTTGCAACGCGCGCGCGCGCTCGGCGAGTGCCGGCTCGCTCACCAGTTGCGCGCGCAAACGCGAGAGCTCGCCCTCGTCGGCGCGCGGTCGCGCATCGAACAGCATTTCCGCGACCACCAGGTTGACCAGCGCGTCACCGAGGAACTCCAGCCGCTCGTTGTTGGGACGCCCGACACTGCGATGGGTGAGCGCGAGCTTCAGCAGCGACTCGTCTGCAAAGCGATAGCCGAGCTTCACGTTATCCTGGCGTCGGCGCCTGCAAGGGCACCGTCTTCTCGAAATGCAGCAGGAAATCGATGTTGTAGATCCAGTGGATCTTCTTGTCGTAACTCAGCTTCAGCGACGAGCCGCCCTTCGGATTGGTCACCACGTGGACATTCTCCGCGGCGATATCCTCGTCGTCGAAATATTGCGAAAGCTGTTGGGTATCGAGTTGCCGGCGGATCTCCTCCGGACTCATGCCGCCCGAGGCGGATTGCGAGGCGACCGTGTTCACCGCCTTGGCAACGTTGAAATAGTCCATGTACGCCGGCACCAGCTTCATCGCGGTGTAGATGAAAAATGCGGCAATGACCAGGATGATCACGAACCCGATCAGGGTAATGCCCGATTGACGTTTCATGTCGTCGCCCCCTCGAACTTCGGTTGAGAATCCGCCCGTTTTCGGGCCGCGCCGCAACGCGCGCAGCCGTGGCATCCTGCCGGACAGCCAGAGCTTAGTGCAACACGGTGCCGATGCGGTGCCAGTCTGCCAAGCTGAACCAGATCAGGAACGCCTTCCCGGCAAGGTTCTGTTCCGGCACGAATCCCCAGAACCGGCTGTCCTCGCTGTCGTCGCGGTTGTCGCCCATGGCGAAATAGTAGCCCTTCGGCACGACCCATCGGCAGCCGCCATCGGGCAGCGGGGTGCCGCCCGAACACGGGTTCGGCATGATGTAGGCGAAATGCAGAATGCGGTGCTCGACGGCGCCGAGATCCTCCACGTACGCCGTCACCGGGGACATGTTCGGATTCTCTTCCATCCGGATGCTGACCTTGTCGGTCCCCTGATAGGGCCCGACCAGGGTCTGCGGAACAGGGTTGCCATTGATCGTGACCTGCTCGCCCCGGACCGTGACGGTGTCGCCGGGAATCCCGATGATGCGCTTGATGTAGTCCTCTTTCGGGTTCCGCGGGTAGCGGAACACCGCGATGTCGCCGCGCTTCGGCTCGCCGATGTCGATGATCTTGGTATCGGTCACCGGCAGGCGCAGGCCGTAGGCAAACTTGTTGACCAGCACGAAATCACCGACCAGCAGCGTCGGCATCATCGAACCGGAGGGGATCCGGAACGGTTCGAGCAGGAAGGTGCGAAACAGCAATACCGCCAGGATCACCGGGAAAAACGAGCGCGCGTAGTCGACCAGCAGCGGCTCGTGCGGCTTGACGCCTTCGTCGGCGGCGCGTTGCCTGCGGCGGCGCGCGAACGCGAGCCGGTCGACGACCCAGACCACGAAGAACGCGGCGGTGATCAGCACCAGCGCCAGCGCGAAAGCCGACGTCCTGTACCAGATGTAAAGGCAGACGGCGACGATCGCCACCAGCACCACGGTTCCCCAGGCATCTTTCTTCACTGCGTATTCCTTGTATGCACCCGTGCCATCGTCATGCCGGCGCGGGCCGGCATCCAGTGTCT
>DASTIS010000079.1:0-4715 GCA_035717365.1 Rhodanobacteraceae bacterium
ATCGAACCGCGGGTCGTGGCCGAGCCAGCCCGACAAGCCGCCGTCGTCCTCGACGTCGGGGATCAGAATCCTGGTGAAGCCCTTCAACAGGCCACGCTGGCCCCACTCCACGAACGGCTCCGTGAAGCTGCTGAAAAACGGCACGACCTGGTGGATCGAGTGGAAGATGCAGTAACTCGGCACGGCGTGCGACCAGACACCGAAGCGACTGTCCGACACGACGCAATCGAAGTGTCTCTGTGCGACCAGTTTTTCCGTTTCCCGGTGTTCGCGCCGGTAACCCGCCAGCACCCACGGCATCGCCGCCGTCATGCGCACGTAGAACACCGCCGGATAGCGGCTGAAAGGCGCAGGCGTATCGCGGAACGGGTAATACTCGCAAGCGTCGCCGAGCTCCGACCTCAACAGTCGCATGCCCGGACCCTCCTGCATCAGGATCGTCACCTCGTCGCCGCGCGCAAGCAGTGCGCGAATCAGGCCGAGACTGCGGGTCGCATGTCCGAGGCCCCAGTGATAGACGCCGTACAGGATTCGTCGCCCCATCCAGACTTCCTTTGCCGTGCCGGCGAAACCGCGATGCCGCATGCTGGCATGCAAAACGTGCAGGCGACGCGAATGCTGTCCGCTGCGAAGCAAGGCGGAGTGGCGACCCCGGCCCGATTCGAACGGGCGACCTTCCCCTTAGGAGGGGGACGCTCTATCCAGCTGAGCTACGGGGCCACGAACCCGGGATTGTCGCACGAACCACGCAACGCCTCAGCGCGTCACCTTGTGCTTCGCCATGTAGCGCAGGTATTCCAGCACTGCGTCCAGATCGGCGTCGGACAGGGTCTCGGCGGGAAACGGCGGCATCTGCGCTTGCGGCCAGCGTCGCAGCGATTGGGGGTTGCGGATGAAGGCGCGCAACAGATCGGCACGCAAGTACTCGGTCGGGTTGTGCGGGATATTGAGGTCCGGCCCGAGCTTCGAATCACCCTCGCCATTCAGGGTGTGGCAGGCAAAACAGGTGCGCTTGAACACCGCAAAACCCCGCTGCACGGGACTGTCGGACGGCAAGCCCGAATCCGGAACGATGGCGGGAAAGCGTGCGTCGACCCCGCGCAACGCGCGGATGGACGCGAGCTCAAACGGCCACTGCTCGGTGCCGATATGCGCTGCCTGCGGATCGGTCCACACCAGGTAGAACGGTCCGGCACCGTTCGGCTTCCCGGCCAGCGCGGGCCATGGCCGAGCCGGGTCCTCCACCGCAATCCAGGGTCTCGACCCCTGCTTGTTGAGGATCACGTCGGCGGGAATTTCCGCGACGAACCCGTCGCTCGCGACGAATTGCAGATGCTGGCCGCGTCGCAGTCCCGGCAGCAGCGACAGCAACGGCACTGCGCGATAGTGCATGGTGCGATGAAAGGCCACATCGTCGGGAATCGTCACGGGGACCGCGCGCTCAAGCAATTCCTCCGAATGGAATACCTTGGCGCCGTGGCCGAGGTCGATGCGCAGTTCGGCGGCGTACACCTGCGGCAGCAATGCCAACCACAATCCCAGCAGGCAGCAGACCCGAAACCGTTTCATGCACCCTCCGCGCCGTGTGGCATGGCGAGAGTCTATGGCAACGATCCGGTGACGTCGCGCGTGTCCGTGTTGAGAACAATCGTCCTGCCTGCATGGCTGCTACAATCGTTGATTGTCTCGACGAAACCCGCTCGACGCGGCTCCAGGAGCATCCATGTCTCACGCGATTCTTTCCGCACTCGGCCTTGCCGACACCAATTCGGGCACGTTTCTCGGCAACGGCGAGTGGTCGAAAACCACCGACGCCGGCGTGCTGGAACCGGTAAATCCGGCGACCGGCGAAACGCTGGCGAAGGTCAATGCGACCAGCGGCGCCGATTACGAAACGGTCATCGCCAATGCGCGCAAGGCATTCGAGACGTGGCGCACCACGCCCGCGCCGCGGCGCGGCGAGGCGGTCCGATTGTGCGCGCAGGCACTGCGCGAACACAAGGACGCGCTGGGCTCGCTGGTCGCGCTGGAGATGGGCAAGATCAAACCCGAAGGCGACGGCGAAGTGCAGGAAATGATCGACATCGCCGATTTCGCGGTCGGCCAGTCGCGCATGCTGTACGGCTTCACGATGCATTCCGAGCGGCCCGGCCACCGCATGTACGAACAGTGGCACCCGCTGGGGTTGGTCGGCATCATCAGCGCGTTCAACTTCCCGGTCGCGGTGTGGAGCTGGAACGCGTTCATCGCCGCGGTGTGCGGCAACGTATGCATCTGGAAGCCGTCGCCGAAAGCGCCGCTGTCGGCAATCGCCAGCGTCCGCATCTGCAACGAAGCGCTCAAGGCGGGCGGCTTTCCGGACATTTTCTACCTCATCAACGATGCCGGCGCCGAGCTCGCGCAGAAATTCGTCGACGACCAACGCATTCCGCTGATCAGCTTCACCGGTTCGACGAAGGTTGGCCGGCACGTGGGCGAGCGCGTCGCGGCACGCATGGGCCGTTCGCTGCTGGAACTCGGCGGCAACAACGCGATCATCCTGGATCGTTCCGCCGACCTCGGCCTCGCGATTCCGGCGATCGTGTTCGGCGCGGTCGGTACCGCCGGCCAGCGCTGCACATCGACCCGCCGGCTGTTCGTGCACGAATCGATCATCGAGGACGTACTGGGCAAGTTGCGCCACGCCTACCAGCAGGTCGAGAAGAAGATTGGCGACCCGAACCTGCCGGAAACCCTGATGGGCCCGCTCAACAGTCACGCGGCGGTCGAACAGTTCGCCTCCGCGGTGAAGACCGCCAAGGCCGGCGGCGCGCGGATCGTCAGCGGCGGGTCGGTGCTGGAGCGCAAGGGCAACTTCGTCGAACCCACGATCATCACCGGCGTGAAAAATTCGGACGAGATCGTCCAGACCGAAACCTTCGCACCCATCCTCTACGTGATGCCGTTCAAGACGCTGGACGACGCCATCGCAATGCAGAACGATGTCCCGCAAGGCCTGTCGGCGGCGATCTTCACCCAGAACCTCAAGGCCGCCGAACAATACCTCTCGGCCATCGGCTCCGACTGCGGCATCGCCAATGTCAACATCGGCACCTCGGGCGCCGAGATTGGCGGTGCGTTCGGCGGCGAGAAGGAAACCGGCGGAGGGCGCGAATCGGGTTCCGACGCGTGGAAGGCCTACATGCGCCGCCAGACCAACACCATCAACTGGTCGGATGCGTTGCCGTTGGCGCAAGGCATCAAGTTCGATCTGTGAGCGTGCCAGGAGCCATCCCCCTCAGTCGCGCTGCGCGCGCGTTCGCTTCGCTCCGCCCTTCCTTTGGAAGGGGGAAGAAGAGCCACCCCCTTCCAAAGGAAGGGGATCGATGCGGAGCATCGGGGGGATGACGCGTCCAGACAGCGGAAACATCATGCGCAAAGCCTTCGACTTCACCGGCTACCGCGTCGCCATCGCCGGTGGCAGCCGCGGAATCGGCCGCGCCATCGCGCGCGGCTTCCTCGATGCCGGTGCCGCGGTGTCGGTCTGCGCGCGCGGCCAGGAGGGTCTTGATGCGCTGAAGCGGGACGCGGGTGCAGGCACTGAACGCTTGCTCGTGCAGCGGTGCGACCTTGCCGACGTCGAACAGATTGGAACCTGGGTGGATGCAGCCGTCAGCGGGCTTGGCGGCCTCGACGTGCTGGTCAACAACGCCACCGGCTACGGTTTCCGCGACGACGACGAATCCTGGCTGGTCGATTTCAACGTGGACCTGATGGCCGCGGTGCGCGCATCGCGTTTCGCCGTGCCGCACCTGAAACGGTCGCCGCGCGCGTGCATCCTGCATACCAGTTCGATCGGCTCGTTCCGCCCGCGCACGATGGGACCGCCCTACGCCGCGATGAAAGCGGCGCTGAACCACTACGCGCGCACCCAGGCACTGGCGCTGGCGGACGACCGAATCCGGGTGAATGCCATTGCACCGGGTTCGATCGAGTTTCCGGATGGCGTGTGGGATCGCGTGAAGCACGACAAGCCCGAACAGTACGCGCAGGTGCTGGACACCATTCCCTTCGGCCGCTTCGGCACGCCGGAGGAAGTCGCCAACCTCGCGCTGTTCCTGGCCTCGCCACTGGCGGGTTGGATCACCGGACAGATCGTGACCGTGGACGGCGGCCAGTCGCTGCGTTTTTGAGATGCATCCCACGTTCGCGGCGACTGTGCGACCATAAGCACGGTTTCATCAGGACACGACGGCCATGAACACCGTCTACCCACGCACCAGTTCGCTCGCGGTGGTCAGCCTGGTTTTCGGCATCCTGGCCTGGCTGCCGCCCCTGTTGCCTGTCATCGGGGCATTGATCGCGGTGGTTTGCGGACACTCCGCGCGCTCGGAGATCCGCCGCGCACCGCCAGGCAGCATCGATGGTGACGGCATGGCGCTGGCCGGCTTGATCCTGGGCTGGCTCCAGCTCGGGCTCGGTGTGCTCGTGGTCGGGCTGGTGATTCTCTTCCTCGCGGGCCTGGTCGCCTTCCACCAGTTCCACTGACCGATGTATCAGACGCTGCGCCCACTGCTGTTCTCGCTGGAAGCCGAAACCGCGCACGGCCTGACGCTGTACGCGCTCGGCGTGGCGCAGCGCAGCAACCTGATGCGGTGGGTCGCGCAGCCTCCCCCCGAAGACCTCCCGGCACACGCATTCGGGATCGACTTCCCGAACCCCGTCGGGCTTGCCGC
>DASTIS010000080.1:0-3514 GCA_035717365.1 Rhodanobacteraceae bacterium
GGCATGTTGTTCCGTGCCATCCAATACGGATCCGGCGCGTCGGGATCGGGTCGTTCCGCCCAGCGCTTGTAGGTCCACTGATATTGGGTGAACGCGAGTTCAACGCACTGCTCGACGCCGCGGTTGAGCGCGGTGCAGGCCACACGCATGTCCGCATCGACGATATCCGCCGGCGCCGGCCGGATCCGGATGCGAAACCCCGCCCCGCGCGACAGCCGTTCTGCGAACGCGAAGAGCACCGTCGCCCCGGTGCGCTGCGCGATGCGCGGCAGCAGCACCATGGTGTTGGCGTCGACCCCGAAAAACGGTGCAAACTGACCTTCGCCGCGCTTGGGTTGCTGGTCGGGCAGGATGCCCACCACGCCGCCCGCGGTGAGGCGCTTGTACAGGCTGCGCACCCCGGCGCCATCGGCGCGCACCTGCTCGGGAGCGAGTTTCCCGCGTGCGCGCACCAGCATGGTTTCCCACGCCCGGTTGCGCGGCGGGGCATACAGGATGGCAATCGACGTGCGGCTGCACAGCCAGTAATTGAGCAATTCCCAGCACCCCAGGTGCGGCGCGGCGATGATCGTGCCGCGGCCGGATTGCAACGCGCCCTCGAAATGTTCCAGGCCGTCGACCCCACGTACCAGCCGCAACGCCCGCTCGGCGCCGCGCCCCCACACCGCCGCCATCTCGGTCACCGCGTGGCCAGTCTCGACCAGGCAGGTGCGCACCAGCGCCGCGCGCGCCCCATCGTCGAGTTCCGGATGCACGATGCGTATGTTCACTTCGGTGTGCACCCGCTCGCGCGCGCGTTTGCGCCACCACAACGGCCGCCCCAGCGCGCTGCCGACGGCGTACAGTACCGGCAACGGCAACACGCCCAGCACGCGCAGCGCCCACCACGTCGCCCGCACGTACCAGCGCATCAGGTACGGACCCCCGTCGCGACGTAGGCATCGTCGGTCAGGCCGCTGCCCGCGCGTGCCTTGAAGCGTTTGTAGTTCCACTGGTATTGGGTGAACGCCTCGCGCACGCAGGCCTCCACGCCGGCGTTCAACGCCGCGCACGCGATCGCCGGTTCCGGGTCCGCCAGCGCCGCCGGCGGCTCGCGGAAATGCACCCGGAAACCGCGCGGCAGGCGCTCGACGAACAGCATCAGCACCGCGGCGCCGGTGCGTTGCGCGAGGCGCGGCAACAGGGTCATGGTCAGCGCCGGCACCCCGAAGAACGGCACCACCACGCTGCCAGCGCGCGGCACGTGGTCGGGCATGATCGACACCACGCCCCCGCCGCGCAGGTGCCGGAACACCCGGCGCACGCCGACGTCGTCGATCGGGAACTGGATGCTGGCGCCGCCCTCGCGCAGCCGGCGCAACAGCGCCTCGGCCTGCGGATGGCGCGGCGGGGTATAGAACGTCGCGAACGGCGTGCGCGCACCGACCCAGTAGTTGGCGACTTCCCAACTGCCGAGGTGCGGAGCGCACAGGATCAGGCCACGCTTCGCGGCGATGGCAGCCTCGAACAGCGCCTGCCCGCGTACCTCGTGCACGCCGGCCAGGGCGCGGCGCGGATGGGTCCAGATGCCGAACACCTCGACCAGCGCGATGCCGGTTTCGCGCACGCAATCGCGGGCCAGGCTTGCACGTTCGGCCTCGCCCATTCCGGGTCGCACCAACGCAAGATTGGCTTCCACGATCCGTCGTTTGCGGCTGTTCGTCACCCAGAACAACACGCCCAACCCCGCGCCCAGCGCACGGAACAAGCCCATCGGCAAGCGCGCGGCCAACCACATCGATCCATAGGCGAGTTGCGTGTACCAGCGCATCGCGGAAGTGTAGCGAGACATCTGCGGTCCATAGGGGCCTGCCTGCAGGCGACCGTTTCGCAACACCCATCGCGCGCAGGCGCGCTCCTGCGAGAGCCGCGGAACCGCGCACACGTGCTTTTTGTAGGAGCCTGCCTGCAGGCGACCGTTACCGCAACACCCCTCGCGCCCAGGCGCGCTGGGACAGTGTTACCGTCCCGGCTCATGATTTCCCTGCTCCAACGCGTCACCTCCGCTTCGGTCGAAGTCGACGGCGAAACCGTCGGGGCGATCGACGCCGGCCTGCTGGTGATGGTCGCGGTGGAACCCGGCGACGGCGAAGCCCAGGTCCAGCGGATGTGCGAACGCCTGCTCGGTTACCGCGTCTTCGCCGACGACGCGGGCCGGATGAACCGCTCCCTTGCGGAAATCGGGGGCGGCCTGCTGCTGGTACCCCAGTTCACGCTGGCGGCCGACACCCGCAAGGGCATGCGGCCCAGCTTCACCACCGCCGCGACGCCCGCCGAGGGGCAACGCTGGTTCGAACGCCTGGTCGAACTGGCGCGGGCCACCCATCCCGGGGTTGCAACCGGCCGCTTCGGTGCCCATATGCAGGTGCGACTGGTGAACGATGGCCCGGTGACCTTCCTGTTGCGGGTGGCTTGACCACCCCTTCCAAAGGAAGGGGGTCGAAGCCGCCTGCTGGCGGTTTCGGGGGGATGCCGGACCGCCGATTACAAAAGCCATGCCCCTCGCTCCCCCTTCCATGGAAGGGGGAAGACAAGCCGGGCACCACTTGGGATGATTCTTGCATGCGTCGCCGGCCCCAGTCGCTTGTCCCATCACGTTTTTCGACCTTGATCCATAGCCGAAAAGCCTCCATTTTGCTACACTGAACGGTTCTTGTCGCTCGCGGTGCCCCATGGAAAATCTCCCCACCCAGCAATCCGAAATCAAGCAGTTGATCACCAAGGGCCGTGAGCAGGGTTACCTGACTTACGCCGAGGTCAACGATCACCTCCCCGACGACATCGTCGATCCGGAGCAGATCGAAGACATCATCGGGATGATCAACGGCATGGGCATCGAGGTGCACGAAATTGCACCCGATACCGACATGATCAGTGCCGAAGGCCCGGTCAGCGGCGACGACGACGAAACCGCGACCGAGGAAGCCGTCGCGCTGCTCTCCGCCGTGGACGCCGAAGTCGGTCGCACCACCGACCCGGTGCGCATGTACATGCGCGAGATGGGCACCGTGGAACTCCTGACCCGCGAAGGCGAAATCGCGATCGCCAAACGCATCGAGGAAGGCCTGACCCAGGTCCAGACCGCGCTGGCCAGCTTCCCGTGGGCGATCGGCCTGCTGCTGGAGGAATACGACCTGCACCTCGACGGCAAGCGCCGCATGAGCGAGATCCTCGCCGGCTTCGCCGACCTCGAAATCCCCGCGGAGGAATTCGGTACCACGGCACCAGCCGCCGAGGCGAGTTCGTCCTCGGACAACAGCAATTCCGACAGCGACGACGACAACGACGACGAGGACGACGACGACTCCAAATCGGACGATACCGAAAGCACCCCCAGCGGTCCCGACCCGGTCGAGGTCGCGCGCCGCATGGACGTGCTGCGCGAGCTGTACGGCAAATTCCAGCGCACCGCCGACAAGTACGGCGTCGCCGACCGGAAGTCGCAGAAGCTGCGCGAGAAGATGGGCGAGGAATT
>DASTIS010000081.1:0-22974 GCA_035717365.1 Rhodanobacteraceae bacterium
GGCCTCGGGCATCCGCTCGAGTTCTCCCTGGTTGCGTACGTCCACGCCCACCGCGATGCCGGTCAGCGCACCGCGACCGCCATCGGTCAGAGCGCGGTACAGCGACGGCAACAAGCCGGTCGGGAGGTTGTCGACGCAGTAGAAGCCGAGATCCTCGAACGCGCGCAAGGCCACCGTCTTGCCCGCGCCGGAAAGTCCGGTCAGGACCACCATGGGCGTGGACGGGCTGGATTCACGGGACTGGGAGGTGGGCATGGCGTCTCAACCGGGTTGGCGTTGCAGGCGCGCGGCCTGGCGGTCCATGAAGATCCGGGCCTGGTCGATGCCCTGCGATTTCAGCATGTGGCTGCGCACGGCGGCCTCGACCAGCACCGCGAGGTTGCGTCCCGGCGCGACCGGGATCGTGATCTGCGGGATCCTGGCATCCAGCACTTCGGAGACGCCGACGTCGCCGATCAGCCGCACCATGGCATCTTCGGGTTCGTTGCCGACCGTACGCAGATGCACGATCAGGCGCAGGTACTTGGAGCTCTTGACCGCGGTATGCCCGAACATCTCGCGTACGTTCAGCACGCCGAGCCCGCGCACTTCCAGCAAGTCGCGCAGGATTTCCGGACAGGTTCCGTCGATCACGTCCGGAGCAATCATCGAAAACTCGGGGGCGTCGTCGGCGACCAGGCGGTGGCCGCGGGTGATCAGTTCCAACGCGAGCTCGCTCTTGCCACTGCCCGGCGTGCCGGTGATCAGCACGCCGATGGAGTGTACTTCCATGAATACGCCGTGCAGCGTGATCTGCGGCGCGAGCGTGCGTGCCAGCTTGTACTGCAGGAAGGTGAGCAGGTCGTGGCCCCGGCGGGCGCTGACCCACAGCGGCGTGCCGGTCTCCTCGGCGGCGTCGCGCAGGTCGGCGGGCACCGCCTGGTCCTTGGTGACGATCAGCGCGACCGGCTGCTGCGCCACGATCTTCTGCACGGTTTCCCAGCGCTGGCGCGAATCCAGCCCGTCCAGGTAATTCAGTTCCTCGCTGCCGACGATCTGCAGCTTGTTGGGGTAGATGATGTTGAGGTAGCCGATTTCCGAGGGACGCCGCTTGCCGGCCCCGCCGGACTGCAGCGCGCGTTCCACACCATCCTTCCCCGCCACCCAGCGCAGGGCCATGCGTTCCTGGATGTCGTCGAAAAGATCGCGTGCGCTGAGTCGGTTCACTGCATTCCCCACCCGCCATGGCGACGGGCAGGGAACATTGTGCCAGTACCAGGGACCGAAGGCAGACTATGGCGGCTCGTGCGGAGCGGCTTTTGCGAAAAGTCAGGCCATGGATGGCCGTTCTGGCGTTCAGTACGGCAGGACAACTCGCGCCGCAAATCGCCTGCCCAAAGCGGCGATCAAGGATGATCGCAAAGATCGCGCGAAAAGTCAGGCCATGGATGGCCGTTCTGGTGTCCATGGCTGCAAACCGCCGACCATCGAATCAGCTTCGGCGGGGCAGCGATCAGGGATGATCGCAAAAGCTAAGCCAGATTGCGGATGTCTTCCCGTCCGTGCGTGCGCCGTTTGTCCTTGTGTTTGCGGACCTGCGCGTCGAGTTTGTCGAACAGGGCGTCGATCGCGGCGTACATGTCGCCATTCACCGCGTCCGCGTGCAAGACCTTGCCTGCGGCCGCCAGCGTGCCCTCGGCGCGGTGGGCCAGGCGATTCTTCTCCACTTCCAGCACCACGTTCAGCGAAGTCAGGTTGTCGAAACGACGCGCGAGCCGCTCGCGGCGGGCATCGACGTAGTCGCGCAAGGCCGGGGTGATTTCGATCTGGTGACCGCTGACCTGGATTTGCATGGTTGGCTCCTCTGCATCTGCGTCAGGTGGTGATGGAATCCCGGGCTGTTCCCCGGAACCGGTACCGCGTTCGGTACCCGTTGTGAAGTTTTCTCGTCCTGTTGTCCTTGGATTGCCGGGGGTGTGGAAAGTTGCATCGATGACTGCGTCGAGCGTTGTGGCCAGCGTGCCGGAAACGGTGTGAACTTTCCGTTCCTGCGACCGTTGCCTATTGGGCGCGCAGCCGTTCTCCGGAACTCGGAATGCGCATCTGCTCGCGGTACTTGGCGACGGTGCGGCGCGCGACCCGGATGCCGCGCTGGTTGAGTTCCGTCGTCAGGGTCTGGTCGGACAGCGGTTTGCGGGGATCCTCTTCGTCGACCAGTTTGCGGATCATCGCCTGGATCGCGGTGGCCGATGCGCTGCCGCCGTCTTCGGTCGCGACGCTCGAGGAAAAGAAGTGCTTGAACTCGAAGGTGCCGCGTGGCGTGTGCAGGTACTTGCGGGTGGTGACCCGCGAAATCGTGGATTCGTGCATGCCGAGCTCCTCGGCCAGTTCGCGCATCACCAGCGGTTTCATGGCCTCGGGGCCGAAATCGAGGAACGCGCTCTGGGTGTTCACGATCGCCTGCGCGACCTTGAACAGCGTATCCGCGCGCGCCGCGAGGCTCTTGATCAGCCAGCGCGCTTCCTGCAGTTGCCCGCGCATCCAGGTTGCGTCGCTGCGCTGCGCACGCGCGATCAGGCTGCAGTAGTGCTGGTTGATCGCGAGTCGGGGCTGGCAATCCGGTGACAACGACACCCGCCAGCGCCCCCCCGACTTGATGGCATAGGCATCCGGCGCGACGTATTCGGGCGGGTTGGGATCGAACGCCGAACCGGGACGGGGATCGAGCGCGCGAATCAACGTGGCGGCGCCGACGACGTCGTCCTCGAGCACGTTCAGTTTGCGTGCCAGTTTGCTGAATTCGCGCTTGGCGAGAAAGTCGAGCTCGCCGGCGACGATTTCCCGTGCAAGTTCACGACCTTCGGTCGCCGGATCCAGTTGTTCGAGTTGCACGGCGAGGCAATCGCCGAGATCGAAACTGGCGACGCCGGTCGGATCGAAATGCTGCACGCGGAGGCGCATGATTTCGGCTTCGTCCTTCGTGACGGCAGGTTCGATCGCGTGCAATGCCGCGAGGACCGGCTCCATGCCCTCGCGCAGGTAGCCGTCATCGTCGAGGGCGTCGATGATGGCGGTGGCAATCGCCTGTTCGCGTGGCGAAAACCCGCTCAGGTTGGCTTGCCACAGCAAATGTTCGCGCAGGCCCTCGGGCGAAGCATCCTGTTGTTCCGGGGCATCATCGTCGTCGAAACCACGATTGCCCCTGGCCCATTCGACGACTTGCGGGGAATGCTCGTTCCAGTACTCGCTGTCTTCGCCGGCGTCGGCGGACGCTTCGCCGTCTCGGGATTCCTCGGCGGATTCGGGGGCTGTGCGTTCGTCGGACTCGCTGTCGTCCGGGGCGGTATCGACCATTTCATCCAGGTCGATCAGCGGGTTTGCTTCCGCGAGTTCGCGCAACTCCGTCTGCAGCTCGAGCTGCGACAACTGCAGCAATCTGATCGCCTGCTGGAGTTGCGGCGTCAGCGACAGCGTCTGCGATTGGCGAAGCTGGAGGCCTGGTTTCATGACGACATTTCGAGGGCAGTCGCCAGACACTATACCGCGGCAGGCCGCAAAAATAGTGGAAGGGCACGATTTTTGCTTGTAATTATGGGGCCGCCTTCACATTTTGAATTCGTGGCCGAGATAGACCTCGCGCACTTGCCGATGGGAGAGGATTTCGGCGGGTGTGCCGCGCGCCAGCACCTTGCCTTCGTTGAGGATGTAGGCGTGCTCGCAGATGCCGAGCGCCTCGCGCACGTTGTGGTCGGTGAGCAGCACGCCGATGCCGCGGTCGCGCAGGTGGCGCACGATGCGCTGGATTTCGCCCACCGAGATCGGGTCGACGCCGGCGAACGGTTCGTCCAGCAGCATGAAGCGCGGATTGGCGGCCAGGGCACGCGCGATCTCGACGCGCCGTCGTTCGCCGCCGGACAGACTGATGCCCTTCTGGCCGGCGAGGTGGGTGATCTTCAATTCGTCCAGCAGGGATTCCAGTTCGCCGCGGCGCTGCGCGGCCGGCAGGTCCGTGCGCAGTTCCAGGACCGCCAGCACGTTGTCCGCAACGCTCAGCCGCCTGAATACCGAGGCTTCCTGCGGCAAGTAGCCGATGCCCTTGCGCGCGCGTTGGTGCATCGGCAGACCGGTGATGTCCTCGCCGTCCAGCGTGATGCGTCCATTGTCGGGTTCGATCAGGCCGACGATCATGTAGAAGCAGGTCGTCTTGCCGGCACCGTTGGGACCGAGCAGGCCAACGACCTCGCCCTGGCGGATTTCGAAACCGAAATCCTGCACCACCTCGCGCGAGCGAAAACTCTTCTGCAGCCCTTGCGCGATCAGCATGGATCAGTCGTTCCCGGCCGTCGAAGCGGGTGCGGGAGCCGGTGCGGGCCCGCCGCTGGTTGTCGGCGGTGCCGGGGAGGTCGCGGGAGCTGCGCCAGCCGCCGGCCGGGTGTGCGGCTGCAACGTGATGTGCACGCGGCTTCCCGCGGCTGCGCTGCCCTCGATCGCGCCGGTCTCGGTGTTGTAGGTCAGCCTGGCACCGTTGAAGGAACCACGGCCTTCCTGCGTGACAGATGCATCGCCGGTCAGGATCACCGTGTTTTCCGAAACCTGGTAGTCGAGCGTCTGCGCCTGCCCGCGTACCAGTTTGCCGCTGTCCAGGGTTTGCCGGAAATGCGCGGGCGAACCCGTCAGCACCACGCGTTGCCACTGGCTGCTGTCGTTCGGGTCGGTGTAACCCGTGGCCCGGGCGCCATCCGCATGGAAGGTGCCCTGGTCCAGGGTGACGTCGCCGGTCACGACCAATTTCCCGTTCTCCTGGCTGCCTTTCAGGTGGTTGGCGTTGAGGTGGAGCTGCTGGTATTTGTCCGATTGCCTGGCCTGGGCCACGCCGCACGCGGCCAGCGCGGCCATGGCAAGAAGCAGCAATTCAATGCGCGTCGTGGCGAGGCGAGAGCGTGGCGTGGACATCGGAGAGCAACTCCAGTTCGTGGGTATCGAAGTCGGCCTTCATGCCGACGCCGCGCAGTATAGAGCCGGGCTCCCGGATGACGCTCGGGGCCGCGGTGGCCATGCGCTTGTCGTTGGTCCAGACGGTGGCGTCGGCGGTGTGGATTTGCGCGGCCTCGACCTCGGCGGTGGGCGGCCGGCGCATGTCGATCTTGCCGATCAGCTTGACGAGGTCGCTGTCGGCATTGATCCACGCGTATTGCGAGGTGCCATACCATTCCGATCCGTCGCTGCCGACGAAGAAATATTTCGGTGCGTTGACATACAACGAATCATTGCCTTCGCGACGCGCGAGATGCGGCGCGGTCATCGTGAAGGCGAGTTTGCCATCCTGCCCGAACGCGTGCAGCGTGAAGTCATCGAGTTGATAGCTGGAGCGCGGCGGGCCGACCATCGCGACCGGTTTCGGTGGCGGCCGCAACCACCAGATCAGCAACTGCGTGGTCGCTGCCCCGATCGCGAGCACGATCAGCCACGTGATGGTGCGGCGGTCCCTCATGCCTGCCCGCGTGCCCGCGTGTGTGCCGCGACGATCAGGTCGCAGACTTCGCGTGCCGCGCCCTTGCCGCCCCTGGCGTGCGTTTGCCAGTGCGCCTCGCGCGCGATTTCGGGGCGCGCATCGGCGACCGCGATGGCGAGGCCGCAGGCGCGCATCGACGGCAGGTCGGGCAGGTCATCACCGACGTAGGCCGCCTGTTCGGCGGCCAGTCCCGACGCATCCAGGATGTCGCGCAGGCAGGCCAGCTTGTCGGCCGTGCCCTGATAGACATGATCGATGCCGAGTTGTTCGGCGCGCAGCTCGACCGCATGACTGATGCGCGCGCTGATGATGGCGACTTCGATCCCATGTTCACGCAGCAGCTTGATCCCCAGTCCGTCGTGCACGTGGAACGCCTTGATTTCGCGGCCGTCCTCGGTCATCGACAGCCGGCCATCGGTGAGCGTGCCGTCGACGTCGAAAGCCACCAGCCGGACCTTGGCGGCGCGGGCGAGGATGTCGGCGGGGATGTCGATCGGGTAGTCGACGGATTCGGTCATTGAAGTCCGCTGTTTTCGGTGATCGGGACCGGGGACCCGGGACCGGGGACAAACGAGGTCGCAGGGCAATGCAAGATGTTACCGGTGAAGGGTCGCCGAAAGGCAGCCCAGACGCGAAAGCGTGCTTTTTGCAGGTCCCGGGTCCCGGGTCCCCGGTCCCGGCTCTCAAACCACCCGCGCGCGCAACAGGTCGTGGATGTTCAGCGCGCCGACGACGTGCTGCTCGTCATCGACCACAAGCAGCGCATGGATCTTGTAGGTTTCCATCAACTGTGCCGCCTCGGCGGCCAGCTTGTCCGCGACGATGACCTTCGGCTGGAGGCTCATCGCCTGGCTGACCGGCGTGGTGCGCAGGTCGATGCCGTGGTCGTCCAGGGTACGGCGCAAGTCGCCGTCGGTGAACACGCCCTGCAGACGCCCGTCGTCGTCGACGATCGCGGTCATGCCGAGTCCCTTGCGCGACATTTCCATCAGCGCCGCGGTCAGCGTGACGCCGGTCGTCACGCTCGGTATCGCGGTGCCGGTGTGCATCACGTCGGCAATCTTCAGCAGGCGCCGGCCCAGCGCACCGGCCGGATGCGAATGGGCGAAATCGTCGGCGGTGAAGCCGCGCGCCTCCAGCAACGCGATGGCGAGCGCATCGCCGAGGACCAGCGCGGCCGTGGTGCTGGCGGTGGGCGCGAGGCCGAGCGGGCAGGCTTCGTTGCCGACGCTGGCGTCCAGGTGGGCATCGGCGTCGCGCGCCAGCGTCGAGCGCGGATTGCCGGTCATAGCGATCAACGGATTGGCCTGGCGTTTCAGGAACGGCAGGATCGTTAGCACTTCCTCGGTTTCGCCCGAATTGGACAACAGCAGCACCAGGTCGTCGCGCGTGATCATGCCGATGTCGCCGTGGCTGGCTTCGCCGGGGTGGACGAAGAACGCGGGGGTGCCGGTGGAGGCCAGGGTGGCCGCGATCTTGCGCGCGATGTGCCCGGACTTGCCCATCCCGGACACGACCACCCGTCCCCGGCAGGCGAGGATCAGGCGGCAGGCCTTGCTGAAATCCCCGTCGATGCGCTTTTCCATGTCGGCAATCGCATCGGACTCGATGCGGATGACCTTGCGCGCGCTGGCAACCAGCGCAGCCGGGTCGTGGCCGGGAAAAACGTCCGTTGAGGATTTGGCGGTGCGCGCGTTCATGTGTCCATACCCCTGTGCCGGCATTCAGCCATCACGCGATTTCCAGTAACATCACGGGTTGTCATTGTATAGGCGAAGGACCGCCTGTCCGCGTGCCGCGGCCCGGATGTTTCCGCGCCGGCCATCCCGTTCGAGCAGGGTTCATGCAATCCAACCAATTGAAATCCTTGCTGGAAGCCGCGTTTCCGGATGCCCGGATCGAGGTCGCCAGCCCCGACGACGTGCATTTCGAGGCCGTCGTCGTGTCGGATGCGTTTACCGGCAAGGCCACGCTGGCCCGGCACCGGATGGTGTACGCGGTGCTTGGCGAGCGAATGGGCGGCGAGATCCACGCATTGTCGTTGCGCACCCTGACGCCGGCCGAGACGGGGGCGGCTTGATGGCCCGCATCGTGATTTCGGGGGGCAAGCCGCTCAACGGCGACGTGTGGATTTCCGGCGCCAAGAACGCGGTATTGCCGATCCTCGCGGCCTGCCTGCTGGCGGACGAGCCGGTCACCATCGGCAACGTGCCGCACCTGCACGACGTCACCACGACGATGGAGCTGCTCGGCCAGATGGGCGCCGAGTTGGTGGTGGACGAGCACATGCGGATCAAGGTCGATCCGCGCCCCACCCACCGGTTCTTTGCGCCCTACGACCTGGTCAAGACCATGCGCGCATCGATCGTGGTGCTGGGTCCGCTGATCGCCAAGTATGGCCAGGCGGAGGTGTCGCTGCCGGGCGGCTGCGCCATCGGCTCGCGGCCGGTCGACCAGCACATCAAGGGATTGCGGACGCTCGGCGCGGACATCAGCGTCGAGAACGGTTACATCAGGGCACGCGCGCAGCGGCTCAAGGGCGCGCGCGTCGCGATGGACATGGTCACCGTGACCGGGACCGAAAACATCATGATGGCGGCCGTGCTCGCCAAGGGCACCACCGTGATCGAGAACGCCGCCGAGGAGCCGGAGGTATGCGATCTCGCGCACTGCCTCAACAGCATGGGCGCGCAGATCGGCGGCATCGGCACCACCCGGCTGGTGATCGACGGGGTCGAGCGCCTGCACGGTACCGACTACGACGTACTGCCCGATCGCATCGAGACCGGCACCTTCCTCGTGGCCGGCGCGATCACCGGTGGCCGGGTGCGCGCGAAACGCACCCGTCCCGATGTGTTGAAGTCGGTGTTGTCGAAGCTCGAGGACGCCGGCGCCCACATCAACACCGGGGATGACTCCATCGAGTTGGACATGCGTGGCCACCGGCCGCGCGCGGTGGACGTGGCGACCGCACCTTATCCGGCGTTTCCGACCGACATGCAGGCCCAATTCACGGCGCTCAACAGCGTCGCCGAGGGCACCGGCGTGATTACCGAGAACGTGTTCGAAAACCGCTTCATGCACGTGCAGGAGTTGCACCGCCTGGGCGCGGACATCAAGCTCGAGGGCAACACCGCAGTCGTGCGCGGTGTGCCGAAGATGTCCGGCGCGCAGCTGATGGCGACCGATCTGCGCGCGTCCGCGTCACTGGTGCTGGCCGGGCTGGTGGCCGAAGGCGAGACCACCGTCGATCGCATTTACCACATCGACCGCGGTTACGAGAACATCGAGGAAAAGCTGGGTGGCCTCGGCGCGCAGATCCGGCGGTTGCCGACCTGACCTGCGCGCGATCGTCGTGTTTGGCGCTGTGGTCGCCAGCGCGCTCGCTGGCTCCTGAGAAAGCGGCTTGGCAGGAGCCGGCCTGACGGCGACGCCGGTCAGTGTGCCGACCAGTTCTCCAGTTCCAGCGTGAAATGCCGCTTGCCGGGCTCACCGATCTTCACCGGCGCGGGCAGTTTCGACGGGGCGAACCATGCCTGGAAACCGTCGCCGCCATCGGTGCGGCTGACGCGGATGGCATCGAAGGTCCCGGCGGGTACGGTGAGGCTTTGCCTGCCGCGTGCCACGTAATGCTGCATCTGGATGCGGTCGCGCACCGCGACCGGCAGCGTGAAGGTGGTCTTGCCTGCGGCCAGCCCGGCCGCGAGCGCAAGCGTCACGGTGTGGCGTTCGACCGCGCCCGGCCGGGCGGGGAAGCGATGGGTGCCGTTGTCCTCGACTTCGATGGTGCGTGCACTCCAGTCGAAACGCACGCTGCGATGCTTCTGCTTGAGCGCGGTTTTCATCGTGTAGTCGTAGCTGATCCCCTGCGGTGAATCGCCAACCCACTTGAACCTGGAAACCTCGTGCGTACCCGCAGCCAGCAGCGACGCCAACCCCGACGTGCCCCGGCTTTGCGTGGTGAATGTCCAGGTACCGTTCGTGCCCGGCGACAACGTGAGCGTCGCCTTGCCGATCGGCGAGCCGTTTTGAAGCACCCGGTAGTGCGCGGTGAACGCGGGCAGTGGCGGCGTCGCGGCGATGGCGACCCCGACCCCTGTCGTGAAGACGATGGCAAACAACAATCCGGAAAGGAAATGGCGGCGCATGGCACTCAATGTGGCGGAAACGTTGTCGCAGCCTGACGCGGCGCGCCTGAACGTGCGCTCACGCGACGACCAGTTGTCGTGACGCATCGAGCCGCAACGGCGCGCAGATGGGCGTGCCGTTGAACAGCACCCTGCCGTCATGTTCGGAAACCGTGCCGCGCGCGATGGCATCAACGCAGGCGACCAGCAGTTCGTGCTCGTGGTCCAGCAGGCGCGCCGCGAGCGACTCTTCGGTATCACCCGCGCGAACGTCGATGCGCGTTTGCGCGATCACCGGGCCGCCGTCCAGTTCCGCACTGACGAAGTGGACGCTGACGCCGTGTTCGGTATCGCCGGCCTCGAGCGCGCGCCGATGCGTGTGCAGGCCGCGGTATTTCGGCAGCAACGAGGGATGGATGTTGATCATTCGTCCGGGCCACTGCTCCGTGACCGCGGCGTCGATGATGCGCATGTAGCCGGCCAGCACCACCAGCTGCGCGCCGCTGGCGGCGACGTTCGCGAACAGCGCTTGGTCGAATGCGCGGCGCAACACGAACGATTTCGGATCCAGCGCCAGGGTGGGGATGCCGTGTATTTCGGCCCTGCGCAGCGCCGGTGCGTTGGCCTTGTCGCTTGCGACCAGTGCGAACTCTACGGGCAGATTGCCGGCTTGCTGCGCGTCGATCAGGGCAGCGAGATTGCTGCCACGGCCGGAAGCGAGGACGGCGATGGGGAAAGGCCGGGAATCGGGACCCGGACTGCGAAGGCAGGATGCCGAAGCGAACATCGGCGCAGCCGATGGCCCGAAGGGCGAGCCGCAAGAGCGGTGAGTTTCTCGGGACTCGGGAGTGCTGCTCACGCGATGCGTACCCGTTTCTCGCCATTGGCGGCGACCACCTCGCCGATCACCCACGAGGCGAGGCCGTGCTTCGCGAGCAACGCCGCCACGGATTCCACATCCGCGCGGTCCAGGATCAGGGTGAAGCCGATCCCGCAATTGAAGGTGCGCCACATTTCCTCGCGCGGTACGTTGCCTTCGCGCTGCAGCCAGTCGAACACCGCGGGCAGGGTCCAGCTCGAACTGTCGATCGTGATGCCGAGACCGCCCGGTACCACGCGGATGATGTTTTCCAGCAGGCCGCCACCGGTAATGTGGGCCATGCCGTGGATCTTCGGGACCCGGGACTGGGCACCCGGGACGCGCGAAGCGTCGCGGTGCGCGGTGTCCTTCAGCAATTCCAGGATGGGCTTCACGTAAATCGTGGTGGGCGCCATCAGCGCGTCGGCCAGGGCGGCGCTACCGACGTCGAGGTCGAACGGCGAACCCGCACGTTCGACGATCTTGCGGATCAACGAAAAGCCGTTCGAGTGCGGGCCACTGGAGGCGACGCCGAGGATCGCGTCGCCGGCGCGGATCGCGCTGCCGTCGATGATTTCCGATTTCTCGACGGCGCCGACATTGAAGCCGGCCAGGTCGTACTCCCCAGGCGGGTACATGTCGGGCATTTCTGCGGTTTCGCCGCCGATCAGCGCGCAGCCGGCCAGCTCGCAGCCTTTCGCGATGCCGCCTACCACCGCGACCGTGGTGTCGACATCGAGCTTGCCGGTGGCGAAGTAGTCGAGGAAGAACAGGGGCTCGGCGCCCTGCACCAGCACGTCGTTGACGCACATGCCCACGAGGTCGATGCCGATGGTGTCGTGGCGGTTCAACTGTTGCGCGAGCCTGAGCTTGGTGCCGACGCCGTCGGTGCCCGAGACCAGCACGGGTTCGCGGTATTTGCCGGACAGCTCGAACAACGCCCCGAAGCCGCCCAGCCCACCCATCACCTCGGGACGAAGCGTTCTGGCAACCAGCGGCTTGATGCGTTCGACCACCGCGTTGCCGGCGTCGATGTCCACGCCCGCGGCGCGGTAGGAGAGGGCGTCGTTTTCGGGGGTCACGGTGGCGTCGGCCGGCGGGTGTCGCACAATGGCGGAGCCGGCAATGATAGACGCTGGGGCCGCGATTGGGCAGACTGGCGGATATCGGTGCGGAGGTACGTGGCCATGATGCGAATTCTGTTGTCCCTGCTGCTGGTGCTGGGTGCGGCCGCGCCCGCCGCGGCGCAAACGGCCGCCAATCCCTCGAACCCCTATTCGGCCACGGTTCCGGTGGCCGGCACCAGTGACGCCCAGCGCAACGAGGCGATGTCGGTGGCGTTGAGCAGCGTCCTGCAGCAGGTTTCGCCTGGCTTTGCCGCGGCGCCGGACGTGCTCGCGCAGGCTTCGGGTTACGTGCGTGATTTCCGCTACCGGCGCGCGGCGTCGGGCGGGCTGGAACTGCAGGTGGACTTCGACCCCGGCGCGATCGGCCGGATGATTGCGCGGGGCCAGTCGAGCGCCGTGGCCGCCGGGCAACCCGGCGGCGGGGATTCGACGGGAGTACCCGCCGCGGCACCGGGCGGCAGCGGCACGCTGTGGGTGGACGGCATCGACAACAGCCACGCATTCGCCAGCCTGCTGGCCGTCCTGCGCGGCGATGCGGCGCTGCACGACGTGATCCCGGTGGCGGCCTCGGGCGACGGTGTGTTGGTGCGCCTGACCTCCGACCAGCCGCTGGCGACGGTGCTGGCCGCGCTGACCGCACCGACCGGGCACCTCGCGCCCGCGATGCAGCCCCATCCGGGTGCCGACGCAGCATTGCGCTGGACCCCTTGAGCGTGACGGGGTCGTGAGCGGACGATCGCAAACCGATGCTGGCGCCGGCAGCAATCCGTTGCGGTATCTGCCCAATCTGATCTCCGTATTGCGCATCGCGTCAGTCGCCCCGCTGATCGCGACGATCCTGTGGGGCCGCTATGAAACAGCGCTGGTGATCGCCGCTGTCGCCGGGGTGTCGGATGGCGTGGACGGCTATCTCGCGCGGCGCTTCCGATGGCAGAGCCGGCTCGGTTCGATCCTCGACCCGGTCGCGGACAAATTGATGCTGGTGGGTTGCCTGGTAGCGCTCGGATGGCTGCACGAGGCACCGCGCTGGCTGGTGGTGCTGGTGGTGGTGCGCGATGCGGTGATCGTGCTGGGCGCGCTGGCGTGGCACCGGATATTGCATGCTTTCCAGGTACGCCCGAGCTGGCTGTCGAAGACGACGACGGTGGCGCAGATAGGATTCGTCGTGCTGGTGCTCGCCGACCAGGCTTTTGGTTGGGGCGTCCCGATGGCGATCCCGGTCTGGGTCGTCGCGGTCCTGACCGCGGCCAGCGGACTCGATTACGTCGTGCGCTGGGGCCTGCTGGCGCGGCGCGAACTCAACCAGGGGAAACGTTCGACATGACCAACGCACAGCGCTGGCAATGGTTGATCATCGCGATCGTGGTGGGCTGGCTGGTCTGGCTGCTGTCCCCGATCCTGATGCCTTTCCTGCTGGCAGGCGTGTTCGCCTACCTCGGTGATCCGCTGGTCGACCGCCTCGAACGCCTGCGCCTGGGCCGGGGATTGGCAGCCAGCATCGTGTTCCTGTTGATGCTGCTGGTGGTGGTGATTGCGCTGGTGCTGCTGGTGCCGTTCATCCAGCGCCAGGTGGTGCGTTTCATCGCCGCGCTGCCGACCTACGCGACGTGGTTCAACGCACATGCGATTCCGTGGCTGGAGGACAAGCTGCATATTCCCGCCAGCGAATTCGATCTCGCGACGGTGCTCGCGCGCACCCGCGAGCATGCGGGAACCGTCGGCGGCATCGCGACCACCGTGCTCGGGTACGCGACCCGCTCGGGGATCGCCCTGATCGGTTTCGGCGTCGCCGTGGTGCTGGTGCCGGTGGTGACGTTCTACCTGCTGCGCGACTGGGACAAGCTCGTTGCGCACGTCGACACGCTGTTGCCGCGGGACGCGCAGCCGACGATCCGCCGGCTTGCGCGCGAAACCGACAGCGTGCTCGGCGCGTTCGTGCGCGGCCAGTTGCTGGTGATGGTGGGGCTGGCGGTCTTCTACGCGGTGGCGTTGCAACTGGTTGGCCTCGAGGTCGGCCCGTTGATCGGCATGATCGCAGGGCTGGTGAGCTTCGTGCCGTATCTCGGCTTCATCATCGGCATCGTCGCCAGCATTGTCGCCGCGCTGGTGCAGTTCCACGACGTGTTCCACCTGGTGCTGGTACTGGTCGTGTTCGCCATCGGCAATTTGCTGGAGAGCTATGTCCTGGTGCCCAAACTGGTGGGCGACCGCATCGGCCTGCATCCGGTCGCGGTGATCTTCGCGGTGCTCGCATTCGGCAACCTGTTCGGATTCATCGGCATCCTGCTGGCGCTGCCGATGGCATCGATCGCGGTGGTGCTGCTGCGCTTCCTGCGCGAGCGCTACCAGGCAAGCCCGCTGTACGGGGGACAGACGCCGCGGAAGATCGTGGCCTCGTCCGGCGCGTCCGACGGGGAGGACGCCGGCGACGACGATGCGAATCCGCGGGACCCCCCCGCCCGGACATGACGCGACAATTTCCCCTCGACCTGCGCTGGCCGTCCCACCAGCGCCTCGACGCGTTCTGGCCCGGCAACAACGACGCAGCGCTGCGCGAAGTCGCGGCCCTGGCGGTCGACCCGGCACGTGCGTGGGTTTTCCTGCATGGCATCACGGGCACCGGCAAGAGCCACCTGTTGATCGGCGCCTGCCGCGCCGTGATCGAGACCGGCCGCAGCGCGCGTTACCTGTCCCTGGCGCAGGTGCCCGACCCACGCGCGGAGGCCATTGCCGGGATCGATGCCGTGGGACTGGTCGCGATCGACGACCTGAACGTGGTCGCGGGCGATCGCGCTGCGGAACGCGCGCTGTTCGACCTGTTCAACCGCGTGAAGGACACATCCGCGCAGATGTTGTTTGCCGCGGCCGGACCGCCGTCGGAACTCGGGATCGGTCTGGCGGATCTGGTGTCGCGCCTGGCGTCGTGCACGCAGGGCGCGTTGCATCCCCTCGACGACACCGGACGCCGCGGGATGCTGCGGCTGCTGGCCGGGCGCATGGGCCTTCGTCTCGACGACGAGGTGCTGGATTGGTGGTTTGCGCGCCTGCCGCGCGATCCCGCGTCGCTGGTCGCGTTGCTGCGCCGGATCGACCGCGCCGCACTGGCGGCGCAGCGCCGCGTGACCGTTCCGTTCCTGCGGGAGCTGCTCGCGGCGCCTGATCCGTAGGAGCGCGCCTGCGCGCGACCATGGGGCGCTCGAACATCGACGGCGACCCTTGTCGCCGGGAAAGAGGGAGCAGGCGCTGCACGTCGGCCGGCGCCTACGATTCTCCACGCAACCGGGCAGCCAGGTCCGCCAGTCGTTGCGGCGTGCCGACGTCGGTCCAGAAGCCGCGATGGTGCTGCCACGTCACCCGATCACCCGCGATCGCGGTACGCAGCAGCGGCACGATCGAGAAGCGTGGCGGTGTTGCGCATGCACCGGGCGTGTCGCCGATGGCGGATCTCCAGTCGTCGAGGAGCGACGGCCGATAAACCCCGATGCCGGCAAAGGTCAACGCGCGGGTTGCACCCGGCGAATCCGCACGTGGCAACAACCGACCGCTTGCATCGATCCCGAAGTCGCCTTGCGGATGTTGCGGCGGGTTGTCCACCAGCACCAGCTCCGCGACCCCCCGCGGTGCGTCCGGAAGCTGTGCGAAATCGAAGTCCGTGAAGACATCGGCGTTGACCGCGATGAACGGCGCTTCCCCCAACAGCGGCAGGGCGTGCAGCATCCCGCCGCCGGTTTCCAGCGGCACGTTGCCTTCGTGGCTGTAGGTGATGCGCGGGCAGTGGCGTGAACCGTCACCGAGCAGCGCGGGAAATCGGTTGGCGAGATGGGAAGTGTTGATCACCACTTCGCGCACGCCGGCGGCGGCGAGTTTTTCGAGGTGCCATTCGATCAACCGCTTCCCGCCGACCTGCAGCAGCGGCTTGGGCGTGGTGTTCGAGAGCGGACGCATGCGCTCGCCGCGGCCGGCAGCGAACAACAGCGCCTTCAAGGGGCCGGTTCCTTCAGGTCGTGTTCGTCGATCCAGTGTTCCAGCAGCGCGAGGAAATCGCGCAACTCCGGATATACCGAAGCCACATCGTGGACGTACTGCCACACGCGCGGCAGATCGCCGAGGTAGGCGCGTTTCCCATCGCGGTACCACAGTCGGCAGAAGATGCCGAGGACCTTGAGGTGGCGTTGCAGGCCGGTGAGGTCGAACCAGCGTTGCCAGCGCGCGGCGTCGACGCGCGGGTCCAGCGCCCCGGCTTCGCACAGCCGCAGGCGATGCGATTCGGCCCAGGCGCGGACGCGCACGTCGTCCCACCGGATGTAGCAGTCGCGCAGCAGCGAGACGGGGTCGTAGGTGATCGGGCCGAGTACCGCATCCTGCAAATCGACGATGCCGGGATTGCGGCCCGGCACCACCAGCAGGTTCCTGCTGTGGTAGTCGCGGTGCACGAAGACCTGCGATTGCATCGTGGCGTTGTCGACGAGGAGGCGAAACGCGACCTTGATGATGTCCCATTCGTCGCAGCCGATGTCGATGCCGAGGTGGCGTTGCAGGAACCAGGTCGGCATGAGCTCCAGTTCGGTGGTGAGCAGCGTTTCGCCATACCTCGGCAGACCGTCGGCATCGACGCTGGTCTGGATCGTCAACAACGCGTCGAGCGCGTCGGCGTAGAGGCCCTCGGCCGTTTTGTCGTTCAGTTCGGACAGGTACGGGCGGGTGCCCAGGTCGGACAGCAGCAGGAAACCGCGGGCCCGATCCGCGGCCAGCACCTCGGGCGCGTTGAGCCCCGCTGCGCGCAGGCGCGCATCGACGTCGAGCCAGACGCCGAGGTCGCCCGAGCCCGGTGGCGCGTCCATCACGATGGCGGTGCGGCCGGCATCCCCGACGCGCCAATAGCTGCGTGCGCTGGCGTCCTCCGAGGCGGCATGGAGGGTGGCGTTCGGGCCGCCGGTTGCGGCGCGTGCGAACGCAAGCCGCGCAACGGCGCGCGTTTCGGTGATGCCGGAGTCGGTCGTGGCGGGCATGCCGCGGCAGTATAAGGGGCGGTCCGACAAGGGATGGGCCCGGATTGGAGTGGGTCGGATCGGTTATCCTTGCGTTTTGGCGATCGCGTTGCCGTGTCTCGTGGCCGGGCTCGAAATCCCCGACATTGGCGTGGCGCGAACGGGGTCGCGGATGGACGGGATGATTTCATGACGAGTGTCGCGCACCTGCAAACACACCTCGACCGGCTCGAAGCCGAGTCGGTGCGCATCCTGCGCGAAACGGTCGCCGAGTGCCGCAAGCCGGTGCTCCTGTATTCGATAGGCAAGGATTCGTCGGTCCTGTTGCACCTGATGCTGAAGGCGTTTTATCCCGCCAGGCCGCCGCTCCCGATGCTGCACGTCAATACGACGTGGAAGTTTCGCGAGATGATCGAGTTCCGCGATCGCATCGCGCGCGAAAAGAATGTCGACTTGATCGAGTACATCAACCAGGACGGCGTGCGCGAGGGCACCGATCCCGTCCACGACGCCTCGAAGCACACCTACACCATGAAGACCGTGGCGCTGCGCCAGGCGCTGGCCGATCATGGCTTCGACGCCGCAATCGGCGGCGCGCGCCGCGACGAGGATCCCGCCCGCGCCAAGGAACGGGTGTTCTCGCTGCGCGGCGCGGGCCAGCGCTGGGAGCCGCGCAAGCAGCGGCCGGAGCCGTGGGGCGTGTTCAATACGCGTCTCGCGCCCGACGAGACCCTGCGCGTGTTTCCACTCTCGGACTGGACCGAGCTCGATGTGTGGCTGTACATCCGCCGCGAGGGCATCGAGGTCGTGCCGCTGTACTTCGCGAAGGAGCGGCCGACCTTCGTGCGCAACGGCGCGCTGCTGGTGCGCGACGACGACCGCGTGCCGCTGGAGCCGGGCGAAAAGCTGGTCCCGAAGATGGTGCGCTTCCGTACCCTGGGCTGCTGGCCACTGACCGCCGCCGCGGAATCGAGCGCGGCCGATCTCGACGCGATCATCGCCGAGATGCTGGACACCCGCGAATCCGAACGCGCGGGACGCATCATCGATCTCGACCCGTCCGATTCCATGGAGCGCAAGAAGCGTGAAGGCTACTTCTGATCAACCGGACGGGCAGGTCGAACTGCCCGTTTCGGCACTGGCAGCGCGCCTCACCGCGCTGGAAAACCGCGACACCTTGCGGTTCGCCATGTGCGGCAGCGTGGACGACGGCAAGAGCACGCTGCTCGGCCGGCTGCTGGCCGAGGCGGGCATGGTTCCGGACGATCGCCTGGCGCAGATGATCCGCGACAGCAAGAAGCACGGGACCTGCGGCGGCAACCCCGATTACGCGCTGCTGCTGGATGGCCTGGAGGCGGAGCGTGAGCAGGGCATCACCATCGATGTTGCGTGGCGCTATTTCGGGACCGACAAGCGCGCCTTCATCGTTGCCGACTGCCCCGGCCACGCGCAATACACGCGCAACATGGCCAGTGGCGCCTCGAGCGCCGAACTCGGCGTGGTGCTGGTCGATGCGCGCGCCGGGGTGCAGACCCAGACGCGGCGACACGTTGCGATCCTGGCGATGTTCGGCGTCAGGCATGTACTGTTCGCGGTCAACAAGCTCGACCTCATCGACTACAACCACGCGCGCTACCACGCGATCGAGCAGGAGTGCGTGGAGCTTGCGCACGGTCTCGGCGTGACGCACGCGGACGCGATCCCGGTTTCCGCGATCCATGCCGACAACCTCGTTGCGCATTCTCCGAACACGCCCTGGTACACCGGCAAGCCGTTGCTCGAGTTCCTCGAAACGGCGCAGGTCGAGCGGCAGGTCGACGCGGCGTTCGCACTGCCGGTGCAATGGGTCAACCGTCCCGACCACACGTTCCGCGGTTACGCGGGGACCATCGCGGGCGGCCATGTCGCACCCGGCAACGAAGTCGTGGTCATGCCGGGCGGCCAACGTTCGCGCGTGGCGCGGGTGGTGGGCGGCGATGCCGATCTCGACGCCGCCGAGGCGGGCCAGGCCGTCACGCTCACGCTGGCCGACCAGATCGACGTGTCGCGTGGCGACGTCATCGCCGATCCGGCGCACCAGCCGCGGGTCGCCGCGCAATTTGCGTGCCACCTGCTGTGGCTGGACGATGCCGCCCTGCTGCCGGGACGGCGCTATCTGATGAAACTGGCGACACACACGACCGGCGCGCAGGTCACCGAGATCAAGCACCGCGTGGATCCCGATACCCAGGCACACCTCGCGGCGACGCGCCTGGGCGCCAACGAGATCGGCTACTGCAACCTGTCGCTCGATGCCGACATCGCCTATCGGCCCTACAGCGAAGACCGCCGGCTCGGCGGCTTCATCCTGATCGATCGCGACTCGCGCGCGACGGTCGGCTGCGGCACCCTGGACTTCGGCTTGCGCCGTGACAGCAACGTGCAGTGGCAGCATCTCGATGTCGATCGCGTTGCGCGCGCGAGGATCAAGGGGCAGGCCGCGCGTTGCCTGTGGTTCACGGGTCTTTCCGGCTCCGGCAAGTCCACCATCGCCAACCTGGTCGAGCGGCGCCTGCTGGCGGATGGTTTCCACACCATCCTGCTGGATGGCGACAACGTGCGGCACGGCCTGAATCGTGACCTCGGGTTCACCGACGCCGATCGCGTGGAGAACATCCGGCGCGTGGCGGAAGTCGCGCACCTGATGATGGATGCGGGCTTGATCGTGCTCGTCTCGTTCATTTCGCCGTTCCGCGCCGAGCGCCGGATGGCGCGTGACCTGATCGGCGAAAGCGAATTCATGGAAGTGTTCGTGGACGCGCCGCTGGAGGTCTGCGAAGCGCGCGACGTCAAGGGACTGTACGCCAAGGCGCGCGCCGGCAAGATTGCCAACTTCACCGGCATCGGCTCGCCCTACGAGGCGCCGGAATCACCGCAAATCCACCTGCACTCGGATCAGGAATCGGCCGCCGAAGCCGCAGCGCGGGTGGTGAAGACGCTGGCGTTGTAGCGCGTCATTCGCGCACGCGAAAGCGGTGCGCCCGTCGCGCGACGAGGCCGAGTGCGACCCGGTCCGGCAGCAGGTCCATCAACACCTTGATCGTTCGATTGACGCGCCCCGGCACGCACACCACGCGACCGCGCTCGACGGCGTCGAGTCCCTGGCGAACGACTTCCACGGCGTCCGACCACATCCAGCCAGGCAATTTCGACACCAACCCACGCGATGCGCTGACGTCGTGGAATTCGGAACGGACGAAGCCCGGGCACAAGGCGCACACGTGGATGCCATGGTTGCGGTTTTCCATCGCCAGGGCCTGCGATACCCGCATCAGGAACGCCTTGGCCGGCGAGTACAGCGTGTTGCCCGGCGTCGCCGGCACCAGTCCCGCCAGCGAGGCTATGTTGACGATGCGCCCGTAACCGCGTTGCCGCATCGCCGGCAGCAGCAAATGGCAGAACTGCAGGGGCGCATCGACCAGCACCTGCATGAAGCGCGCGTGGGTGTCCCAGTCGACCCGGGTGTATTCGCCCGGTACGCCGTAGCCGGCGTTGTTGATCAGGATGTCGATGGCGCGCCCGTCATCGGTTGCGGCGGTCATGATGCGTGCCGGTGCGGCGGGATCGGCGAGATCGTCCGCGATCACCTGTGCGTCGATGCCATGGCGTTCGCGCAGTCCGGAAGCCAGCGACTGCATGCGGTCCTCGCGCCGTGCGGTGAGCACCAGGTCGCAACCACGCGCGGCAAGCTGGCGCGCGAATTCGGCGCCGATGCCGGCGGAAGCACCGGTGACGAGGGCGCGGCGGTGCAAGAGATCGGGCATCCCGGGATTCCTGAAAATGTCGCATGGCGGGTGGCTGCGGCAAGGCCGTGGGCATGCCGCGTTTCGCGATGATCCATGGTAGTTTGCGTGGATGCGAGGACCTTGGCTATCCTCGCGGGTCCGCACAGGTCTGGAGTTGGCCATGCGCCGCAAATTTGTAGCCGGAAACTGGAAGATGAACGGGTCGCGCCAGCTGGCGGCGACGCTGGTCGGCGCGCTCGTGGAAGCGAAGATCGAGGCTGTCGACGTCGCGGTGTTCCCGCCTTATCCGTATCTGCGCGAGGCCTGCGCAGCCCGCGCCGGATCGCGCATCGCGGTCGGTGGCCAGGACGTCAGCGAACACGAGTCCGGCGCCTTCACCGGCGAGGTTTCGGCGGCGATGTTGCGCGACGTCGGGTGCGACATGGTGCTGGCCGGGCATTCCGAGCGTCGGCAGTACCACCATGAAACCGACGCGCAGGTCGCGGCCAAGGTGGCGCAGGCCCTGGCGCACGACCTCACTGCCGTGTTGTGCGTGGGCGAAACGCTGGAACAGCGTGAGGCCGACGAGACCACGGCGGTGGTGTCGCGCCAGCTCCGCGCGGTGGTCGACCGTTGCGGGATCGCGGCATTCGAGCGCATCGTGGTCGCCTACGAACCGGTCTGGGCGATCGGCACCGGCCGTACCGCCAGCCCCGGGCAGGCCCAGGACGTGCACGCGCTCCTGCGTAGCCAGCTTGCTGCAGACGATGCTAGAATTGCCGGTTCGACCCGCATCGTTTACGGCGGCAGCGTCAAGCCCGGCAATGCTGCCGAGCTGTTCGCGCAACCCGATATCGATGGCGGCCTCATCGGCGGCGCCTGCTTGCAGTCCACCGATTTCCTCTCGATTTGTGCGGCGGCGGGTTGAATCCGCATCCGCACGGGAACGCCCATGCTGTTCACGATTTTCAGCGTCTTCTATGTGCTCATCGCCGCGGCAATGATCGTGCTGATCCTGATGCAGCGCGGCGACGGCGCGAATGCCGGCGCCAGCTTCGGCGGTGGCTCCACGGGCACCGTATTCGGTGCGCGCGGCGCGGCCAGTTTCCTGACCCGCACCACGGGTGTGCTGGCGGCGCTGTTTTTCATCCTGAGCCTGGGCATGGGCATCTATCTCAGCCACCATGGCGTCGCGCCCAACAAGCAGCAGGCGCTCGGTGTGATGGCGGGTGCGGCGACACCGGCGACGCCGGCTTCGGCAGCCGCGGCCACTTCGCCGAACATCCATCCATTGGCGGCCGGTTCATCGGCGGGCACCGCGACGGCACCGGCGAGCGCCGCATCATCGGCACCGGTTCCGGTCCAGCGTTCGGAAGTGCCGGTGGCACCACCCGTCAGTGGCGGGACGAAATCGGAAGTTCCCGCGGCGCCCGCGAAGACTTCCACGCCCGCGGTACCGGCGCCCGCAGGAAGTGCGCCGCCCGCGTCGCATTGATCGATCGAATCGCTCTTTCGAAAAGTCAGGCACATGGATGTGCCCGGTGTTTCTCAGGAAGGTTTTTGCTCTTGTGAAAAGTCGCGCACAGGGATGTGCGCGGTGTTTCCCAGGGACGGGTCTGCATGCCCAGGTGGCGGAATTGGTAGACGCACTACCTTGAGGTGGTAGCGGGTAACTCCGTAGGGGTTCGAGTCCCCTCTTGGGCACCAATTTCACGATGCTGTACATTCGACCCCGCTTCGGCGGGGTTTTGTTTGTCATGGCACCGAGGAGCATTCGGATTGCGACATGCGCCGGTGCGTGAGAAAATCCTTGGGCTAACGTGGATTGAAGCGCATGCTGACTGGCTACTGGCCCATTCTCTTGTTCCTCGTCGTCGCCGGCGCCATCGGCGTCGCGCTGATCGTCGTCGGCTGGATCGCCGGGCCGCATCGCCCGAGCGCCGAAAAGTTTTCGCCTTACGAGTGCGGCTTCGAGGCGTTCGAAGGTACGCGCATGAAGTTCGACGTGCGCTACTACCTCATCGCGATCCTGTTCATCCTGTTCGATCTGGAAATCGCGTTCCTGTTTCCGTGGGCGGTGGTGCTGACGAAGGTCGGCCTCATCGCGCTGATTGACATGTTCATCTTCTTGGCGCTGCTGGTGGTCGGTTACATCTACATCTGGAAGAAGGGGGCGCTGGAATGGGATTGATCTCGACCATCGACAAGGTGATGCACAACCCGGTGCCGATCGGCAAGGTCGACGACATCCTGCGCCCGGAGGCGGACAACCCCATCGTGCAGCGCGGCTTCGGCGTGACCACCGTCGATGCGCTGTTCAACTGGGCGCGGACCGGCTCGATGTGGCCGATGACGTTCGGCCTTGCGTGCTGCGCGGTCGAAATGATGCACGCCGGCGCCTCGCGCCTCGATCTCGATCGCTACGGCGTGATCTTCCGGCCCTCGCCACGCCAATCCGACGTGATGATCGTCGCCGGCACGCTGGTCAACAAGATGGCGCCGGCGTTGCGCAAGGTCTACGACCAGATGCCCGAACCCAAGTGGGTGATCTCGATGGGTTCGTGCGCCAACGGCGGCGGCTACTACCACTATTCGTATTCGGTGGTGCGCGGTTGCGA
>DASTIS010000082.1:0-5591 GCA_035717365.1 Rhodanobacteraceae bacterium
CAGTCCACCGTGATCGGCATCGGCGGCGACCCGATCAACGGCATGAGTTTCATCGACTGCCTGAAGCTGTTCCAGGACGACAAGCAGACCGAAGGCATCATCATGGTCGGCGAGATCGGCGGCAGCGCCGAGGAAGAGGCGGCCGAGTTCATCGAGGAAAACGTCACCAAGCCAGTGGTTGCGTTCATCGCCGGCGCCTCGGCGCCGGCCGGCAAGCGCATGGGTCACGCCGGCGCGATCATCTCCGGCGGCAAGGGCACCGCCGCGGCCAAGTTCGCCGCGCTGGAGAAGGCCGGCGTCACGACCGTGAAGTCGCCAGCCGATCTCGGCGCTGCACTCGCGAAGCAAATGCAGTAGGAGCGCGCCGGCGCGCGACCAGCCCCGCAAAAAAAGATCGCCGGAAAACAGGGAGCAGGCACTACGTGCCGGCCGGCTCCTACTAAAATGACGAGGCCGCGACGCATGTCGCGGTCTTTGTCTATCCGGAGTGATGCATGGCCATCCTGCGCCTTGCCCTTGCCCAGTTCGACTTCCCGGTCGGTGCGATTGAGGCCAACGCGGAGCGGGTGCGCACGCTGATGCGGGATGCACGTGCGGGCGACGCCGGGTTGCTTGTGTGCCCCGAACTCGCCCTGAGCGGCTACCCACCCGAGGACCTGTTGCTGCGGCCGGGATTCCTCGCCGCCTGCCAGGCGGAACTCGACGCGCTCGCGGCCGGGACCGACGGGCTCGCGGCACTGGTCGGTTTCCCGCACAGTGAAGGGGTCGTCTACAACGCGGCGGCACTGTTGCGTGAAGGCCGCATCGCTCAGGTCGCGCACAAATGCGTGCTGCCCAATTACGGCGTGTTCGACGACAAGCGCTATTTCGAACCGGGCCACGCCGTCACGGTCACCATGGTCCAGGGCGTGCGGATCGGGTTGTTGATCTGCGAGGATGCCTGGCAGCCCGAACCGGTGGCCGCGGCCGCGCGGGCTGGCGCGGAACTCGTCATCGTGATCAACGCGTCGCCGTTCGACGTCGCCAAGCAGGCGCAGCGCGAGGCAGTGCTGGCCGCGCGGGCGTGGGAAACCGGCTGCGCGATGGTCTATCTCAACATGACCGGTGGCCAGGACGAAGTGGTCTACGATGGCGCATCGCTGCTGGTGAACGGCGATGGCAGCATCGCGGCGTGCGCACCGGCGTTCCTGGACGCGTTGTTGTACGCGGAATTCGAACCGTCCACCCGCACCCTGCGCGCGTGCGACTGGCCGACCACGACCGGTGGGTCGCCGGAAGCCACGCTGTACGCGGCGTTGGTGCGTGGCGTGCGCGATTACGTCCACAAGAACGGTTTTGAAGGCGTGTTGCTGGGATTGTCCGGAGGCATCGATTCGGCGCTGACGCTGGCGATCGCCGTGGACGCCCTGGGCGCGGACAACGTGACCGCGGTCATGCTGCCGTCGCGTTATACCTCCGAGCTGTCGCTGCGCGAGGCACATGCGCAGGCGCGCACACTGGGTGTTGCCTGCCTCGACGTGCCCATCGGCGATGCCGGCGATGCATTGACCGCCGCGCTGGTGCCCGTATGCGGGGACCCCGCCGACCTCACCGCGCAGAACCTGCAGGCACGAACCCGCGGGGTGCTGCTGATGGCGTTGTCCAACCAGACCGGCAAGCTGCTCCTGACCACCGGCAACAAGAGCGAGATGGCGGTCGGCTACGCCACCCTCTACGGCGACATGTGCGGCGGCTACGCGCCGCTCAAGGACGTCTACAAAACGCAGGTGTACCGGCTGGCGAGGTGGCGGAATGAAGCCGAAAAACCGGGGTCAGAGTGCACTTTCGAACCCTTGCGCCGTGTGGATACCGCTTCTTCCACGAAAGTGCACTCTGACCCCTCGTCATTTCCGATACCCATCGCCGTCATCGAACGCGCGCCATCCGCGGAATTGCGCGCCGACCAGACCGACCAGGATTCGCTGCCGCCTTACGAGGTGCTGGATGGCATCCTGCAACGTTGCATCGAGGGAGCCGAGTCGCAGGACGAGATCGTTGCCGCCGGTTTCGACGCCGACGACGTCAAGCGGGTGGTGCGGATGCTGTACGCGAGCGAGTTCAAGCGCCGCCAGGCGGCGCCCGGACCACGGGTATCACCCTGCGCGTTCGGGCGCGAGCGGCGCTATCCCATTTCCAACGCGTGGCGCTGACACGCGGGCTGCTTCCGCTTGCACGCGGTCGAAACCGCTCCAGGTCAGTGTGCGCTGGTCATCGGGATCAGGCGGTACAGCCAGGTGTGGTGCTTGGGCCACCCGTCCGGATTCTGGAGATAGGGGTGGTCGGGGTAGTTGAGTTTCAGGACCTGGGTGGCCTGGTCCGCCAATTGCTGCTGGCCGAGCTGGTGATAACTCTTGGCCATGATCGCCAGCGCGTCCGCGGATTCGGGCGCACGCTGGTAGTGTTCGACGACGTATTTCGCGCGGTCGGCCGCCGCGACGTAGGCTTGTCGCTGAAGGTAAAACTCGGCGACGTTCAATTCCGATTGCGCAAGCTGGTTGCGCAGGTAGATCATGCGCTGGCGTGCATCGGCGGCATAGCGCGTATCCGGGAAGCGCGCCACCAGCGTGTTGAAGTCATCGAACGATTTCAGCGCGTAACCCTGGTCGAAGCGCGACGAGTCGATCCCCGCCATCCGTTGCAGCGCGGACTGGGTGCGGTCGAAGTTGATCAGGCCTCTCAGGTAATAGGCGTAGGCGACATGTTTCTGGGTCGGATAGGTCTTGATGAACTCGTTGATGGTCGAGTAGGCATCGTCCGGCTTGCCGTCCTTGTATTGCGCGTAGGCCAGCTCGATCTGCGATTGTTCGTTGTAGGCACCGTACGGAAAACGCGCGATCAGTTTCTGGTAGACAGTTTGGGCCGCCCCCCAGTTGCGACTCTCGGACAAGGTTTGCGCGCGCTGGTACAACTGTTCGACGCTCATGTTGTCGAGCGTCTCGCGTGGCCCGTGGTGGAACAGCGAACAGGCGCCGACGGCGAACAGCAGCGGCAGGAACAACGCGAATTTCAGCAAGGGTGCGGCACGTCGGAATGGCATCGGGAGGTTCTTTGCGAACGCGGCAAGTCGGATTTGGCATGATAGCGGAATCCGTCGTCACCGACCGGGAGGTTGGACGGCATGGCTGAACAACGTTTCCGCGCGGAAGTCCCGGCCGATATGGCCGGGCAACGCTTGGACCAGATCCTGCCGCAGTTGTTCCACGGCTATTCCCGGACGCATCTCGCCGCCCAGGTCAGGAGCAGCCGGATCCGGCTGGACGGGCGTGAAGTGTCGCCCCGGACCCTCGTGCACGGTACCGAGCAGGTCGAGTGGACACGCGTCGAGGACGCGGTGCTGGGCGATCGTCCCGAGGCGATCGACCTTGCCGTCGTGTTCGAGGATGCCGATCTGGTCGTCGTGAACAAGCCCGCCGGGCTGGTGGTACATCCGGGTGCCGGCAACCGCGACGGGACGTTGCTGAACGCGCTGCTGCACCACGACCACAAACTCGAGCGGGTCCCCCGCGCCGGCATCGTGCACCGGCTGGACAAGGACACGTCCGGCTTGCTGGTGGTCGCGCGTTCATTGCCGGCCCATGCTGCACTGGTTGCGATGCTGGCCGCGCGCGACATCCATCGCCGTTATGCCGCGATCGTCAACGGCGTGCCGGTCGCGGGCGGCAGCGTCGATGCGCCGCTGGACCGGCATCCATCCGATCGACTGCGCCGCGCGGTGCGCGAGGGCGGCCGTGCGGCCGTCACGCATTACCGCGTACGCGAGAAGTTCCGCGCCCACGCGCTGCTGCAGTGCGAACTGGAATCGGGCCGTACCCACCAGATCCGCGTGCACATGGCGCATGCGGGCTACCCGCTCGTCGGCGATCCGCTGTACGGCAAGGGCTTGCGGTTGCCGCGTGGCGCGACGCCGCAACTCACCGAAGCCTTGCGCGGGTTCAAGCGGCAGGCACTGCACGCCGAGCACCTTGCCTTCGCGCACCCGGTCACCGGCAAGGCACTGGCATTCGACGCCGAACCGCCAAGCGATTTCATGGAACTGCTGACGGCGCTGCGCAAGGATGCAGAAGCCGCCCGGGCAGGCAACCGACGTGCATGATCGCAGCCGGCCCTACCGTTGCGTGACGATCATGATCGACCAATCCTTGCGCCGACGTTTCGCCGAAAGCCAGTTGCAAGCCGATTGGCCCGCACCCGCGAATGTGCGCGCGTTCACCACCCTGCGCGGTCCCGCGGGGGATTCGGAGCCGCCGTTCGGGCCGCTCAACCTCGGTGCCCGCAGTGGCGACGACCTTTCGACGGTGGCCTGGAACCGCGGCGAACTCGCGTTTTATACGAGCATGCCGTCGCCGCCGCACTGGCTGCACCAGGTCCACGGGACCCGGGTGATCACGTTCGACCAACCTGTGCCGCACACTCCGTTTCGCGATTGGGAGCATGCACAACACGCGCTGCAGGTCCGGGCCGAACCCCGGGCCGACGCGGCTGTCACCTGTACGCCCGGCGTGGTGCTGGCGATCCTCACTGCCGATTGCCTGCCGGTGCTGTTGTCGGCCAGCGATGGATCCAAGGTTGCCGCAGCGCACGCCGGCTGGCGCGGGCTGTCGGCTGGCGTGCTGGAAGCGACCCTCGCGGCCATGCAAACGCCGCGCGCCGACATCCTTGCGTGGCTCGGTCCCGCGATCGGCGCGCCGTCCTACGAGGTCGGCGACGAAGTGCGCGAGGCGTTCCTTGCGTGCGATCCCGCCGCGGCCCCGGCATTCACCACCACGCGCGCGGGCCATTGGCTTTGCGACCTGTACGCCCTGGCCCGGCAACGCCTGCACGGCGCGGGCGTCAAGCGCGTCTTCGGCGGCAGCTTCGACAGCTTCGCCGATCCGCGCTTCCACTCGTACCGTCGCGACGGCGCGCGCAGCGGGCGCATGGCCAGTCTGGTGTGGATCGTGCCGACGGCAGACTGAAGGCGTTCAATCGTGTTCGCGTCAGTCGGCTGGTTGGCGCCGCATTTGCGCCACGACGATCACCTGGGTTCCAGGGCCGCCAGGAAGTCCCGTCGCCACGCCGCAATGTCGTGGACCGAGAGGTGTTCGAACATCGCGTGCCATCGCTCGCGTCGTTCTTCCTGCGGCATGGTCAGTCCGCGCTCGATGCCCTCGACCAGGCCTTCGGGGTCGTAGGGATTCACCAGAATCGCTTGCGGCAATTCCTGTGCGGCGCCGGCGAAGCGCGACAACACCAGCGCGCCGGGGTCGTCCGGCGGCTGCGCGGCGATGAATTCCTTGGCGACCAGGTTCATGCCATCGCGCAGCGGCGTCACCAGCGCCAGTTGCGCGATCCGGTAGAAACCCGCCAGCGTCGTCTGCGCAAAACTGCGGTTGACGTAGCGGATCGGTACCCAGTCGGGCTCCGCGTAGCGGCCGTTGGTGGCGCCGGCGAAGCGTTCCAGCTTGGAGCGCAACTCGCGGTATTCCGGGACTTCTTCGCGCGAGGGTGGTGCGATTTGCAGGTACGACACTTTGGAACGCCATTCGCGGTGTTCGGCGAGGAACCGCCCGAAC
>DASTIS010000083.1:0-13992 GCA_035717365.1 Rhodanobacteraceae bacterium
TGCAGGACGAACGCGTCCAGATCGCGCTGCTGTTTGCCTTTGCGGCGCTGTTGCTCGCGCTCGGCATCGGGCTGCGGGACCCGTGGCCCTCGGACGAGCCGCGCTTCGCGCTCGTCGCGCGCGAAATGCTGACGACCGGCCAGTGGTTGTTTCCACACCGCGGCGTCGAGTTGTATTCCGACAAGCCGCCCCTGTTCATGTGGCTGGAAGCCGCCGCGTATTTCGTGACCGGCGGCTGGCGCGGCTGGTTCCTGCTGCCCTCGCTCGCGGCCGGGCTCGGAACCCTCGCGCTGGTGTACGACTTCGTGCGGCGGCAATGGGACCACCATGCAGCACTGCTGGCCGCCGCCGCGGTGCTGGTCAGCGTCAACTTCACCTTCCAGATGCGCGCCGCGCAGATCGACGGCGTGGAGGTATTCTGGATCACGCTGGCCTGCTACGGACTGCTGCGGCACCTGCTGCTCGGTCCCGCGTGGAGCTGGTACGCGGTGGGCTGCATCGCGGCGGGATTAGGCGTGATCACCAAGGGCGTCGGCGTGCTGGCGCTGCTGATGTTCGTGCCCTTCTGGTTCGCGCGTTGGCGTGGCTGGAACGGCGTGCTGCCGCCGCAAGGCCGCGACGGGCGCTGGTGGCTGGCGTTGCTGTTCCTGCTGCCGATCATGGGCTGGGCGCTGCCGATGTTGTGGTTCGCGCTGCACGTTCACGCGGGCGATGCGGCGTATGCGCGCTACGCGCACGACATCCTGCTCGGGCAGACGGTGTCGCGCTACGCCGAGCCCGCGCACCATATCCAGCCATGGTGGTTCTACCTGCGGGTGATCGCGCTCGGATGGTTGCCGCTATCGCTCGCCATCCCGTGGGCGATACCGGGCTGGATCCGACACCTGCGCGAGGGCGACGCACGCGTGTTGCTGCCCCTCGCATGGGTCGTGCTGGTGGTGGTCTTCTTTTCGTTGAGCGGCGGCAAGCGCAACGTCTACATCCTGCCTGCATTACCGGTCATGGCGCTGGCGATGGCGCCGCTGCTGCCGGAAATCGTGCGTGCACGCTCGTTCCGCTGGGCGCTGTGGGTACTGACGCTGCTGCTGGCGCTGGTGCTGGTGCTGGCAGCCTTCGGCATGTCCGCGGGTCAACTGCACAAGTTGTACGCACTCGCGGCTTCGGCCGTCGAGGGGCCGCCCCTGCCGCTGATCGCGATGATCTTCGGCATGGGCCTCGCCGGATTCGCGGCGGCGCTGCTCGCGCGTCCCCGCCATTCGCCGTGGGGCTGGGGCGCGTTCGCGCTGATCGCGTGGGGCACCTGGGGACTGGCCGGCTATCCGCTGCTCAACGGCTATTCGTCCGCACGCGCGGTGATGGCGCGCGTCGCGAGCGTGGCGACGCCGGGCGATCCGATTGCACTGGTGGCCTGGAAGGAACAGAACCTGCTGATGCTGGACACCCTGGGCCGCAAGACCGTCAATTTCGGCTACAGGTTGGCCTGGCACGTGCAACTGCAACGCGCGCTCGCGTGGCAGGCGGCCAATCCGGCGCATCGCTGGATTTTCGCCTACGGCAAGGTGCTGGCGCCATGCGTGCGCCAACGCGACGCGATTCCCGTCGGCCACGCCAACCGACGCGACTGGTACCTGTTCACGCGCAACGCGGTGGTGCCCGGTTGCGTGCCACCGGCCAGCGACGATGCGGGGCAATTCCGTGCCTACGATCCCGACTCCGATGACTGACCCGTGCCAGCACCCGCCGCGAAGCGAAGGCTTCGGGCATCACATTGCCGGGGCCACGGGCACCGGCGCGACGGGGTCCGCCACGTGACCCGCGTCAACCTGATTGCGCGCGACAACGGTTTCGGCCTCTCCCGCAACCTGCGGCTGCTGCACGGCGCGCTCGCGGATGCGGGCTGCGACGTCACGATCAGCGGAATCCGGCGGGGCGCGCTGCACAAGGCGCTGCATCCCCTGAAGCTGCGCACCGGGATCCTCGCGCGGCGACTCACCGGCAACAGCGCGCAACGCTGGGACCTCAACCTGATGCTGGAACGCGTGCGGCCCGAATACCTCGCGACCGCGCACCGCAACGTATTGCTGCCGCACCCGGAATGGTTCGACGAACGCGACCGCGCCTGGCTGCCGCGGCTGGATCGCGCGTTTGCGTTGACGCGCCACGCGGTGCCGATCTTCGAGCGGCTCGGGCTGCAGGTCGACTACACGGGCTTCACCAGCGAGGACCGGCTGGATCGAACGGTGCCGCGCGAGCGTGCGTTCTTCCATCTTGCCGGGCGCAGCGCCAACAAGGGGACCGACACGTTGCTGGCGCTGTGGCGCCGGCATCCCGAATGGCCGACGCTGACGGTGCTGCAAAGCCCGCGCGCCGCCCGCGAGGTAGTGTCCGCGCCGAACATCGCGCACCGCGTCGATTACATCCCGGATGCAGAATTGCGACGCATCCAGAACGCGCACCGCTTCCACCTGTGCCCGTCGGAAACGGAGGGCTTCGGTCATTACCTCGTTGAGGCGATGGGGCTTGGCGCGATGGTCGTGACGCTGGATGCGCCGCCGATGAACGAGATGGTCGCGCCCGATCGCGGCGCGCTGATCACCCCGTCCCGCACCAGTACGCAAAGCCTCGCCACCACGTATTTCTACGACGCCGGCGCGATGGAAACCCTGATCGAGCGACTGCTGGGAACATCCGATGCCGAACTCGACCGGGTCGGCGCCGCCGCCCGCGCGTGGTTCGAAGACAATGATCGTGCGTTCAAGGCGCGCATCGCCGAGGCGGCCCGGTCACTTGCCGAGTGATGGCATCCGCGCCGGACGGGCATCCCCTCGTCCCCGACCATCAAGCCGCTCCATTCTGCCAGCGGCCGTCGTCCTCCGCGGCGGTTCCGCCACCCGGGGAATGCTGCAGCAACCACAGTCGCGCGAATTTCTCGCGAACGTAGTCTGCTTCCATGCACGCGAACAGCAAACCGCGCCAGCCATCGCGGAAGCCACCGCGCAGCACGAATCCGCGCAGGAAGCGCCAGGCCGGATTGAGCACGAGGTTGTGCAGGTGCGCCCGCCGGCCGCGGGCCTGCATGTGGGTCGCCATCATCGCCGCGTAACGCCGATAGCGCGCAAGCTGGTCGTCCAGCGAACGATAGGCACGATGCTCGAGGTCGCCCGCCAGCGTCACCACGACGTCATCGACCACCGCGTGCTCGTGGATCTCGCGACCCGCACGCCAGCCGCCGCGGCGGCGGTCGAACAGGCGCAGCACGCGATCGGGATAGGCGTTGCCGTGGCGCAGGAAGGCGCCGAAATACTCGGTAGCGCGCGCGAAGCGATAGCCCGCCGCGTCGGCGAACCCGGCGTCACGCGCCGCCTCGATGGCCGCGCGCAGCGCCGGCGTCACGCGTTCGTCCGCGTCGAGGCACAGCACCCAGTCGTGGCGGGCCTGGCCCACCGCAAAATCCTTCTGCGTGCGGAATCCCTCGAAGGCATGTTCGATCACGCGCGCGCCCTGCGCCGCCGCGATGTCCCGGGTCCGGTCGGTCGAGCCGGAATCCACCACCACCGTTTCGTCACAGAACGCCAGTGACGCGAGGCATGCGCCGATGCGGTCGGCTTCGTTGAGCGTGATGATGCAGGCGGAGAGACCCG
Organism: Rhodanobacteraceae bacterium; assembly: GCA_035717365.1. Classification (GTDB taxonomy): domain Bacteria; phylum Pseudomonadota; class Gammaproteobacteria; order Xanthomonadales; family Rhodanobacteraceae; genus 66-474. The sequence goes on from DASTIS010000083.1 coordinate 3,642, forward strand.
GACGGGCAGGCATGACGGTTCGACCTGAAGCAACCGCTCAAGTGTAACCCCGCGCAGGCATCGCACCGGAGGGGAGTACGCCCGCACGGGCATGCGAATGCAGCGGCGATGTGGCGCCGGTATCAACGTTGTGCCTTATCATCCATTCGCCCCGACAAGGCGAGATGAAAGCCGAGGTGGGCAAACTTGACCGCCACCTGGCCGCTGATCCCATGGACCGATCGATATTCCCGCCGACGCCCACGCCGCCACTGTCCCGCGATGAACGCTGGCAGGTGTGGCTGTTTTTTGCCTTCGCATTGCTGCTGCTCGCGGTGGGGCTGGGCCTGCGCGACCCATGGCCGTCGGATGAACCGCGCTTCGCGCTGGTCGCGCGACAGATGGTGCAGACGGGTCAATGGTTGTTTCCGCATCGTGGCATCGAGTTGTACGCCGACAAGCCGCCGCTGTTCATGTGGCTGCAGGCTTGCGCCTATTGGCTGACGCAGGGGTGGCGCGGCTGGTTCCTCCTGCCCTCGCTGGCGTCGGCGATGGGCACGCTGGCGCTGACCTACGATCTCGGCCGGCGTTTGTGGAACCATCGCGCCGGGCTGTACGCCGCGATCGCCCTGTTGTTCGTGTTCGAGTTCACCTACCAGATGAAACGGGCCCAGATCGACCCGCTGGTCACATTCTGGATCACGCTGGCGAACTGGGGCCTGCTGGTCCATTGCCTGCGCGGCCCGAACTGGCGCGCCTACGTGCTTGGTTGCGTTGCCGCGGGCCTCGGCGTCATCACCAAGGGCGTCGGCATCCTCGCGCTGTTGATGCTGGTTCCGTATGCGTGGGCGTGCTGGCGTACGCCCGATCGCGTTGCGCGGCCCGGCTGGCGCGATCCGCGCTGGCTGCTCGGCATCCCGGCGTTCGTGTTGCCGATCCTGGCATGGGGCGTACCGATGCTGCTGGTCGCGCATTTCCGCGACACCGCCGAATACCACGCCTACGTCAACGACATCCTGTTCCACCAGACCGTCGGACGCGCGACCGGCTCGTGGTCGCACCCGCAGCCACCGTGGTATTTCCTGGGCATCGTGCTGTTGAACTGGTTCCCGCTGTCGCTGTTGTATTTCGGTGCGGTGCCGCGCTGGTGGCGCGCATTGCGCGAGGGCGAGCCCCGGATCGTGCTGCCGCTGGTCTGGTCGATCCTGGTCATCGTCTTCTTCAGCATCCAGACGGGCAAGCGCGACGTCTACATCATGCCCGTGATCCCGATGGTGGTGCTGTCGGTCGCGCCGTACATCGGCGACATGCTGCGCACCCGCTGGCTGCGCTGGAGCGCGTTCGGCACTGCGCTGGTCGGTGGCGCCGTGATCGTGATTGCGGGCGCCATGGCGCTGAACGGCCACGACGTCTTCGGTTTCAACCATCACGTGGCGGCACGCGGACTCGAGGAAGAGCGGGACGCGTTGTGCTGGATGATCATCAGCATCGGCGCGGTGCTGGCGTTGGCGGCGGCGGCGTGTCGTCCGCGCCACGGCGTCATTGGCCTGCTCGCGGGGCTCACGGGACTGTGGATGATCTGGAGCCTGTGGGCCTATCCGTTGTTGAACGATTCGAGTTCCGCCGCGGGAATCATGCGCGAAGCACGTGACTTCACGGGTCCGCAGGCCCGGATCGGGTTGGTCGGCCCGCGCGAAGAAAACCTGTTCATGGCAATCGGGCCGACTCGCGAATTCGGCATGACCCGACCGCTGGCGCAACAGTTCGCTGCCGCGGTGGCATGGCAGGCGCAGGACCCGGCCTCGCGCTGGATCTTCAGTCTTGGAAAGGCCATGGGCGATTGCGTGGATCGTGCCGAGGCGCACCAGGTCGGTCACTCCAATCGCCGCCAATGGTGGCTGTTTCGCGCCGACGCGGTGGTGCCGGGTTGCATGCCGCACCTGCCCGCGACCGACGACAGCGACGACAGCGGCAACTGACCTGCGGCGTTTCGGCGAACCGGCATCAAGGCTCGGTGCGCGGGCCGGTCCAGCCCTCCACGGGTGTCGCCAGACTGCGCAGCATGCGCCGGTAACGCCGGCGTATGAAATGGCGATTGAGCGCGCGCGACATCGAACTCAGCGGAATCGCGCTCTTCTCGCCGAAGCCATCCACCATCAACAGCCGCGGCCCACCGCGGGAATCGCTGCCGAACACGAGATTGGTGGCATTGAGGTCCCCGACGATCACGTTGTGGCGCAGCAGGCTTTCCAGAAAAGCCTCCAGCGCCGCGCGCGCCCAGGGTGGTTCGCCCCCGTTTTCCAGCCAGCATTGGTACAGCGTCGGCGCCATTTCGCCATCCGGACCGTGCACTTTTTCGCACACCAACCCCAGGCCCACGTCGGTTTCGACGAGACCCACGATGCGGGCAAGCGGCGGATCGGCATCCGGACGGGTGTGGGCGGCGATGTATTCCTTGATCTCGCGCAGATAGCTGACGTAATGGCGGGTGCGGGGCAGCCGCTTGTGCCAGCGCCCGGGCGCATCCCAGCGACGCGCCACCGATTCCGGCCGCATGGTCTTCACGACCAGGTCGGGAGCGTGCGGGTGTTGATACACCGTGCGCTCGTGGCCCATGACGATCGGAGTGAGATGGGAAAGCGTGAGCATGACGGTTCCTGACGCGACGGACCTGCCTGTCCGGCCCGTGGCAGTCCGTTCGAGCCGGACGCGCAAGGATAGCCCGGTGCGTTGATTCCATGAAGCCCGCGCGTGCAAACGATCCCATCGCCGGGGTGCGCGCATTGCCCTTCCGCGCCATCGCGCCAGCCCCGATTGATATGGAGGCCCCGCGCGGCGTGCAGGCCGCCGGCCACCCGCCTCAAACCACCGATTCAGCTTCCCGCAACGAAGCACACGCCGAAACCCGTCATACTCCGGTTTCAGTCGACACAGCGAACGGCTCGCTCAGATCTGCCGCTGCGTGGAGGGAACCGGAGACCCAGCGACCATGGCCACCGTCAATCTGGCGTTTTGGGACAACGGTTTTGGTCTGTCCCGTGACTTCCGGCTGCTTGCCGACGCACTGCGCCGCAGCGGCTGCGAAGTCACCATGACGGCCCTCGGCCTGCAACACGAACGGTGGCGGCGCAAGAAGTGCATGGGCGCCTACATACGCACGCAACAGGCCTGGCATGGCCTGCGGCGCCGCTGGCGACCTCCGCAATGCTTCGACGTGAACATCATGTTCGAGCACCTGTGGCCGGCGGAGTTGTTGCGTGCGCGCTGCAACGTCGCCTTGCCCAATCCGGAGTGGTTCGATCGCCATGACCAGCGCTTCCTGGACTCGGTCGACCGGATCTGGGCGAAAACGCACAACGCCGTTTCGATCTTCGATCACCTGGGCTGCCGGACCAGTTGGGTCGGCTTCAGCAGCGACGACCGTTATGACGCGAGCGTGCCACGCGAACGCAAGTTCTTCCACCTCGCCGGTGGCAGCCGCATCAAGGGAACCGACCGTTTGCTGGCATTGTGGCGGCGACACCCCGAGTGGCCGACGCTGACCGTGCTGCAGCACCCGCGCGAGGCCCATCCCGGCCTGGCGGCACCCAATATCGTGCATCGACTGGGCTACCTCGACGCCACCAATCCGGCGCATTACGCCGAACTCAAGCAGCTCCAGAACAGCCACGCCTTCCACGTGTGCACATCGGAAACCGATGGCTGGGGCCACTACCTCGTGGAAGCGATGAGCGTCGGCGCCGTGACGATCGCGGTGGATGCACCGCCCATGAATGAGCTCGTGACGGCCCACCGCGGTCTGCTCGTGTCGTATGGAGACACGGGCAACATGGCGCTGGCGCGGACCTACTACTTCGACGAGCCGGCGTTCGAGGCCACGATCGAGCAGGCACTGTCGCTCAGCGATGCGGAATTGCGCACGCTCGGGTCGCGCGGGCGCGAGTGGTTCCTCGAGAACCAGAGCGCGTTCGCCGGGCGGGTCGAAGACGCGCTGGCCGCGACCTTGCCTTGAGCCAAGCCGACGCATCCCACCGTCGCTGGCGTCGGCCGTCCTTCGCCGTGCTGGTGTTCCCGGCGCTGGCGTTCCAGGCTTTCTTTGCGGTCACCCACTTTGGCCACGGGTTGCGGCCCGAGTACGGCGGCACGCTGGCTTTGATCGTGCTGGCGGTGGCCGGTGGCCGGCGCTGGCGCGCACTGGTGCAGCACCCGGTGTTCTGGCTCGTACTGGCGTTCACGGTCTACGCGGTGCTGCAGGCCGCCCAAGTGGCCCAGATGACGCCCGGCGTTCCGTGGGACAAGCATCTGTCGAAGAACGCCGAGCTGGTCCGCGTGGGCGTGCTGGCCTGCGTCATCGGCGTGTGCCTGGCGGAACAACCGCAGCGGATTCCGCATTTGCTCGGGCTGATGGTGGCCGGCTTCCTGTGTGCGGCCCTGGTGTACGCACCATGGTCGGATCTCGGCGCCGTCGCAGCCGGCGCATTGCGCCTGCGCTTCCACTACGCGGAAAACATCGTCGGCGAGTATGCCGCGATCGGTTTGCTGCTGCTCTCGATGTACGCGATGTCGCAGGCGGTGCGCGGTCGCGTGGTCGTCCTTGCAGGACTGGTCGTGGCCGGATTGCTGTTGCTGGCGTGCCTGCTGTACGCGCAATCGCGCGCGGCATGGCTTGCCGCAGCGGTGTTGATCCCGGCGACCGCGATCGCCCACGCGCGCGATGCCAGCGGCCACTGGCGCCGGCCCGTCGTGATCGTCATCGGCATCACGGCAATCGTCGTGGCGGTCGCGCTGGGCGCCGGATACGGCCTCGTCTCGCACCGTCTTGCCGGCGGCCAGGCGATCGTCGAGGCCCTCGCCAACGGGGATCCGGCCACGCTGCCGCAAACCTCCGCCACCGTGCGCGTGCAACTCGCCCTGCTCGGCCTGCACCTCTGGAACGAACACCCGCTACTGGGCATCGGCCTGCACGATATCAATCCCACGATCGCGGCCAGCGGCATCCACATCGGCGACTACGTGCCGCCGCATCTGCACAATGCCTACCTGCAGGCCGCGGTCGGCCTCGGGAGCGTCGGTGCCGCGCTGCTGCTGGCAACGTTCGGCCTGCTGATCCGCGGCCTGTGGCTCGCGCGCCGCGTGGGCGCGGCGGGCAGTGCTTTGTACTGGTCGCTGCTCGGCAGCCTCGGCATCGTGCTGGTGGTCAACTTTTCCGACTGCCTGCTGTGGCGCTTCGATTACGTGCGCGCGCCGTTGGAGCTGCTGCTGGGCGCCTGCCTGGCGCTGTCGCTGCGCCGGCGAGGTACAAGCGTGGCCGCGGGTTCGTCGACAGCGGCGGATGCCGGGACGGATACCAGGGGATCGCCGCCGGTCGCAAACTGACCGCTGCGCACGCGGCGGATGCGTTCCGACGCATCCGTTACACTTTCGCAGCGCGCCGCAACGCATGCGAACCCCCTCTTGACCGACGCTTTCCACGCCCGTTTCGAACGCCTGCGCGCCCTGGCGTGGTGGCTGCCGCTGTGGCTCGCCGTCGCACTGATCGCGATCTTCATGCAACCGCCGATCCCACTGCATTCCACCCGCGCGCTGGCGGTGGCATGGGACATGTGGGCGCATCACCAGTTCCTGGTGCCGCACATCAACGGCGCGCCGTACTCCGAGAAGGCGCCGCTGCTGTTCTGGATGATCCACGCCGGCTGGGCCGTATTCGGCGTCAATGACGTGTGGCCGCGGGTGCTGATGGTGCTGATCGGCGCCGCGCAACTGATCCTCGCGCAATCGCTGGCACGTCGCCTGTTTCCCGAACGCGCATGGGTGGCGCGCGGCACGCCGTGGTTGTTGCTGGCCCTCGCCTACGCGTTCCTGTACGGCCTGCAGATCATGTACGACGGGCTGCTGGCGGTGTGGGTGCTGGCAGCGATGTTGTGCCTCGTACCCGGCGCGCGACGGACCGCGCCGAACTGGATCGGCTACGCCGTCTGCATCGGCCTGGGGCTCCTGACCAAGGGTCCGGTGATGCTGGTGCACACTGCGCCGGTATGGTTGCTGGGACCATGGTGGTGCGCTTACGCGCGCGGGCATCGCGTGCGCTGGTACGGACTCGGCGTCGCGGCCCTGGTCGGCGGCGGCGTGATCCTCGCGGCATGGGTGATCCCGGCCGTGCAGGCGAGCGGCGATGCCTACACCCACAACCTGTTGTTCAAGCAGACCGGCGGGCGTGTCGTGGACGCCTTCATCCACCAGCGTCCGTTCTGGTGGTACCTGCCGTGGGCGGCGGTGTTGCTGTTTCCGTTCGTGCTGTGGCCGCGGATGTGGGCCGCAATCGGATCGTTGCGTCGCCCCCTCGAACCGGGACTGCGGATGCTGCTGGCATGGTTGGTGCCGACCTTCGTGATCTTCAGCGCGTTCAGCGGCAAGCAGAGCTATTACCTGGTCCCTGAGTTGCCCGCTGCCGCGATCGTGATGGCGGCCGCGATCTCCACCCTGCGCGCACGCCACGGCAAGGCCGCGCACAGTGCGTGGCTGGGTGCCTGGCCGCTGTCGCTCGGATCGTTCGCGCTCGCCGCGCTGCTGTTCGCCCTACCGCTGCTGGCGCGGGCAGGCAGGCTGCACGGACACTGGCTGCACGACTTCGCTTCCGCGAGCGCCCCCTTCGGCGTGTTGTACCTGTTGCTGGGCGTGTTCGTGTTGCTGCCCGGGCGCGGCGAGCTGCGCCGCATCGCGGCAGCCAGTCTGATCGGCAGTGCCGCCGCCTATGCGCTGTTCGCGGTCGGCGCGTACCCCGCGTTCGACATGCGGCCGGCCGCGCAAGTGCTCTCACGCGCCGAAACGAACGGCCGCGCCATCGGCAACCTCGGGATCTACAACGGCCAGTTCGAATTCATGGGCCGCATGACCAAGCCCATCGACAGGCTGTACGAAGGCCAGTTCCTGCAGGACTGGGCCACCGACCATCCGCGTGGCCTCGTGATCGCCTACCCCGAGCACCTCGTGTCCCAAGACCTGCGCTACGCGCGCCTGGTGCAGCCGTATCGCGGCACCTGGCTCGTGATCTGGGACGCGTCGACGCTGGCGATGCTGCGTCGCGACCAGCGCCCCCCTGAACCGCGCGCGCCCACCGTGTTGCTTCCGGCACCGGACTATTGGCGTTACGCGAATATTCATGGCGATCATCCCTGATCGCTGCGCCGGTCAACCAGCTCACACACTGGAGCACACCAACTTCGTGAAGATCAGAACGGCCATCGGAGCCGCCATCCATGGCCAAGAGCTCCCTGGCCTGACTTTCCACAACAGCAGCTTCCCATGAAACGCATTGATCTTTTGCGCGCGCAACTCGGCGGCGCACGCGATGGCGCGCTGCTGCGCTATTCGCTTGGCGCCGCGCTGCTCGACGAAGGCGATGCCAACGAGGCCGTCACGCAACTGCGCGCGGCGCTCGATTTCAAATCGAACTACTCGGCCGCATGGAAGCTGCTCGGCAAAGCCAACCTTGCAAATGGCGACCCCGACGCCGCATCCCAAGCCTGGCGACGAGGCATCACCGTTGCCGAATCAAATGGCGATGTGCAGGCGGCCAGGGAGATGCGGGTGTTCCTGAAACGGCTGGGCAACCGCGGCAGCTAGCGTGCGGCTGTTCCGGACGAGCCGACGCCTGCGCCAAACCGGACCGTTACACGCCCGGCAGCATACGCTGCAGCACCCGGTCGCGGCGGATGAAATAGTGGTACAACGCCGCGGCCACGTGCAGACCCACCAAGGGCAGGATCCCGTATTCCGCGATGAGCATGTGGATATCGCCGGTCCAGCTCCAGCCGGCGGCGCGGGTGGCGACCAATTGCGGCATTCGGACGAGCTCGAAGAACGTCACCGGCATCCCGCGGTACGAGGCGTTGATCCAACCCAGGATCGGCACCACGACCAGCAGCAGGTACAACAGCCCATGGATGACGCGGGCCGAGTACACCTGCCACGGCGGAACCCCGGCCTCCGGCGCGGGTTCACCGCGGACGACCCGCCAGACCAGGCGCACCACGATGACGCCGATGATCAGCACGCCGATCGAAAAGTGCAGGCTGATCAGCGTGGTCACCGGCGTGTTGCGGCCGATGTGCGGCATGGTCCAGCCGATGGCGTACTGCGCGATCAGCAGCGCGAGGATCAGCCAATGCAGAAAGATCGCGGTCCGCGTGTAACGGCGCTGCGGGCTGGTGACCATGGTTCCTCCTGTCATGGGTCGGCGGCGGATTCGGGCCCGCCCAAGAGAGTCGCCTGCGCATCATAATTGAAGCCCGCGCCGCCGCGTCGCCGCGCCGCGAGTCAGCCTGGACGATCGATCCACCGTGGCTACGCGTCCGTCATGGCCATGCTGGATTACTCCGTCAATTCCCGGATCACGCGACACGGGTTGCCGGCGGCGAACACGTCGGCCGGAATGTCCCGCGTGACCACGCTGCCCGCGCCGATGACCGTCCGCGCGCCGATGCTGACGCCCGGACAGATGATGGCCGCGCCGCCCACCCACACGTCGGATCCAATCGCAACCGGCTTGCCCGACTCCCGCCGGCGGCGAAGCGCGGCGTCGAGCGGGTGGGTCGCGGTGTAGATTTGCACGGCCGGACCGAACAACGTGTAGTCCCCGATCCTGACCTGGCACACGTCCAGCACGACGCAGTTGAAGTTGAAGAAACACTTCCTGCCAAGCAGGATGTTGTCACCATAGTCGCAGTGGAACGGCGGTTGCATCCACACGTCCTCGCCCCCGGTCCCGAACAGATCCCGCAGGATGCGCCGGCGAGCTTCCTGCTGCGATTCACGTGTGGCGTTGAGGTCCTGGCACAGGTCCCGCGCACGTTCGCGGGCGCGCACCAGCTCCGGGCCGAGCGGATCGTACAGCTCACCCGCCAGCATCTTCTCGCGTTCACTTCGCACCACGATGCTCCACGCGCGGCCATCGGACACGTCGGCGCGGTCCCGGGTCGCAGCACCAGGGAATCGAGCCGACACACGATTCGCGCCCGACTCGAATGCGTCGCCGGGTGTCGACCAACCACTGTTCAGCCAAGCGGAATGAGATAGTCGGAGACCGCATCAAGGGTGATCTCGGGAAGGGTTTCGCTGATTGCGGCACGCATCTGGTCGAGGGCCCTGGCATCGACCGGCCCCCGTGTAAACGCGTCCTGCCGCGCCTGCGCGCCGGGCCACTGTGCGTAGCCATACCAGATTCCGTCGGAACCCCGGTGCAGTCGTGATCCCAGCGACCCGCGCTCGCGCAACAGGTCCGTCACGCGTGACCAGGCCTGCACGAATCGACCTTCCGATCCCTCGTGCAGCCGCCATCGATACAACACGATGAAGGCATTTGCAGAAGATGGCTCCGGGGTTGCCACGAATCCTCCTGAAGTTGCCGGACGCCGTGATTACGCGGGACCCGCCACGCATCGCGAACCCTATACCCATCATTTCACGCGGTGCAAGCGCCCCCGGGCTGCTCCAGGCTATTCCTCGTGGCGACCCGTCGCATCGCGATCCCGCGCGTAGCATCGGGTGAACGCGAACGGTGGCAACCAGGCCTCGCGGCGGATCGTCCAGAGCTCGTAGGTCGGCACCAGTTGACTGGGGGCATCCAGCGCCCCAAGGTTCACTTCGATTTCGTCGCCCGTGCGGCCGAACACCGAGGAGCCGCAGCGGGGACAAAAGTGCCTTCCGGCATAGTCGCGGGTTTGTCCCTCCACCGCCACGGCCTCCTGCGGAAATACCGCTGAAGCGTGGAAGACGGCTCCGTGGTGCTTGCGGCAGTCGAGGCAATGACACACGCCGACCCGATATGGGCGCCCGGACGCCACCATCCGGACCTCGCCGCAAAGACACCCACCCGTGAATCGATCCATGTTGATGCTCCTGCCAGACGCCATGTCGACCTACGCGCGAACTGGACAGCGCGCGCAACGCGTGTGCTGGAAGCGGCCGCGGAACACGGCCCGCTTGACCGAGATGTCAGCTGCCAAGGCTACAACCTAACGCCGAACTGCCCAAGCACCCAGACCAGACCAAAGTACAACCCGACTGTTACAGCGCAAGACGCAGCGAACGCCGGCCAGAACCCCACACCGTTCTTGAGCAATGCCGGCAAAATGAGGAACAGCGGCAATGACGCGAGGACCAACCAGAAGATGCCGTGCGAAAGCGACGCGATAGCCTCGATGTCGCCCGTGCCACGGTAGAGCCAAACGAACGCGAGCAATGACGTGAGCGGCAAAGAGGCCAACACCGCGCCCCAAAAGGAGCTGCGTTTACCAAGCTCCGAAATGGCCACAACAACGACAGCCGTGATAAGGACCTTGATGGCGTACTGCAGCATGCGTTCTTGGCACCT
>DASTIS010000084.1:0-3057 GCA_035717365.1 Rhodanobacteraceae bacterium
GATCTGCTGAATCCATGGGACGGCTTCAACGTGGTCGCCCACGAAATCGCGCACAAACTGGACATGCTCGACGGACCGCCCGACGGCGTACCGCCGCTGCCCCGCGGCATGTCGCGGCGGAGGTGGATCGAAACATTCCAGAGTGCCTACGATCGCCTCACCACGGAGGTCGCCCGCGGCCAGGCCACCCTGATCGACGACTACGCCACGACCAATCCCGGCGAATACTTCGCCGTCGTCAGCGAACTGCATTTTTCCGACCCGGCGCGCCTGGATCACGCCGAGCCGAATGTGGCGGGATTGCTGCGGGCCTATTACGGACCTTCGCCAGCGCCTTGAGGCGCAAGCAGCGCGGATCCCGGTTCCGTGTCCCGCCGGGCGCGACGCAAGATGAGAAAGGGCGGAACAGAATCCCGCGTCAACCCGAAATCACTCCAATCGCCCGCAGCCAAGCCTCGGCCAATCGCGGCCAGCCGGTGATCGGGAATCGCGTGTGTCGCAAACCGAACGCGTGCCCGCCGTGGGCGTACAGGTGCATCTCGGCCGGCACGCGGGCCTTCACCAGCGCGGCGTAGTAGACCAGCGACTGGTTCACGCCATCGGTGTCATCGTCTTCCGCCTGCACCAGGAAGGTGGGCGGCGTCTCGCGGGAGACCGGAACATTCGGATTCAACTTGTCGGCGGCGGTCGCGAGATGCCCCGGATAGATCGCCATTGCGAAATCCGGGCGGGCACTTTGCCGGTCGGCCGAATCCACCGGCGCATACAAGCGAAGCTTGAAATCCGTGCTGGCCTCGGCCACCAGATAGCCGCCCGCCGAAAAGCCGATCACCCCAACCTTGTGCGGATCGATGTGCCATTGCGCAGCATGAAAACGCACCAGCCGTATCGTCCTCTGGGCGTCCTGCAACGCGGGCACCGACAGCGCAAAATCGTCGGGGCGGCAGTTGCAATGCCAGTCGTAAGGCACGCTCGGCACGCGATACTTCAGCAAGACGCAAGTGATGCCTTGGGACGTCAGCCAGTCGCAAACCTCGGTACCCTCGAGATCGATGGCCAGTACCTGAAAACCACCGCCCGGAAACACCACCACGGCGGTACCCGTGTTCTTCCCCTTGGGCGGATAGACAGTCATCGTGGGCCGGGTCACGTTGGTGACCGCCATCCATGGCTTGCCTGCGATCAGGTGTTCCCCGCGCAGGATTTCGGATTCCGGTGCCGGCGCGGGCTGCGCGTCGGGCGATGTTTCGGGCCAGATCGGGATCTGCGTGCGCCCCGGCGAGGGTTGCCAGACCTTTGCTTCCGCATTCGCACCCACGAGTATCGCCAGTACGCACAACGCCGTGAACCAGGGTTTCACATCATTCCCCCATTCACGGTTTGTGCGAACCAGACGGCACGCAACGGTGCCCGAGGCCGCTCACGGGCACGACGGGCGAGATCACGCCTCGCTGAGCCAGCGCGCAGCATCCAGCGCAAAGTAGGTCAGGATCGCGTCGGCGCCGGCGCGCTTGATCGACAGCAGGGCCTCCATCGCGCAGGCGCGTTCATCGATCCAGCCGTTGGCGCCGGCGGCTTTCAGCATCGCGTATTCACCCGAGACCTGATAGACGAACGTCGGTGCGCCGAAGCGATCCTTCACGCGGCGCACGATGTCGAGATACGGCAGGCCGGGCTTCACCATCACGGCATCGGCGCCCTCGTCGAGGTCGAGCTGCACTTCGCGCAGCGCCTCGTCGGAATTGCCGACGTCCATCTGGTAGGTGTGCTTGGAGCCCTTGCCGAGCGTGGCCGCGGAACCCACTGCGTCGCGGAACGGGCCGTAGAAACTGGAGGCGTACTTGGCCGAGTACGCGAGGATGCGGGTGTGGATCAGGCCGGCTTCCTCGAGCGCGGCGCGGATCGCGCCGATGCGACCGTCCATCATGTCCGAAGGCGCCACGAAATCGGCGCCGGCGCGGGCCTGCGACAGCGCCTGCTCGACCAGCACCCGGACGGTGTCGTCGTTCAGGATGTAGCCCGAATCGTCGATCAGGCCGTCCTGGCCGTGGGTCGTGAACGGATCCAGCGCGTCATCGCAGATCACGCCGAGTTCCGGGAACCGCGACTTCAGCGCCCCCACCGCCCGCTGGACAAGGCCATCGTCATTGAAGGCCTCGCGGCCGTCGGGGGTCTTCTTGTCGTCTTCCAGGTGCGGAAACAACGCCAGCGCCGGCACGCCGAGCCGTTGCGCTTCCTCGGCGACCTTCAACAGCGCATCGATCGACAACCGCGCCACGCCCGGCATCGACGGGACGTCGGTACGCACCTCGCCGGCACCGTCCTGGACAAACACCGGCAGGATCAAATCCGAGGCGGCCAGCACGGTTTCCCGCATCAGCGCGCGCGAGAATGCGTCGCGGCGCATGCGGCGCATGCGGGTCATGGGGTAGGCCATGGCGGTCGTCCGGGTGGCGTGGAACCGCTCATTGTAACCCTGCGTGATACCGGTCGCGATTTGCGCCCATCGCTTGGCACGGATTCTGCTGCTTATTCCCGTGAAGTCGGAGCATCCAGGCCCTTCCCAACAGATCTTTCCAGTCACGTCCAGGTCAGGTGGTTGCAGTTAAATTACAGTTAATGCACAATCACACCCGTGGGATGCGTGACGTTTCGAAGGCAGAAACTTTGATCTGATCACAAATTGTTGAAATCACTATGATCCCGACCGTAACCATTCTCGTTTTGCTGATGCTGCTGGCGTTGATCGCCTTGCTCAGCATCAAGCGCATCCCGGAAGGGCAGGTTTATACCTTGCGCCGGTTGGGCAAGCCGGCTGGAACCTTGACCGCGGGCACGCACCTCGTCGTACCGCTGGTCGAACGGATCGCCCACAAGATCAGCATCACCGGTTACACCCTGGCCGTGGACGAGCGGCTCGATCCCGGTTCGGTCGCCGCGGCCACGCTGCGCGGTCGGGTCTGGTGGCAGGTCCTCGACCCCGAGCGCGCGGATGCCGTGATCGATCGCGCCGACGACCTGATACGCGGACGGTTGCGCGAAGCGGTGAGCAACGCC
>DASTIS010000085.1:0-7267 GCA_035717365.1 Rhodanobacteraceae bacterium
CCGCTGGTGCGGCAAGGTCCGGTGACCGAGGACGATCTCGCACATATCTCCTTCGGCTGTCATCTCGAGCGTTACAGATCCGAAGGCATCTTCACGCCGCCCAGCGTGCAGGGCAGCGTCGAGCAGCCGGGCTACGCCGGCGGCGTCGAATGGGGTGGGCTGGCGTTCGATCCACACCGGCAGATCGCGGTGGTGAACACCAACGACTTGCCGATGCTGGTGGCGCTGGTGCCACGCGACCAGCTGATGGCGCAGGAAATGTCCAAGCGTTACGAAGACTGGGATTTTTCCGAGATGACCGGCACGCCTTACGGCATGCGCCGCAAGGCTTTCATGTCGTCGTGGGGCACGCCTTGCGTCAAGCCACCGTGGGGCGAACTGACCGCCGTGGACATGCGCAGCGGCAAACAGTTGTGGCAGGTACCGCTGGGCAATGCGGTGCTGAATCACTGGAATCTCGGTGTGCCAGGCATGGGTGGGCCGATCATCACCGCCTCCGGGCTGATATTCGTTGCCGCGACGATGGACGACGATATCCGCGCCTTCGACGAGGCCAGTGGCAAGTTGTTGTGGCAATACCATCTGCCCGCAGGCGGCCAGGCCACGCCGATGACCTATGCGATCAACGGCAAGCAGTACCTGGTGATCGTGGCGGGCGGCCACGGATCGCTCGGCACCAAGCGGGGTGATTACGTCATCGCCTTCGCATTGCCGCAGTAATCATGTATGCAAGCCGGCACGGGCAGCGCCCCGTGCTGGCTACAATGCGGCATGTCCAAAGCCCGTAGCACCACACCGCCCATCGAAGTGAACGCCGATGCACGGCACCCGCTCGGCATGCTGCCCGCACGATTCCTGCGTGACTACTGGCAGAAGCGTCCATTGTTGATCCGGGGCGCGTTCCCCGGCTTCCAGCCACCGCTGTCGCCGGATGATTTGGCCGGCCTCGCGTGCATGGATGGGGTGTTGGCACGGATCGTTACGCGCATGGACACCTCCGGGTCATCCCGGACGTCGCGCAACGGAGGTCCGGGATCCAGAGACTTGGGAAAAGCAAAGGCACTGGATTACTCCCCGCGTCAGCGGCTCGCCCTTCGGGCCGTCGGCTCCGTCGATGTTCGCTCCGGCATCCTGCCTGCGCGGTCCCCCTTTCGCGGGAATGACGGCAACTGGAGAGTCGCCAGCGGTCCTTTCGACGACGCGACGTTCGCGCAACTTCCGGAAACAAACTGGACGCTGCTGGTGCAGGACGTGGACAAGTGGGACGCGGATACCGCGTCGCTGCTGGATGCTTTCGCGTTCGTTCCGAGCTGGCGCATCGACGATGTGATGGTGAGCTACGCGAGCGACGGCGGCGGTGTCGGGGCACACGTTGACCAGTACGACGTATTCCTGTTGCAGGGACTCGGGCAACGGCACTGGTCGATCGACACGCGCCCGAACCCTTCGACGGCATTCCGCGACGACGTCGAGCTGAAACTGCTGCGCGAATTCCACCCGACCCGCGAATGGACGCTGGAGCCCGGCGACATGCTGTACCTGCCCCCCGGGGTGCCGCACGACGGCGCGGCGGTCGGTGAATGCATGACGTTTTCGGTCGGCATGCGTGCGCCGGCGGCATCGGAATTGCTGCTCGACTTCAGCGAGAATCTCGCGGCAACGCTGCCTGAGTCACAACGCTACGCCGACCCGGACCTTGCTCCCGCCACGGCGGCCGGTGAGATCGACGCCGCGGCGCTCGAGCGCGCACGCCGCGCGCTCGGCCCGATTGCGGCAATGCTCGACAACGATGCCTTCGCCGACTGGTTCGGATGTTTCATCACGCGTTACCGCTCTGCGCAGGCACCGATGCCACGCCGACGTCCGATCGACCGTGCGGCCCTTGCAAGGCGGCTGTCGCAATCGACCTTCAGACGCGACCCGTGGTGCCGCTTTGCCTGGCGCCGCACGGGTCGCGATGCACGTTTCTATTCTGCCGGCATGGTGCTGGATGCGCCGATCGCGTGGGCGCGGACGATGGCCTCGGGCGCCCGCACGTTCGATGGTGCGAATCTCGCGGAATTGCCGCACCCCACCCGAGGTATCGCATTGCTGTCCGAACTGATCAATGCCGGTCACGTCACATACAGGCGTCGCTGACCACACTTACAATTGAGGGTGTTCGAAACAGCCAAATGCCCGGAGGGGGCAACAAGGCATGGCGATTCCGACCGACTTCCATGTCGAAGTGTGCGACTGGGCAAACGTCCCCGACCGGGAGGCGCTGCTCGGGGTGCGCGAGGATGTATTCATCCGCGAGCAGCGCGTTCCCCGCGAGCTCGATCGCGATGACGACGACCCGCGCTGCACGCACGTCCTGACCCGGTCACTGGACGGGACCCCGATCGGCACGGGGCGCTTGGCACCCGATGGCCGAATCGGCCGAATGGCCGTCCTGAGCGACTGGCGTGGACGCGGCGTCGGCAAAATGCTGCTGTATGCCCTTCTCGATCTGGCGCGAACGCGCAAACTCGACACGGTGACATTGCACGCGCAGCGCGATGCGGTCCCCTTTTACCTGCACCAGGGGTTCGAGGAAAAAGGCGAAGAGTTCGAGGAAGCCGGAATCCCGCATTTGCTCATGCGGTGTAATCTCGACGCGTGGGTCGAACCGGAACGCCCGCCCCGCCCGGTACCGCAGCCGGCACCCCTCCAGGCCAGCACCCGCGAGGAGCTGATCGCGGTCACCAAGACGCTGCTGCAGGGCGCCCGGCACAGCATGTGCGTGCTGGTGCGCGAGTTGCATCCGTTGCTGCTCAACGACACCGCCTGTCTGGTCGAGTTGCGGCGATTGGCGATCTCCGGCCGCGGTTCGTCGATTCGCGTGCTGGCCCAGGACCTCTCCCGTGCGCTCAACGAAGGCACGCGCCTGCTCGAACTCGCCCAGCGACTTTCCAGCGTGATCGAAATCCGCCGGCCCGTCGAGCCAGCGGACCAGAATTTTCCGTCCGCATTCATGTGCGTCGATACCCAGGGCTACCTGTTCCGCCCGGTCGAATACGAAATGGCCGCGACGGGCTCGACCTACGCACCCGGCCGCCATGCCGAACTGATGCGGATTTTCGAGGACATCTGGAACCGCTCGGAGCCGTGGCCGGAACTGCGCACACTCGGCATCTGAACCGTCGCCGGCCGGCCGCCCGGAATCCCGCATTGCAACATGAAACCGTTATAATTCGGTGTTCGCGGGCACCTCGCGACCTTCGCCGCGCCCGCATCCTGCCCTTTTCGTGGTGACAATCGTGAGTGACGGCGGCAGTTTGTTGCAGCAATTGGCGGAAACGTCCCTGTTCGGCGGCGGCAGCACCGCCTATCTCGACCGACTGTACGACGAGTGGCTGCACGACCCGCAGTCCGTCGCGCCCGCGTGGCGGACCTGGTTCCAGAGCCTGCACGGAGCCGGCGACGTGTCGCATGCGGACGCCATCGCCCGCATCGTCGAGGCACAGCGACACGACGGCAGACACATCGCGACGACCGTCGACGACGTGCATGCGCGCAAACAAGCCGGGGTATTGCGCTTCCTGACCGCCTACCGCTCGCGCGGCCACCTTGCCGCCGACCTCGATCCGCTGGCGATCGCGCCCAAGCAGCCCGCGCCGGATCTGGACCTGTCCTTCCACGGCTTGTCCGACGCCGACCTCGACACCGAATTCGACTGCGGCACCTTCGCCGGCGGCGGCAAACGCATGCAACTGCGGGACCTGCGCGAACGCCTGCGGCGCACCTACGTCGGCAGCATCGGCGCAGAGTTCATGCACATCAGCGACCACACCCAGCGACGCTGGATCTACGACCGGCTGGAGAAGGCCAGCGGCGACGCGGGGCTCGACGAAGAAACCCGCAAGCGGGTGCTGGCCAAGCTCACTTCCGCGGATGGGCTGGAACGGTACCTCCACACGAAGTACGTCGGCCAGAAGCGTTTCTCGCTGGAAGGCGGCGACAGCCTTATCCCGTTGCTGGACGACCTGGTACGCCGCGCGGCCGACGACGGCGTGCACGAACTGGTGATCGGCATGGCCCACCGTGGCCGTCTCAACGTGCTGGTCAACATCCTCGGCAAGCCGCCGCAGCAACTGTTCGCGGAGTTCGAAGGCAAGCTGGACCGCCCGGACGATCCCGCGTACTCGGGTGACGTGAAGTACCACATGGGGTTTTCCGCCGACATTGATGCGCCGGCCGGCAACATCCACGTCGCGCTCGCGTTCAATCCCTCGCATCTGGAAATCGTCAATCCGGTGGTCGAAGGATCGGTGCGCGCCCGCCAGATCCGCGCCCACGACGGCTCGCACGAACACGTCCTGCCGGTCCTGATCCACGGCGACGCAGCCCTTTCCGGCCAGGGCGTCAACATGGAACTGCTGAACATGTCGCAGACGCGCGGGTTCGGCGTCGGCGGCACCGTCCACATCGTGATCAACAACCAGATCGGCTTCACCACCGATGCCGAGGACGGTCGCAGCACGCTGTACTGTACCGACGTCGCCAAGATGGTGAACGCGCCGGTGCTGCACGTGAACGGCGACGACCCCGAGGCCGTGCTGCAATGCGAACGGCTGGCGTTCGATTTCCGCCAGCAGTTCCACAAGGACGTGGTCGTCGACCTGATTTGCTACCGGCGCCACGGCCACAACGAGGCCGACGAACCCTCGGCCACGCAGCCGATCATGTACGACGTGATCAAGCAGTTGCGGCCGACGAGGGAACTCTACGCCAGGACGCTGGCCGAACGCGGGATGATCGGCGACGGGGACGCCCAGAAGCTGTTCGAGGATTATCGCGCCAGGCTCGATGCCGGCAAGCCGGTCACCGAGCTCGCCGCGCCCGGCACCCAGAAATTCGCCGTGGACTGGGGCCGGTTCACCAACGGCAGCCTGGCACAATCGGTCGATACCGGTGTGGCGCGCAAGCGACTGAACGAACTCGCGGCCCGGATCCTGGTGTGGCCGGACAGTGTCGTCCTGCAATCGCGCGTTGCCAAGATCTACGCCGACCGCCGCAAGATGGCCGAGGGCGAACTGCCGCTCGACTGGGGCTACGCGGAAAATCTCGCCTATGCCACCCTGGTCGACCAGGGCTGTGCGCTGCGCCTGGTCGGGCAGGACACGCCGCGCGGCACCTTCTTTCACCGCCATGCCGAACTCCACGACCAGAAAACGGGGGAGGTCTACACCCCGCTCGCGCACGTGCGCGAAGACGTCGCGGTGGAAGTGATCGACTCGCTGCTGTCGGAACTGGCGGTGCTGGCGTTCGAATACGGGTTCGCCACCGCCGATCCCGATACGCTCACGGTCTGGGAAGCGCAGTTCGGCGACTTCGCCAACGGCGCGCAGGTCGTGATCGATCAGTTCATTTCCTCGGGCGAAGCGAAGTGGGGCCGGCTGTGCGGCCTGGTGCTGCTGCTGCCGCATGGCTACGAGGGCCAGGGCCCCGAACATTCCTCTGCACGACTGGAACGCTACCTGCAACTTTGTGCGCTGGACAACATGCAGGTGTGCGTGCCGACCACCCCATCGCAGATGTTCCACATGCTGCGCCGACAGATGCTGCGCGATTGTCGCAAACCGCTGGTGGCGTTGACGCCGAAGTCGCTGCTGCGCCACAAGCTGGCCGTATCCTCGCTGGACGATCTCGAAAGCGGGACGTTTCACGTCGTAATCCCGGACCAGCGCATCAAGAGCGCGAAGAAGGTCAAGCGCGTGGTGTTGTGCTCGGGCAAGGTCTTCTACGACCTGTTCGAAGAGGCGGACAAGCAGCAGATCGACGACGTCGCAATCGTGCGCGTCGAGCAGTTGTATCCGTTCCCGCGTGCCGAGGTCAGCTCGGAACTCGACAAGTATCCGTCGTCGAAGGAAGTGATCTGGTGCCAGGAAGAACCCATGAACCAGGGTGCGTGGTTCCAGATCCGCCATCATTTGCAGGCCTGCGCGGACGGCCACCACAGCCTCCACTACGCGGGCCGGGTACGTTCACCGGCGCCCGCTGCGGGCCACTACAATACCCACGTCGCCGAACAACGCGCACTGGTGCAGCAGGCGCTGGTCGAGCCGGCGGGCGACAATCATTCGGTGGAATGAAAGGCCCTCCCCTTCAAGGGGAGGGGTCGGGATGGGTTTTGTCACGCCATACCACGACGCCATCCCCCTCCCGGCCTCCCCCTTGAAGGGGGAGGAGTTTTGACTCGCAGCAACAACTGATTCACCGCCAAGGACAAACCATGTCGACCGAAGTCAAGGTTCCGGTACTTCCAGAATCCGTCAGTGACGCCACCATAGCCGCGTGGCACAAGAAGCCCGGTGACGCGGTCAAGCGCGATGAAAACCTGGTCGACCTGGAAACCGACAAGGTCGTGCTGGAGGTGCCGGCCCCCGCCGACGGCGTGCTCAAGGAAATCCGTCACGACACCGGCGATACCGTCAACAGCCAGGACGTGATCGCGATCCTCGAGGAAGGCGCGGTGGCCGAGGCGCCGAAGGCTACCGAGGAAAAGAAGGAAACGAAGCAACCCGAACCACCGGCCAAGGCGGAAGTACCGGCGAAGGCGGAAACACCGGCGGCGCCCCCGGGACCCGGGACCCGGGACTCGGGACTCGGAAAGGCAGCTGCCGAAACGTTGTCGCCAGCGGCGCGCCGCGTGGCCACTGAGGAAAAGATCGACGTTTCGCAAGTGGAAGGTACCGGCCGCGGTGGCCAGGTCACCAAGGAGGATTTGGTCAATTACGCGAAGGACGGGCAAGCCACCAAGGCGCCGAAACCCGCGCCTGCTCCCTCCCCGAGTCACGGGTCCGGGGTCCCGAGTCCCGGTTCCCGTGCCGAAGAGCGCGTTCCCATGACGCGCATGCGTGCCCGCATTGCCGAACGCCTGATGCAGTCGAAGAATTCGACCGCGATGCTGACCTCGTCCAACGAAGTCAACCTCGCGAAAGTCGTCGCGATGCGCAAGCAGCTCGGGGAAGCGTTCCAGAAGACCCACGGCGTGAAGCTCGGCTACATGAGTTTCTTCGTCAAGGCGACCTGCGAAGCGCTGAAGCATTATCCGGTGGTCAATGCCTCCGTCGACGGCAACGACATCATCTACCACGGTTATCAGGACATCTCGATCGCGGTCTCGACCGAGCGCGGCCTGGTGACGCCGGTCCTTCGCGACGCGCAGGACATGAGCTTCGCACAAGTCGAACTGGCCATCGCGGACTTCGCCAAGCGGGCGCGCGAGGGCAAGCTGACCCTG
>DASTIS010000086.1:0-9828 GCA_035717365.1 Rhodanobacteraceae bacterium
AGCGTGTCGCGGTGCATGGCATCGGGTTTGCCGCCGCGCCGGCACGCCGGCAGATTGTCGCGACTGAACACTTCCTGGATCCAGTCGATGAAGGCATGGACGCGTGCCGACAGGTGCTTCTTTTGCGGATAGACGATCCAGACCGGTGAGCCGGTCGAGATGGTGTTTTCCAAGATGACCTGCAGCTTGCCATGGCCGATCGGGCCCGCGGCCAGCCAGTGTGGCACCTGGATGATCCCGAGCCCGGCCATGGCGGCCTGGATCACCGATTCGCCGTCGTTGATCAGCAGGTGTGCATCGACATCCAGCGTGACGGGTCCGTCCGGCGAATCGAATTGCCACTCGTACGCGCGACCGTTGGCGGGGTACACGTAGTTGACGCACTGGTGCTGCCTGAGGTCCTCGATGCTCGTGGGCGTGCCATGGCGGGCGAGGTACGCGGGCGAAGCGCACAGGACGTTGTTGAAGTAGCCGAGTTTCCGCGCGACGAGGTTGGAGTCTTCCAGCTCGCCCATGCGGATCGCGCAGTCGATGCCTTCCTCGATCAGCCCGATGTTGCGGTCGCTCATCGCCAGTTCCAGCCGGATGTCGGGATAGCGGGCCTCGAAATCGGCCAGGTTCGGGATCAGGCCGGCGCGGCCGATCGACACGTTCATCGCGACCCGCAACTTGCCTTGCGGCTTGATGCGCGCGTAGCCCAGTGCCTCCACCGCATCGCCGAGGTCGGCCAGGATGTCCTTGCAACGCTGGTAGAACGATTCGCCGTCGTCGGTGAGCCGGAGTGCGCGCGTGCTGCGAAACAACAAGCGCACGCCAATCTGCTCTTCCAGCCGTGACACGGCCCGGCTGACCCCTGATGGCGTCATTTCCAGTTGCGCGGCGGCTGCCCTGAAGCTCTTGGCCTCGACCACCCGGACAAAACTGGCTATTGCCGAAAAGTCTTCCATCCGGCGCATTATGCCTCGATTCGTGACCCTCAGTCACGAGTGCAATGCATGAGGTTGGGGTTATTGAACTGATCAGTGTTCTTATCTATGCGGCTTCCCGCGTGCCGCTCTCGGCACGGAACCTCACCAGGGAGCTGGATGATGAAAAAGAAATTGATCCTGATCGGTTTGGTGGCAGCGGCGAGCCTGGGCAGTTGGGCCGTCCTCGCCCACCGCAGTGGCCACGCGCAGACACCGCCGGCCGGCCCACCCGAGGTCACGGTGGCCACGGTGATGGAACGACCGGTGAGCGACAGCGCCGATTTCACCGGGCAATTGCAGGCGGTGGACACCGTCCGCGTGCAGCCGCGTGTGGGCGGTTACGTGCAGGCGGTGCTGTTCACCGAGGGCGCCCTGGTCCACAAGGGCGAGGTGTTGTTCAAGATCGACCCGCGCCCGTTCCAGGCCGAGGTGGACCGCCTCGCCGCCCAGCGCGACCAGGCCAGGGCCGCGCTGAAGCTGGCCCGTGACAACGCCGGCCGCGCGCATCGCCTGTTGGCCCAGCACGCCATCGCGAAAGCCGAAGCGGATCGCCTGTCCACCGCCGCGCAAAGCGCGAAGGCGGCGCTGGCGGCCGCGGATGCGGCGCTGGCGGCGGCGAAGCTCAACCTCGGCTTCACCGATGTACGCGCGCCGATCGACGGGCGCATCAGCAACGCCCACGTCACGCCCGGCAACCTCGTCACCAGTTCGGACGTGCTCACCAGCGTCGTGTCGGTGAATCCGGTGTACGTGTACTTCGACGTGGACGAGCACACCTGGCTGAAGCTGGACCACCTGCGTGCGGCGGCGCTTGGCGATGGCCGCAAGCCGCGCGTGGCCGTGGCGATGGGCCTGTCGGACGAGCAGGGTTATCCGCACGCGGGCCGGCTCGATTTCGTCGACAACCAGTTGCACACCGAT
Organism: Rhodanobacteraceae bacterium; assembly: GCA_035717365.1. Lineage (GTDB taxonomy): Bacteria > Pseudomonadota > Gammaproteobacteria > Xanthomonadales > Rhodanobacteraceae > 66-474. The sequence continues at coordinate 1,890 of DASTIS010000086.1, forward strand.
TCGGGAACGATGCGGTTGCGCGCGGTCTTCGACAATCCGAATGGGCTGTTCACGCCGGGCCTTTACGCACACGTGCGCGTGCAGATGGGCCAGCCGAAGCCGCGAATCCTGATCGACGACCGTGCGGTCGGCACCGACCTCGCCAACCAGTTCGTTTACGTGGTCGATGCCCAGCACAAGGTGCAGTACCGCAAGGTCAACACCGGTCCGCTGTTCCACGGCCTGCGCGTGATCGCCAGCGGTTTGAAGGCCGACGACGAGGTGGTGGTGAACGGCTTGCAGCGCGTGCGCCCCGGCATCGAAGTGAACGCCGAACAGGTGGCCATGGATTACCGGCTCGACGCGCAGGACAAGGCGTTGGTCGAAGCTGCCGGCGCGCAGACGTTGCCACACCAACGCACCGCGCAGGCCAATCGTGATGGCGCCGATGGATCGCCTGTTGCGTCCCTTTCTCCCCGGGAACGCGTGCCGGCACGCAGGTGAGGGTATGGCCTGCGTGTCGCCCTGAAGTTTCGCCGAACCCTCATCCGCCCGTTGGGCACCTTCTCCCGGCGGGAGAAGGAAACAGCCCGTTTGGCGTGAAGACCAGGAAATCCCATGAAGAACATTGCCCAATATTTCGTCGACCGGCCGATCATGGCCGCGGTGCTGTCGCTGTTGTTCCTGATCACCGGCGGCATCGCGGTGTTCCAGTTGCCGATCAGCGAGTACCCGGAAGTGGTGCCGCCCACGGTGGTGGTGCGCGCGAACTATCCCGGCGCCAATCCGAAGGTGATCGCCGAGACCGTCGCCACCCCGCTGGAAGAACAGATCAATGGCGTCGAGGGCATGCTGTACACGTCCTCGCAGGCCACCAGCGACGGCGTGATGACGCTGACCGTCACCTTCGCGCTCGGCACCGACCTCAACGACGCGCAGGTGGAAGTGCAGAACCGCGTGGCGCAGGCATTGCCGCGCCTGCCCGAGGAAGTCCAGCGGCTCGGTGTCACCACCAAGAAGAGTTCACCCGACCTCACGATGGTCGTGCACCTCACGTCGCCGAACCAGCGCTACGACATGCTGTACCTGTCGAATTACGCGCGGTTGCACGTGAAGGACGTGCTGAGCCGGCTGGACGGAATCGGCGACGTGCAGATCTTCGGCGCCGGCGAATACTCGATGCGGGTGTGGCTGAATCCGCAGAAGCTGGCCCAGCGCGGCCTTACGACCGGCGATGTGGTGAAGGCGATCCGCGAGCAGAACCTGCAGGTGGCGGCCGGCTCGCTGAACGCGCCGCCGGTGCGCAACGACGCCGATTTCCAGCTGAACATCAATACCCAAGGCCGGTTGAGCACGGCGGACGAGTTCCGCAACATCGTGCTGCGCACGGATGCGAGCGGCGCCACCGTGCACCTCGGCGATGTGGCGCGGGTGCAACTGGGTTCCGACCATTACGCGCTGCGCAGCCTGCTGGACAACCAGCCGGCGGTGGCGATCCCGATTTTCGCACGGCCGGGTTCCAACGCGATCCAGATCTCCGACGAAGTGCGCGCCACCATGGCGCACCTGAAGAAGGATTTTCCGCAAGGCGTCGATTACCACATCGTGTACGACCCGACGGTGTTCGTGCGCGGCTCGATCGAGGCGGTGGCGCACACGCTGCTGGAGGCGATCGCGCTCGTGGTATTGGTGGTGATCCTGTTCCTGCAGACCTGGCGCGCGTCGGTGATTCCGCTGATCGCGGTGCCGGTGTCGCTGATCGGCACCTTCGCGGTGATGTACGTCGTCGGCTTTTCGCTCAATGCACTGTCGTTGTTCGGGATGGTGCTGGCGATCGGCATCGTGGTGGACGACGCGATCGTGGTGGTCGAAAACGTCGAACGCCACATCGAGCTCGGTCAGTCTCCGAAGGAGGCGACCCGCCAGGCGATGCGCGAGGTCACCGGCCCGATTGTCGCAACCGCGCTGGTGCTGTGTGCAGTGTTCATCCCGACCGCGTTCATCAGCGGGCTCACCGGTGAGTTCTACCGCCAGTTCGCGCTGACCATCGCGATCTCCACGGTGATCTCGGCATTCAACTCGTTGACGCTCAGCCCCGCGCTGTCCGCCATCCTGCTGAAGCCGCACGATGCGCCCAAGGACCGCCTGACGCGCGGCATCGACCGGGCGTTCGGTTGGCTGTTCCATCCGTTCAACCGCCTGTTCCGGCGCGGTGCGGAACGCTATGTCGCGGGCACCCGTCGCCTGCAGGGCAAGGGCCTGGCCGCGCTCGCGGTGTATGCGGCGCTGATCGCACTGACCGTGTTCGGTTTCACGCATGTGCCGACCGGCTTCGTGCCGACCCAGGACAAGCAGTACCTGGTGTCGTTCGCGCAGTTGCCGGATGCCGCATCGCTCGATCGCACCGAGGACGTGATCAAGCGCATGAGCGCGATCGCCCTGAAGCAGCCGGGCGTGCAAAGCGCGGTCGCGTTTCCCGGTCTCTCGATCAATGGCTTCACCAATGCCTCGAACGCGGGTGTCGTGTTCGTGACGCTGGATCCCTTCGACGAGCGCCGCAGCGCGGAGCTGTCCGCGGGCGCGATCGCCGGTGCGCTGAACCAGAAGTATGCGTCGATCCAGGACGCCTACATCGCGGTGTTCCCGCCGCCGCCAGTGATGGGTCTGGGTACGATCGGCGGGTTCCGCATGCAGATCGAGGACCGCGGTCAGCTCGGTTTCAACGAGTTGTACAAGCAGACCCAGAACCTGATCGCGGCCAGCCGCAAGGATCCCGCGCTGGCGGGGTTGTTCTCCAGCTTCCAGGTGAACGTACCGCAAGTCGACGTGGACGTCGATCGTGAGAAGGCCAAGGCCGAAGGCGTGGATCTGGGAGACGCGTACCAGACCATGCAGGCGTACCTCGGTTCGCTGTACGTCAACGACTTCAACCGTTTCGGTCGCACCTACCAGGTGAACCTGTCGGCCGAGCCGTCGTTCCGTCGCGACCTCCAGGACATCAGCCAGTTGAAGACCCGCAACGATCGCGGCGACATGGTGCCGCTGGGTTCGTTCGTCACCGTCAAGCGCGGCGCCGGTCCCGATCGCGTGATGCACTACAACGGCTATCCCACCGCCGAGATCAACGGCGGCCCGGCGCTGGGCTACAGCTCGGGCCAGGCGCAGGCGGCGATGGAGAAACTGGCGCACGACAAGTTGCCGAACGGCCTCAGCTTCGAATGGACCGACCTGACCTACCAGCAGATCCTCGCCGGCAACACCGCGATCCTGGTGTTCCCGCTGTGCGTGCTGCTGGTGTTCCTGGTGCTTTCGTCTCTGTATGAAAGCTGGTCGCTGCCGCTGGCCGTGATCCTGATCGTGCCGATGGTGCTGTTGTCCGCGATCGCCGGCGTGTGGTTGTCGGGCGGCGACAACAACATCTTCACCCAGATCGGGCTGATCGTATTGGTGGGGCTCGCCTGCAAGAACGCGATCCTGATCGTGGAATTCGCGCGCGAACGCCAGCTCGAAGGCATGAGCCGCCACGAAGCGGTGCTGGAAGCCGCAAGATTGCGGTTGCGTCCAATCCTGATGACCTCGATTGCGTTCATCATGGGCGTGGTGCCGCTGGTCGCTTCGCACGGCGCCGGCGCCGAGATGCGCCACGCAATGGGCGTGGCGGTGTTCTCCGGAATGCTTGGCGTCACCATCTTCGGCTTGATCTACACCCCGTTGTTCTACGTCGTGATTCGCGCGCTGGTCGAGCGTCGCGAAGCGCGCAAGCGCGCGCAAACGAGCGCACGACCGGCGCTGGAGGGACACTGAGATGATTTCGTTGATTCGAAGCACGGTGCTGGTCGCGGCCCTCGCACTGGCCGGCTGCGTCACCGTCGGGCCGGACTACCACAAGCCCGCCACGCCCGTGCCGCAGTTGCAGGGCCTGGATGTGGCGCGTGAAAGTGGCGCGCATTTCCAGGCCGAGTGGTGGAAACAGTTCGGCGATCCGGTACTGGATGCGCTGATCCAGCGCGCGGCGGCGAAGAACCTGGACCTGCGCATCGCCGTGGCGCGCCTCGATGAATCACGCGCCATGCTGGGCGGTGCGAAGTCGCAATATTTTCCGGATATCGAGGCCGGCATTTCGTACACACGCAGCCGTGGGCAGACGCCGGGCGTCAGCGGTCAGCGCAATACGGTCACCGCCTACCAGGCCGGTTTCGACGCCAGTTGGGAGATTGACCTGTTCGGTGGCGTGCGCCGTTCCGTGGAAGCCGCGCACGCCGATTTCGGCGCGCGCAAGGCCGCGTTGCAAGACGTGCAGGTGAGCCTGTTTGCCGAGGTCGCGCGCAATTACTTCGAATTGCGCGGGGTGCAGCAGCGGCTGGATATCGCCCGGCGCGACATTGCCAACCAGCAGGACACGCTGAAGCTGATCCGCGCACGCGCCCAGGTCGGCACCGCGTCGCAGCAGGACGTGGCCAGCGCCGAAGCTCGGTTGAGCGCCGTGGAAGCGCAGTTGCCGTTGCTGGCGATGCAAACGCATGCCGATGAAAACCGGCTCGCGGTGTTGCTGGGCGAACAGCCGGGCGCGCTGGATGTCGATGTGTCGCCCAGGACGTTCCAGCCGATCGACGCGGTGCTGCCGATCGGCGCGGCCGGCAACGTGTTGGCGCGGCGCCCCGACGTGCGTGTCGCCGAGCGCAAATACGCCGCGGCCACCGCGCGCATTGGCGTGGCCAAGGCGGACTTCTTTCCGCACATTTCGCTGGGCGGCTTCCTTGGATTCCTCGCTGGCCGCAGCAACGATTTCGGCAGCCCGTCCACGCGCGCGTGGTCGATCATGCCCAGCATCACCTGGAAGGGCCTCAACGTGAAACGCGTTCGCAGCGAACTGCACGCGGCCGAGGCACGCGCCGACGCGGCACAGGCGAACTACCAGCGCACCATCCTGGAGGCGATCGAGGATGTCGACGACGCGGTGGTCGGTTACAACCAGCAGCACGTGCGCGTGGATAAACTGATCGCTCAGGCCCGGCACAGTCGCCGTGCCGCCGACCTTGCGCGCATCCGCTACAAGGAAGGCGCGACCGGATTCCTGGAGTTGCTGGATGCCGAACGCGTGCAACTTGCTGCCGCTGACGCCCTGGCCCGGGGCGAGGCCGCGATCAACATCCGCGCGGTGGCACTGTACAAGGCGCTCGGCGGCGGCTGGCAGGCTTGCGGTGACGACACGTGTTCGGCGGTGGCGAGCATGCGCTGAGCTTGCACGCGCGTTGCGCGAATATCTCGTTCGACAGGATTTTCACAACCGCGGGTTGGCCCCGCCACCTCGAAAGGAAAAAACCATGGATGTTCTGAAAATTGCCGCTTTTTCCGACGGCGGCACGGGCGGCAATCCAGCCGGTGTCGCGTTGGGCGACCAGCTTCCCGACGTCGACGCGATGCAGCGGGTGGCCGCCGAGGTCAATTTTTCCGAAACCGCTTTTGCAGCGCCGACCGGCAAGGGCTGGAGGGTGCGCTATTTCTCGCCGGAATCCGAAGTGCCCTTCTGCGGTCATGCAACGATCGCGCTGGGCGCGGCGCTGGCGCTGAGGCATGGCGACGGCATTTTCGCACTCACCCTCAATCAGGCGAACATCACGGTCGAAGCTCGCGCCAGTGACGGCCTCGTGACGGCTGCGCTGCAATCTCCGCCCACCCGCAGCATGCCAGCCCCCACGCAGCTGGTGTCCGACGCACTCGGACTGTTCGGCTACACACCCGAGGATTTGGATGAACGCATTCCTCCCGCGATCGTCCATGGCGGTGCCGATCACCTGGCGCTGGGTTTGAAATCCCGACAGGCCCTGGCTGCGATGGCCTACGATCTGGATGCCGGCCGCAGCCTGATGAATCGGGCCGGCCTTGTCACGATCCTGCTTGCCTGGGCCGAGACATCACGACGGTTCCACACGCGCAATCCATTCGCATCCGGCGGTGTCTACGAAGATCCGGCCACGGGTGCCGCGACGGCGGCTTTTGCCGGTTACCTGCGCGACATCGCGTGGCCCCACGGCGGCGCCATCGATCTTCTGCAGGGCGAGGACATGGGCATGCGCTCTCGCTTGCGGGCCGAAATTCCGCCGACGCCCGGGAGTTCGATTCGCGTTTCAGGTACCGCGCGCATCATGCACGAGTCGCGGTAAGGTCATGGCGACTTCGCAATGGTGGAGGCCGTTTTGCCGCAGGGATACGTGTCGGGATGGCCCAATTCACATTGAAACGTCGAACGCGTGGTGATCACGCTACAGGTCCCCGCAAAGCGCCTGCAGCGCGGCAATCGCCGCGAGGCCGGCGGTTTCGGTGCGCAGGATGCGCGGGCCCAGCGCCAGTTCGCGAAAGCCTTGCGCGCGCAACGCGGTGAGGTCGGTTTCGCTGAAGCCGCCTTCCGGGCCGATCGCGAGTTCCAGGCGCGTCGGTGGTTTCGGCAAGTCGCGCAGCCGGGTGTCACCTTCCGGATGCAGCATCCAGCGGGTCGTCGATCGATCCGCGTCACCTCCTTCCAGCCATGCCGCCAACGCGACCGGCGGATCGATACGCGGCACGATGTTGCGACCGCATTGCTCGCAGGCCGAGATCGCCACTGCGCGCCAATGTTCGAGGCGCTTGCGTGCGCGGGTCGGGTCCAGCCTGACTTCGCTGCGCTCGGTCGAGATGGGGGCAAGGCGGACGGCGCCGAGTTCGGTGGCCTTCTGGATGATCCAGTCCATTTTTTCGCCGCGCGCAATGGCCTGCACCAGGGTGACCTGCAAGGGCGATTCCCGGTCGGGCGTGGCGACCGATCCGATCGCCACCCGCGCGTCCCGGGTGCCGGCGGTGAGCAGGCGCGCCGGGTATTCCCGGCCGTCGCCATTGAACAACGTCAGCGCGTCACCGGGCTTCAGCCGCAACACCCGGACGGCGTGCGTCGCCGGGGCGGCGGGCAGCGCCAGCTCGCAACCGGGCTGCAGGGGAGCCTCGACGAACAGGCGGGTGACGCGCATGGACGGAATTTTCCCGGGGTTTGGCGGTCCAAATTATGAACGAAGCTTGTCGCGCGCGTCGGGACTGGTGGCCAAGCGGCGCCGACAGGCGCACAATGGATCTGCGGCGTCAGATCGGAGTTTTCGACATGAACAAACTGCTTCTCGGAACCACTCTCGCAACGCTGTGCGGTGCTGCAACCTTCGCCTTTCCAGCCTCGGCGCAGCAAGCCAGCGCCAACGCGCAGGCCGACACCTCGACCGCGACGGCTGACCATGCGGCGACCACGCCCAAGGTGAAGCGCGCGGTGTCGCGCGTCGATTCGCGGATGTGCATCCGCCACACCGGCAGCCATATCCCGCCGCCCAAGGGCCAATGCCTGCCGGTCGCGGGCAACAGCTACACCCAGCAGGACATCCAGCGCACCGGCGCGACCAATGTTGGCCGGGCGCTGCAGATGCTGGATCCCTCGGTGATGGTGCACGGGCACTGACCGACCCGCGGCAGGCCCGCTGCGGCCGCATCAAGCCGTCGCGGCATCCACCGCACTGACTGCTGCATCGACCATCGAGTCGATGTCGCCATCGTCGATGCAATAAGGCGGCAGGAAATACACCGTGTCGCCCAGCGGGCGCAGCAGCACGCCAATGTCCAGCGCGTGGCGGTAGAAGCGCAGGCCGCGCCGTTCCGCGCCGGGGTAAGGCGCCCGCGGCGCCGTGCCGTCAACCAGGTCGAATGCGGCGATCAGCCCGGTCTGGCGCAAACCCGCGATGTGCGGGTGATCGCGCAGCGGTTCGAGGCGTTCGGCCAGGTGCGCCGCCAGCGCGCGGTTGCGTTCCAGCACGGGCTCGTCGTCGAATATCGCCAGCGAGGCCAGTGCCGCCGCGCAGGCGATCGGGTTGCCGCTGAAGGTATGCGAGTGCAGGAAGGCATTGTTGGCGGCGTAGTCGCCGAGGAATGCCTGGTACACCTTGTCGGT
>DASTIS010000087.1:0-5710 GCA_035717365.1 Rhodanobacteraceae bacterium
CAAGCAGCGCAGTTACGCCGATGATGTGTTGCGTGGGGTCGAACGGCTGCGTCCGCATTTCGATGTGGTGCAGTACGGAACGCTGGATTATGCGCCGGACAGTTATCCGCAGTTCGCGCTGAAAACGCGCGCATGGGACGATGCGCAGCCGATCATGCTGGTGACGGGCGGCGTGCACGGCTACGAGACCAGCGGCGTGCATGGCGCGCTGCGTTTCGCCGAACGGCATGCCTCCGACTATGTGGGCGGCGCCAACCTCGTGATCGTGCCGTGTGTCAGCCCTTGGGGTTACGAACGCATCCATCGCTGGAATCCGTACGCGCTCGATCCGAACCGGAATTTCGTCGCCGACAGCCCGGCGCCTGAATCCGCCGCGCTGATCGAGTTCGTGACGCCGTTCCGCGATCGTGTGCTGATGCACATCGACCTGCACGAAACCACCGACACCGACGAGTCGGAGTTTCGTCCGGCACTGGCCGCGCGCGATGGCAAGCCGTTCGAGCCGGGAACCATCCCGGACGGTTTTTATCTTTGCGCCGACAGTGCCAACCCGCAGCCGGAATTCCAGCAGGCGGTGATCGCGGCCGTGGCCAAGGTGACCCACATCGCCCCGGCCGATCCCGACGGCACGATCATCGGTTCGCCGGTGGTGGCGCCCGGCGTGATCGAGTATCCGCTGGTCGAATGGAGGCTGTGTGCCGGCATCACCGCCGCGCGTTATCGCACCACCACCGAGGTGTATCCCGACAGCCCGCGCGCCTCGCCCGAACAATGCAATGCCGCGCAAGCCGCGGCCGCGTGTGCGGCCATCGATTTCGCGCTGGCGCATCGGGTTTGAGCGTCTTGCTCGTCGCGGGCTGCTGATACCGGACGGCGTCGATCAAGCAAGAGGCCCCGAAGGGCCTCTCGAAAGCATGCCGGATACGCAATCTAGTGCTTGTAGTTTGATTCGATGAACGCCGCCGCGGCAGCGTGCAGGCCGTCGTGGGACTTCGGATTCAGGTACACCATGTGTCCCGACGGGAAGAACTTGTAGCTGATGTTCTGCTGCAGGTCGGCCGGGATCGGCAACTGGTGCATTTCGTATTCGGCCGAGTAGAACGGCGTGCCGAGATCGAAATAGCCGCCCATCAGGAGGATGTGCAGGGCGGGGTCGTGCTTCATCGCCGAGGCCAGGTCCGGCATCACGTTCGGCGTCAAAGGCAGCGGGAAGGGTGCGCCGGGTGGCTGGTGCTTGAAATCCCATTCCTTGAACACGTTGATCTGCGGCTTGTAGGTCATGTGCTGGCCGAAGTCCAGCGTATTACGGACGTAATCGTTGAACTCGGCAACCGTCGGCGCGTCGATCGCGGAGTCCATCGGATCGTAATCCGCCGATTCGGCCAGCGGGTCGAGGGCGGGACCGCTGTAACGCGAATCCAGACGCCCGGTCACCATGTCGTTGGCACCGAGCAGTTCGTGCGCGAACTGGCCGCCGGAAACACGCAGATTGGCCTTGACGATGTAGGCGGTCGGCAGGCCCGTGTACTGGTGGATTTGTTCTGCAATCTTCTGGCGGGTGGCAGGATCAAGCAGGGAGCCCTGCATCAACGCGTGCAAGTAGTCGGTGGTTGCGAAGTGCTCGACCTGTTCCAGGAACGCCTGCAGGTCGGCAGGTTGCTGCGGCAGCTTGTGGTGATACCACGCGGTGGCCGCGTAACTGGGCAGGCCCAGCGCATAGGAAATGTTGTTGGTGCCCGGGCTGACCTGCGGAAAGTCGACCCCGATGCCGTAACTGAGAACCGCGGACAGCAACATGACGCCGTTCAGCCCCACGCTGTCGTCGTTTTCGAGGATGTTCGCCAGCATCGCCGAGCGGGTCGTGCCATAGCTTTCGCCGAACAGGAACTTGGGCGAACCCCAGCGACTGTTGAGGGTGAGATAACGCGTGATGAACTGCGCGAAGGCGTGCGCGTCTTCATCGAAACCGTACACGTCCTTGCCTGTACCCGCGCCGCCGTCGTCCTTGCCGATCACCCGACCGAAGCCCGTGCCGGGCGCATCGACGAAGACCAGGTCGCTGGCGTCGAGCAGGCTGTTGTCGTTGTTGACCAGTTGGTACGGTGCCGGTGGCGTCAGGGCGCCGCTGCCAACCACCACCCGCTTCGGCCCGAACGCGAGCATGTGCAGCCAGATCGTGGAAGAGCCGGGGCCGCCGTTGTACAGGAACGTGATCGGCCGCGTCGCGGGATTCTTCACGCCGCTCTTGACGTAGGCGACGTAGGACATGCTGGCGACGGGTTTTTCGTCCTTGTTCTTGAGGATCAGCACACCGGCAGTAGCCGTGTAGTTGATGGTCCTGCCGGACACCGTGACGCGGCCGTGGGTCACGGCACTCTGGTCCGTGGGCGGCGCGACATGCGTCGCCGCGGCGGTTGCATCGCCGCCCTTTTTCCCGTGCGCGTCGCGGGCCTGCGCGATGCCCACCGTCCCGAGAACCAGCAACGCGGATACAAGAATCATGATTCTTTTCACAGGAGTTCCCCTCTTGGCCGGCTGATTCTTATTGGAGTTGCCGCGTTCCCGGGTTTGTCGGCTGGCGAAGGCGAACGACGCTTTCGCAGGGCCCCTGGTCCGGGATGGACGGCGACAAGCATGGGCCGTTCACCGGCACGGCAAATGTGCCATTGGTCAGGCTGTCTTCCGCGATGGTGTCGGCCATGCTGGTCGAACGGAGGCAACGGGATGCGCGGAATCCTTCGCCACGGGCGGGCAGCACCGGGCGGACTGCAAGCATGCGGTGCAAGACAGGCCTTACTCGTGCCCGTCGCTTCCTGACGGCGAGGGCGGCGCACTGGCCGTCATGGTCGTCAGCCAATGCTGCACCTGCACGGCGAATTGCCGACCGGCCTCGCCGAGTGCCTGGGCGCCACCTTGTGCGTCCGGGGTGGACGCGGCGACCTCGATGTGAAAGCGCTTTTGGGCGACGACACGGTCGCCGTGATGGTCGATCAGCGTCGCGGTGGCGTCGAGGACGCCGACGCTGCGATCGGGTTGCTGAAACCTCTGGCTGAAATCGTCCAGCCGAAGCTGCAGGCTGGCGTCGGCGCGTGCGGGAATGCCCGGGCCGAGCACCGCACGCCAGCTGCCGCCCGCGGCGATCGCGGCCTGGACGAGAGGTTCCAGCAGCGTTGCCGGCGGCGCGATCCAGTCGGAATGGCCGTACGCCGACAGCCGGCCGTCGTGTTGATAATCGAGCCGGTAATACATGGCCGTGCCTTCGAGCCACTCAGGCACTCCAATACGCGTGATCTGCAGGATCATTTCACCGGGCTTGCTGGCGTCGCGATTTTCCTGGAGCGTCTGGACCGGGTCGCCCAAGACGTAATGCCGCGGATACTCGGCCCGGGTTGCGTGCACGCAACCGCCGAGCGTCAGCGTGCAGGCGCAGAGGGCCAGCAGGGTCCTAGTCATGGCCGGGGTCCTTGTTGTCGCGGGCACGGAATCCCGGCTCGCCGGGCCCGGGCGGAGGCGTCGGCGGGCCGAAGATCAAGCTTTGCGGCTTGGCTTTCAATTCACGAATCAGTTGTTCGAGCAGGCGCGAGGTGCGCGTCAGGCTGCGGGTGAGCTCGTCGATGTTCGGCGCGGTCTGCGTGTCCAGCTTGCGGCCCAGGTGTTGGATCGTGTCTTCGACTTGCCCGGCTTTTTTGATCGGGCTGCGCGCCTCCTCGGCGAGCGTGTTGGCCTTGGCCAGCAAGGCGTGGCTCTGGTCGAGGCTTTCCTGCGCGCTTTTCAGCAGTTCCGGCATTTGCCTTGCTGCAGGCATCAACTGCGTCTCGATCTCGACCAGCTTCGCGGTCGCCGCATCGATCTGCCGGATCGATGCGCTGAGGTGTTCGCGGTTGTCCGCGTCAAGCAGCTTTTGGGCATTGTCGAGAATGTCGTGGAGCGCCTGCATGTCCTGGCTTGCGGAATCCGCCAGTTGGGCCAGAAGGCCTTTGCGCAACGGAATGTGCGCCGGGTTGCTGGCGCTGGTCTGGAGCGGCGCCGAGCTGCCCCTGCCGAGCTTGAGTTCCAGCACCTTGCCGCCGGTGATGCCCTGCATCGCCACCACCGCGTAAGTCGCGTGGGTGATGTAGGTGTCGCGCCGGACATGGAAATCGATGATCACCCGGGCACGATCCTGCGGATCGAATCGCATGCCGGTGACGTGGCCGACCTCCAGTCCCTTGAATTCGACCGTGGACTGCGGGGCCAGCCCGCTGACCGACTGGTCGGTCACGATCCGGTAGGCCAGCGGTTCGCTCGGACCCGACGACAGCCAGAAGAACACGAAGATGGCTGCGACCGAAAACACGATCAGGAAGCAGACGGCGATGATGGCGTGTGCGCGGTTTTCCATGGCTATCGGGTCTCGTAGTGGGACAAGCCACGCAACTGGTTTTCGCCGCGCCGCGAACGGAAGAAATTCCTGATGAAGGGATGGTCGAAACTGGCGACCTCCTGGAGCGTGCCGACCGTGACCAATTTGCCGTCATCGAGCACGGCGACGCGATCGCTGAGGGTCGCCATGCTGTACAGGTCGTGGGTGACCATCATCACGGTCAGGTTCAGCTCCTTGTGCAACTCGCCGAGCATCGCGTCGAACTCCGACGACGAGGCCGGGTCCAGTCCGGTGGTGGGTTCGTCCAGAAACAGCAATTCGGCTTCGAGCATGAGCGCGCGTGCCAGCGCCGCTCGTTTCAACATGCCGCCCGACAGTTCCGAAGGAAGTTTCCAGGCGTCGTCGGGTTTGAGGCCGACCATGTGCAATTTCACGGCGACGCTGTCGCGGACCATGTCTTCGTCGACCGGCCAGCCTTCCTTGCGCAGTTCACGCATCGGGAAGGCGATGTTGTCGAATACGTTGAACGCGCTGAACAGCGCGCCCCGCTGGAACAGGACTCCCCAGTGGTGGCGCAACGATCGCGCGGCTTCGCCATCGAGTTCGTTGATCGTCCGGCCGAGGACCTGGATCGATCCCGCGTCGGGCTTCACCAGGCCGATCACCTGATGGAGCAGTGTGGTTTTCCCCGCGCCGGAGCCACCGATGATCGACAGGAATTCGCCGCGCTCGACGTCGAGCGCAATGCCCTTGTGCACCGCCTGGCCACGGTAGCGCTTGTGCAGGTTGTCGATCCTGATGACCGGCTCCGCGATGGCCGCGTGCGGGGACATGGTTCAGAACAGCCCGACGTTGGTCAGCGCCGCACCCAGGGAGGCGTCGATCAGCAGGACAAGCGTCAGGCTCGTCACCACCGACAGGGTGGTATTGCGGCTCAGGCTCTCGGTGTCCGGGGATGCGCTCATTCCGAAATAACAGCCGACCAGCGCGATGACCGCGCCGAACAGCGCGCCCTTGCCGAGGCCTATCCAGAAGTTGACGATCTGCACCTGTTGCACGAATTGTTCGAGGAACAACCGGTAGTTGATCCCGAGCGCCGCCGGTGCGGCCAGTGCGCTGCCCAACAACGTCGCCATGTCGGTCCACACCACCAGCAGCAACATGCTGACCGCGGCGCCGACGACGCGTGGCAACGCGAGCCGCAAACTGGGCGAGGAGCCGAACGCCCGCAGCGCGTTGTATTCCTCGGTGATATGCATGGCGCCGATGCTCGCGGTCATCGCCGACCCGGCGCGCCCGGCCATGATCAGTCCGACGACGACGGGACCGAGTTCGCGTGGGACCGCC
>DASTIS010000088.1:0-4467 GCA_035717365.1 Rhodanobacteraceae bacterium
GCGACGGGCGACTTCGAACCGGCGTTGGTGGACGGCGACCAGATGCCGGGCGCGCGCTGGTTTCCGAACGTGCAACTCAACTTCGCGCAGAACCTGCTGCGCTTCAAGGACGACAAGCCGGCGCTGATCTTCCGCAACGAGCGGGGCCACCAGCGCGAGTACACCTACGCCGAACTGCACGCGATTGTCGGCCGCATCGCGCACGCACTGAAAACGTCCGGCGTCGGCAAGGGCGATCGCGTCGCGGGCTTCCTGCCGAACCTGCCGGAGACCATCATTGCAATGCTGGCGGCGACATCCCTCGGCGCAACGTGGTCGTCGGCCTCGCCCGATTTCGGCGTCAACGGCATCGTCGACCGCTTCGGCCAGATCGAACCGAAGGTGCTGTTCTGCGCGGACGCCTACGCCTACGGCGGCAAACGCCACGATTGCCTCGCCAAGGTGCGCGAGGTACTGGCGGCGATCCCGTCGATCGAAAAATGCGTGGTGATTGCCTACTCCGGCGACGCGCTGCAACTCGACGGCCTGCGCGACGCCGTGGGCTGGGACGACTTTGCCGGCAGCGACGACCACGCGCTGGAATTCGTGCCGACACCGTTCGACCACCCGCTGTACATCATGTATTCCTCGGGTACCACCGGCCAACCCAAGTGCATCGTGCACGGCGCCGGCGGCACGCTGCTGCAGCACCTGAAGGAACTGGTGCTGCACACCGACCTGAAACGCGACGACCACATTTTCTACTACACCACCTGCGGCTGGATGATGTGGAACTGGCTGGTGTCGAGCCTCGCGGTCGGCGCCGCGGTGGTGCTGTACGACGGCTCGCCCACATACCCCGACGGCAACGCGCTGTGGACCCTCGCCGACGAGGTCGGCATCTCCATTTTCGGCACCAGCGCCAAGTGGATCGACGCGACCGCCAAGATGGGCGTGAAACCACGCGAAACCCACAAACTCCAGGCGCTCAAGACCATCCTCTCGACCGGCTCGCCGCTCGCCCCCGAAAGTTTCGACTACGTCTATCGCGACGTGAAGGAACGCGTGCTGCTGGCGTCGATCTCGGGTGGAACCGACATCGTGTCCTGCTTCGCGCTCGGCAACCCGCTGCTGCCGGTGTACCGCGGCGAGCTGCAGTGCCGCGGCCTCGGCATGAAGGTGGAGGTCCTCGACGAGGCCGGCAAGCCGGTGCGCGAACAGCCGGGCGAACTCGCCTGCGCCGCGCCATTCCCGTCGATGCCGGTGTACTTCTGGAACGATCCGGACGGCGAGAAATACCAGGCAGCCTATTTCTCCAAGGTCCCCGGCGTATGGTGCCACGGCGACCGCGCCGAACTCACCGCGCACAACGGCATCATCATCTACGGCCGTTCCGACGCGACCCTCAACCCCGGCGGCGTGCGCATCGGCACTGCCGAAATCTACCGCCAGGTCGAACAACTGCCCGAGGTACTGGAATCGGTCGCGGTCGGCCAGCACTGGCAGGGCGACGAACGCATCGTGCTGTTCGTGCGGCTGCGGGAAGGTTTGCAGCTCGACGACGCCCTGCGCGAGCGCATCCGCAAGCAGATCCGCGACAACACCACCCCGCGCCACGTCCCGGCGAAGATCCTCGAAGTCGCCGATATCCCGCGTACGATTTCCGGCAAGATTTCCGAGTTGGCCGTGCGCGCCGTAATCCACGGCGAGCCAGTGAAGAACACCGATGCGCTGGCGAATCCGGGGGCTTTGGATCAGTTTCGTACACTCGCCGCTTCCTCCCTGTAGGCGGCCTTGGTTCGCAGCCGGAATTTGAAATGCGGCTTTGTCTCTCCTGCAGGCACGCTTTTGCCGCGCCCTCCCATGACGCACCGTGTCCGGCCTGCGGCGCCGAAGTGGCGGTCATGGATGGTGTTCCCTGCTATGCGCCAACCCTTGCGCACGACTCGCCCGGATTTCATCCGGAGCACTTTGCACGCTTGGCGCAATTGGAGGAGGGCCACTTCTGGTTCCGGGCGCGGAACGAGTTGATCGTCCATGCATTGCGCCGGTTCTTTCCGCACGCGCGCCGCCTGCTCGAGATAGGCTGCGGCACGGGTTACGTGCTGCGCGGCATCACCGAGAGGCTGCCCGAGCTGCAAGTCAGCGGCAGCGAAATTTTTCTGGAAGGGCTGGACTTTGCCTCCCGGCGGCTTCCCGCAGCGGATCTGTTCCAGATGGACGCCCGCCAGATTCCCTACGACAGCGAATTCGACGTGATCGGCGCTTTCGACGTGATCGAGCATATCGAGGACGACGAACAGGTATTGCGGGAAATGCGTCGTGCATTGGCCCCCGGCGGGGGTGTCGTGCTGACCGTGCCGCAGCACCCATGGCTGTGGAGTGCGCAGGACGAACGGGCCTGCCATGTCCGCCGTTACCGCTATCGGGAGTTGAAGCAGAAGCTGCATGCCGCGGGCTTCGCGGTCGTTTTCTCCAGCTCGTTCGTAAGCTTGCTGCTGCCGTTGCTCGCTGCCTCACGATTGCGCAAACGCAAGCCCGGGGGCGACGACGATCTCAACGGTGAGCTCAAACCGAATGCACTGGTGAATAGCGCCCTTTATCATGTGCTGCGCTTCGAATCACTGCTGGTTCGAAGCGGAATGCGGCTTCCGGTTGGCGGTACCCGACTGGTCGTTGCCATCAAAACGCCATGACAGGAAAATGCAATCCGATGGGCACCGCACCGCATGAACGGGAATTTCCGGCCGGCGGCAGTGGGGAGGATGCGGAGTACCTGGAGATTTCCGTCGTGATTCCCTGCTACGGCGCGGCCAAGGCGCTTCCCGAATTGCTGTCGCGACTGGATGCGGCGCTGAAGGCATTGAACGCAAGCTACGAGATACTCCTGATCGACGATTGCGCACCGGACGGGCTCGGGCTCGCCGTGCAACGCGAGCTGCCGCGATATCCACGGTTGCGCTACATCGAACTGATGTTCAACACGGGACAGTTCCGCGCGTTGATGTGCGGATTCGCCTACGCGCGCGGCCGATATGTAGTCACCATGGACGATGACTTGCAACATCCCCCGGAGGAGATCGGCAAGCTTTACGGGCACCTGCGCAACTCCTCGCACCTGGATGCGGTATTCGGTGCCTATGGTGAAAAACAACACTCGGCCGGACGCAATCTTGGCAGCCTGTTCCTGCGTACCGTCAATACCTGGATCTTCCACAAGCCACCAGAATTGGTGATGTCCTCGTTCCGCTGCCTGAGCCGCCCGCTGGTGGATACGCTGCTTGCCAACCGCACGCGCTATCCCGTCATCGGAGCGCTGATCCTGAGCAGCACTCGACGTATCGAGAACGTGACTGTCCAACACAACGCGCGCAAATATGGCAGGTCCAACTACAACCTGGCCAAGCTGGTGCGTGCCACACTGGACAACATCCTCAGTTTCAGCTCGTTGCCGCTGCAGGTCATTTCCATCGTCGGTGTTTGCGCGTCACTGCTGAGTTTCGTGCTGGGTGGCGTTTACGTGCTGGTGCATCTGATTGGCGGTAGTGGCGTGCCCGGATGGACCAGCCTGTTTCTGGCCATCAACTTCTATGCCGGCCTGGGCTTGCTGTCCGTCGGCGTGGCGGGTGAATACCTGATCCGCATTCTGGGAGAAAACCGGGGGCAACCGTCGTACGTGGTTCGTCGCCAGGTCAAGGGGGGCGACCCGGAATGACCCTCTCCGCCAGGATGACTGCACGGAGTTGCGGATGGCAGACCGGGCTGCGCGACCTGTTGGCGCAACTGGGCGGAGAATTCGCGATCTCCGAGGTGCGCAATGCGGGTGCATTGTGTGAAGTGAGGCAGACCGGCTTCACGTGGACGCGCCAGGAAGGCGTTGCCTGCCTGGCCATGAATCGCGTTTACTTCGCCGAGGCAGCAGCCAACCCCTGTGTGCGCGCCATTATTGCGCCGGCAAATGCGATCGGCCGCGAGCCCTTGTCGGACAAGGCGCTGATCATCAGCGATCGCGCCGAGGAACTGTTCCTGCACCTGCATGCGACGCAGCTATCCGACATCGCATCGGATGCACCGAAAATACACGGCTCCGCGTTGGTGGACCCCACTGCGGTTTTGCGTGGTGATGTGCAAGTCGAAGCAGGCGTGCGGATTGGTCCGCGTGTCGTGCTCGCCGGGCCAGCGGTCGTACGGCGCAACGCCTGCATCGATGCCGGCGCAATCGTTGGCTGCGAGGGCCTGTATGCGAAAGTGATCCAGGGCGAACGCGTGCATATTCCGCACTTCGGGGGCGTCGAAATCGGCGAACAGGCGTACATCCACGCGGGTGCCGTCATCGCGCGCTCGGCAATCAGGGGCGAATCCACACAAATCGCCAAGGGCGCGCACATCGGAATCATGGCGAATGTCGGACATGATGCGGTCGTCGGCGAAGCGGCCACGTTGTCCAGCCACTGCGTGATCGCGGGGCGCGCACGCATCGGTGCGCGC
>DASTIS010000089.1:0-2204 GCA_035717365.1 Rhodanobacteraceae bacterium
CATCGTCGACGAAGACAAGCGTTCCATGGACATCGCGGTGGCCGAGGACAAGTTGAGCCAGGCGATCGGTCGCGGCGGCCAGAACGTGCGCCTCGCCAGCAAGCTGACCGGCTGGGATCTCAAGGTGATGACCCAGGACCAGGTCGCCGCCAAGAGCGAGGCCGAGCAGGAAGCTGCGCGGCAGTTGTTCATGGACAAGCTGGAAGTGGACCAGGAGATCGCCAACATCCTGGTGCAGGAAGGCTTCTCCACGGTCGAGGAAATCGCCTACGTGCCGACCGGTGAGCTGCTGGCGGTGGAAGGCTTCGACGAGGACATCGTCGAGGAACTGCGCGCGCGCGCCAAGGACTCGTTGCTGACCGAGGCACTGGCAGTCGAGGAGGACATCGACGAGCACAAGCCTTCCGATGAGTTGCTGGCGCTGGAAGGCATGGACGAGGAAACCGCCTACGCGCTGGCCGAGCGCGAGATCACCACGGTGGACGATCTCGCCGACCAGGCCGTGGACGACCTGATCGACATCGAAGGCATGGACGAGGAACGCGCCGCCGCGCTGATCATGGCTGCGCGCGCGCCGATGTTGGAGCGGATGCAGCAACAAGCAGGTTGAAGTACCGTCGCGAAAGCGCCGGATGGCTGGATTGAAGAGAACGGCTTGAGAGCGTAACGAGCGAAGGCGGATTGCGTGTCGCCGGAGCGCAGGAACCGCACTGTACGTGCGGATTCCGGGTACCGCCGGCGCGCGAGCTGCCGGGCGCAGTAGCTCTCAAGGCGTTCGACAAGAGGACGACCGAATGTCGGACGTGACAATTAAACAATTGGCGGGTGTGCTGGGCATGACCGAAGACAAGCTGCTGACGCAGCTTGCAGAGGCCGGCATGCCGTTCAAGAATCCCGACCAGGTCATCAGCAGCACCGAAAAGGTGAAGCTGCTCGGTTTCCTGCGCCGTACGCACGGCAAGCGCGAGCAGGCGCGCGAGGAAACTGCCTCGCCCCGGCAGATCACGCTCAAGCGCCGCAAGGTCAGCGAGATCACCGTCGGCGGCGGCCGCGGCACCAATTCCAAGACGGTCAACGTCGAGGTGCGCGCCAAGCGCACTTACGTCAAGCGCAGCGTGATCGCCGAGGAAGCCAACGTCGACAGCGAGCGCGAAGAAGCGCGGCGCCTGCTGGCCGAATCGCAGGAACAGCGCGAGCGCGAGGAAGCCGAACGCGCCGAACAGGATCGGCGTCGCCAGGAAGAGCAGGCCAAATTGCAGGCGGCGGAGGAAGAGCGCAAGCGCGCCGAGGAAGAGCGCGTCCGCGCCGAAGCCGAGGCCCTGGCGCAAGCCGCTACCGGAACTTCCGTTGCCGCGCCCGCGGCGCGCGAAGCCGCGGCGGCGACCACGCCTGCGCGCCGCCACGAGGCGCCGAAGCCTGCTCGCAAGGAAGAACCTGCGACCGCTCACAAGCACAAGCGCCACGGCTCGCACCGCATGCGCGACGAGGGCGATGAGGATGTGAAAGCCCGTTATGTCGGTGGTGAATTGCACCTCACCGACGCCGAGCGTGCGCGCCGTTCCACGCGCAAGAAGCCCCGACAGAAGATGGACCTGTCCCAGTTGACCGGGCAGCACGGCTTTTCGCGCCCGACCGCGCCGGTGACGCGCGAGATCGCGATCGGCGATTCGATCGTCGTGGCCGACCTCGCCCAGAAAATGGCGGTGAAAGGTTCCGACGTGGTCAAGGCGCTGTTCAAGATGGGCACGATGGTCACCATCAACCAGGTGATCGACCACGACACCGCAGCGCTGGTGGTCGAGGAACTCGGCCACACCGCAGTGCGTGCGGAAGAGAGGACCGCGGAGACTGCGCTGGCTGCGCACGCGGAAACCGCCGAGGGCGAGCGTTCGTCGCGTCCGCCGGTGGTCACCATCATGGGCCACGTGGATCACGGCAAGACCTCGCTGCTGGATTACATCCGGACGACCAAGGTCGCAGCGGGCGAAGCCGGCGGCATCACCCAACACATCGGCGCGTATCACGTGACCACGCCCAAGGGCGTGATCACCTTCCTCGACACGCCCGGCCACGCCGCGTTCACCTCGATGCGCGCCCGCGGCGCGCAATCGACCGACATCGTGATTCTGGTGGTGGCGGCCGACGATGGCGTGAAGCCGCAGACGATCGAAGCGGTCAAGCACGCGCGCGCCGCCAAGGTGCCG
>DASTIS010000090.1:0-11762 GCA_035717365.1 Rhodanobacteraceae bacterium
AGCGCCAGCGTGAGGACGCAGAGGAATGCGCCGAGTCGCGATCGCGAGCCGCGGTTCATCGTGTGGGGATGATACGGCGGGCGGTCATGGACGTTCGCCCAGCGAGATATGCAAATCCAGCTTGACGCGGTTGGATATCACGCCGCGCCAGGCGTGCATCCCGAAGGTCGAACGCGAAATCGAGCCGTGCGCGCGGATCACGCAGGCCAGCGGCTGGCGCGGACAGTCCGAGGGTTGCAACGTCAACGCCACCGGGTGGCGCTCGCCGTGCAGGGTCAGCATCCCGTGCACGGTCCCGCCGTTTGCCAGGACGCGAAACGGGAACGGATCGGAGTCGAAACGGATCCACGGATAACGTGCGGCATCGAAGAAATCCGGCCCGAGTACGCGGGCACGATGGTCCGGATCGTCCATCCGCAACCCGGCGACATCCAGCGTCGCATCGACCTCCACGAGATCGGCATCGATGGAGGTGTCGATCCGGCGCAGCGTGCCTTGCAATTGCGGAAACGTGCCGTGTTCATGCGCGACCCAGAACTTGCGCACGCTGAATTGCGCCTGTGACCGGGCGGGATCGATCGGCCATGTCTGCGGGGCGACCGACGGTGCGGCCGCGGCCGCGAGGCCCGGCAACCACAGCAAAGCCAGCGCCAGGACCGCCCTCACGGCGACCAGAGCGCGTGCAGGCGACCCTGGCCGGGTTCGAGTGCGTCGTCGGCAAACTCGATCCAGGCCAGGGTCGCCGGCGACAGGCCCCGCGCCTGCGCCGAACGGCCCTCGGTCAGCAGCGCCAGCAACTGCTCGAGCCCCGGGTTGTGGCCGACGAGCAGCGTCCGGTCGGCGTCCGCGGCGTGGGCTTCGAGCATTGTCAACAAGTCGCCCGGCGTGGCGTCGTAGATGGCGTCCAGGAACCGGGGCGCCGGCATGGGCAGGCTCTCGCCGACCCCGTCGAGGGTCATTCGGGCGCGGCGCGCCGGCGAACACAACACGACATCCGGCGCGACGAGTCGTCCGGCGAGCCACGTGCCCGCCGCGCGCGCCTGGGCCTCGCCGTGCGGGCTGAGGCGCCGATCGACGTCGCGGGTGTCCGGACCTGCCGACAGGGCCTCGGCGTGACGCAGCAACAACAGCTCGCGCATGGGTGGTGGCCTCAGGGGGGAGTGCTGGTGGCCGGCGCCGGGGTACCGTCTGCGGGCGCCTCCAGCGGAACGTCATTGGCGCGCAGCGTCGCGAGGATCAGGCTGAGTTCGGTCCCGCCGTTGCGTGCGGTCGCGAGCCACTTGGACGCCCGCGCCGAATCGGTGAGCGCGCGCTGCAACAGCGTGGAGTATTGGTGCACCTGCCAGGCGAGGTCGCGACTGGCCCGATCGGTTTGCGGCTTGTCGTCGGGCTCCAGTTGTCCCTGGATGTGCAGGCCGGCCGCGCGCGCGATCGGACTGCTGCCCCACTGCAGGGTATGCGCGACCTTCAGGCAGGCCTGCCGGGTGTCCTTGTCATCGGCAACGGCGTCGCTGTCGCAAAGGGCCACCAGGGGATCCAGATCGGGACGCGGGTGCGACCGGGTTGCGTTGGCGGCGACCAGGACACGCACGCCGCCGGGGTTGTCGGGTTGACCGTCGTGCGCGCCGTCGGTGGTGTCCGGCAGCGGCGGCAGCACGTCGACCGCCCGGGCGACCCCGGCCAACGCCTGACCGTAATAGTCGTCGTAGGATGTTGCGGTTGCCGCCTTCTGCAGCGCCGCGTGTTCGGCCTTGGCGTCGTCTTTGGCCGCAGCGAGGTCCATCTGGACCAGCCACACCGCGGCGTTGTCGGCGGCGTGTTGCTTCAGGTAGGCGAACGCTTCGGCGTTCGGGCAATCCGCCTTGGTCTCGCATGCGGCGAGGCGCGCCCAGCGGGTCGCGGGGCCGGCGCCGGGTGCAGCGGCAGCGCGCGCACTCAACGCGTCGAAATCGAGCCCTGGTGTCTGTTTCTCGAACGGCTTGGCGAGGATCGCGGCGCCGAGCAGGTAGCCGGAATCGGCGCGCAAGGCGACCACGTTGACCAGGTCGTGCTGGTATTGCTGGATCGCCGCGACGCGCTGCTGGTCGGCCGGCGAGAGATGCGGCGTCGCGGGCGGACTGGCGGTCGCCGGCGGTTCCGCTGTGGCTCCGGAGGCGGGCGGAGCGGCAGCGATGGCGTTGCACGCGAGCAACAGGCCCGTCAGGGCGACAATGGGGGCAAATCTGCGCATCGTGAGGGTTCCGAAGTCGAAATCCTGACCGTAAGGCCGTGGGGATGAACGGCTACCTGCCGGGCCACCGCGTCACGAGCCGAGTGCGGCGCGCATGAACTCGGGCTGCGCCAGTGCGGCGCGGTGGATATCGGCATTGTAGTAAAGGGTCGCGAACGGCCTCGTCGCTGCATCGTCCTCGCGAAACGCGGCGAGGTCGCCGCCCTTGCATGCCAGGGTGCAACTCCACCAGCCGGTCGGGTAGCACGGTTGCGGGAACGGCAGCGTCCGGGTCGCGCCGAAACCGACGCCGCGCATCGCGGTGTGCATCGACTGGATGAGTTCCAGCAGCACCAGTGGCGATTCCGACTGCTGCACGAGGATGCCGCCCGCGCGCAGCGCGCGAAAGCAACTCGCGTAGAACCTGGCGTTGAAGAGTCCTTCCGCCGGTCCCACCGGATCGGTGGAATCGACGATCACGAGATCGAGGGACCCCGGGTCGGCGTCCGCCATGTACCGGATGCCGTCGTCGAACAGCAACTTTGCACGCGGATCGACGTTGGACTCGCATAGCTCGGGGAAATACGTTTCGGCAAGCCGCGTCACGCGTTCGTCGATCTCGATCTGGATGGCTGATTCCACTTCGGGGTGGCGCAGCACCTCCCGCAGGGTGCCGCAGTCGCCGCCGCCGATGATCGCCACATTGCGCGGCGCGGGGTGGGTGTAGAGCGCCGGGTGGGTCATCATCTCGTGGTAGAGGAAGTTGTCGCGCGTGGTCAGCATCACGCAGCCGTCGATCACCATCAGGTTGCCCCAACCGGTGGTGCGGTAGATCTCGATGTGCTGGAACGGGGTCGTTTCGTCGGCGAGCTTTTCCTCGACGCGATAGCCGATGGATGAGCCGGAAGCATCGTGTTTTTCGGTGAACCAGTTGTCCGGGGACATGCGTGTCATCCGTGGAGCAGGCTCGGGATTGTAACGGCCGGATCGCAGCGGGGCGCTACAATTCGCGCTTTCCGCCGTTTACGGAATCTCCCCATGGTGCAGGAATGGAGCCTCGACGACGCGCGCGCCCTGTATTCGGTGCCGCACTGGGGCGATGGCTATGTGGACGTGGGCGCCGGCGGCCGTGCCGTGATGCGCCCGCGTGGCGCGGACGGTCCGGTCATCGCGTTGGACGACGCGATCGCGCGCGCGCGGGAGATGGGTTTGCGGATGCCGCTGCTCCTGCGTTTTCCCGACATCCTGCTCGATCGCCGCGCAAGGCTGCGCGCCGCGTTCGCCCAGGCGATGCGCACGCACGCCTTCGCCGGGGGCTACACCGCGTTGTACCCGATCAAGGTCAATCAGCAGCGCGCGGTGGCCGGTACGCTGGCCGGCGGCGAAGGCTTCGGGCTGGAAGCCGGCTCCAAGCCGGAGCTGCTGGCCGTGCTGGGGATGGCGAGCAAGGACTCGTTGGTCGTCTGCAACGGTTACAAGGATGCCGATTACATTCGCCTTGCGCTGATCGGGCGCAAGCTCGGCATCGACGTGGTGATCGTGATCGAGAAGCCGTCCGAACTCGAACACGTGATCGCCGAGTCGAAGGCACTCGGCGTCGAACCGAAGCTCGGCGTACGGGTGCGGCTTGCTTCGATCGGGGCGGGCAAGTGGCAGAACACCGGCGGCGACAAGAGCAAGTTCGGGTTGACGCCGGCGCAACTGCTGGCGCTGGTCGCGCGCTTGCGCGAGGCGAACCTCGCGCCCACGATGCGGCTCCTGCATTTCCACATGGGTTCGCAGATTTCCAATATTCGCGACATCTCGGCCGGCATGCGCGAAGCGGTGCGGCACTTCGCGGAACTGCGCGCGGCGGGGCTACCACTCGACCACGTCGACGTCGGCGGCGGACTCGGCGTCGATTACGAAGGCACGCGTTCGCGCGGCGAGTGTTCGATCAACTACGACCTCGATCAATATGCCAACGCCATCGTCGCGCCGCTTGCGGCGGCGTGCACGGAATGGCAGATCGATCCACCGCACGTGCTCACCGAGTCGGGCCGCGCGATGACGGCGCACCACGCGGTGCTGGCGATCAACGTCAGTGAAGTCGAACCCGCGCCCGATGGTGCCGTGCCGCCAGCGTCCGACAACGAATCACCGGTATTGCGAAGCCTGCGGGAAACTCTTGCGGCATTGGATACGCGTCCTGTACGCGAGGTCTGGCAGGACGCGCAGCAGTATCTCGGCGAAGGGCAACTGCTGTACGCGCAGGGCGCACTGGACCTTGCCGGGCGCGCCAGGCTCGATGCTCTGTATCACGCGATCGCGCTGGGCGTGCGTGCACGGCTCAGACCCGACGAACGGTCCCACCGCGAGATCAGCGACGCCCTCGATACCAAGCTGGTCGACAAGTATTTCTGCAATTTCTCGGTGTTCGAGTCGATCCCCGACGTGTGGGCGATCGACCAGGTGTTTCCGATCATGCCGCTGACGCGAATGGATGAACGACCCACGCGACGGGGCACGCTGGCCGACCTCACCTGCGATTCCGATGGGCGCATCGATACTTACGTCGAATCCGGTGACCTCGACGTGAGTCTTCCGCTGCATGAACTGCGAAATGGCGAACCGTACCGCCTCGGCATCTTCCTGGTCGGCGCATACCAGGAAACCCTCGGCGACATCCACAACCTGTTCGGCGACACCGACGCGGTCAACGTGCGCATCGACGGCGACGGCTTCACGTTGGATGGTGCGCGTCGCGGCGATTCCGCCGACATGCTGCTCGACTACGTCGGCTACAAACCCGACGACCTGCGCGCCGCGTATCGCGACAAGCTCGCCGCGGCCGGTTTGCGCGGCGACGATGCCGAACGCATCGAAGCCGCGCTGGAAGCGGGCTTGACCGGTTACACCTACCTCGCTGAAACAGTATTCCCGCGCGAGTAGCACCACGACAAAGGAGCCACATCGACATGAATCCGGGGGCGTGTCGAGGCGCCGCATTGGTGATCGGGGCGCGCGGTTTCCTGGGGGGATACATCGCCGCGCGCCTGCGCGAGCGAGGTTGTCGCGTGTTGATCGGCGTGCGCGACCCCGATTCCGATGCAAGCGAAGAACGCTGCTGCGACCTGGCGACGATGACGGATCCGGAACACTGGCGCGATACGCTGAGGGGCGTGGATGCGGTGGTCAATGCCGCAGGAATCCTGCGCGAAACCGGTGCGCGGACCTTTGAAGCGGTACATGTGCGGGGACCGATGGCGCTGGCACGTGCCTGCGTCGACCAGGGTGTGCGTCGCTTCGTTCAGATCTCCGCGCTGGGCGATCCGCAAGACGGTGGGTTCATCGCTTCCAAACACCGTTTCGATACAGCGCTGTTGGCCTTGCCCTTGAATGCGGTGGTGCTGCGACCTTCGATCGTCTATGCCACCCAAGGATCATACGGAGGCAGCTCGTTGCTGCGTGCCTTGGCAGCACTCCCGTTTGGCGTCTGGTTGCCGGGCGACGGTACCTGGTTGCTGCAACCGCTGGCCGCACGGGACCTGGCGGAACTCGTGGCGCGCGCCATCGAATCTGGGGTTGGCGGGACGTTCGAAGTGGGGGGCCGTCGCCGGTTTCGCTGCGCGAGTATCAGCAGCAGTGGCGACAGTGGCTTCGCATCCCGGGCACGCGGAGTCTGAAGGTGCCGCAATGGCTGATCTCGCTGCAGGTCCTGATCGCCGAATTCCTCGGCCGCGGACCGATGGGCGCGACGATGTGGCGGATGCTCAGGCGCGGCAACGTCACCGCACCGAATGGACCGAAGCAAATCGAGGAGACGTTCGGCTTCGCACCGCGCGCGCTCGATGAAGTGCTCTCGCTGCATCCGAGCCAGGTGCAGGACCGCTGGCATGCGCGCTTGTATTTTCTTGCGCCGCTGCTGCGCGCAGCGCTGGCAATGTTGTGGATCATCTCGGGCCTGGCCGGCTTGCTTGCCGCCGCTCCGGATGTCGCCGCGCTGACGGATTCTTCATTGCCGGTTCCATTCGTGTTCGCTCTGGCAAAAGGCGCCGCGATCGTGGATCTTGCACTCGCGATCTGGCTCGTCACCGGCTGGCGCACGCGTTGGGCGCTGGCGGTCATGGCGGCGAGCGTAGTGATTTATACGATCGCATTCAGTCTGTGGTCGCCGGCGATCTGGCTGGCGTCACTGGGTGGATGGGCCAAGAACATCGTGATTCTTCCCGCGATCGCGGTGCTGTGGGTGCTGAGCGATCGGAGGTGAACGTGGCTTATCTTTGGGTGAAATGGCTGCACATCGTTTCTTCGACACTGCTGTTCGGCACGGGACTCGGCATCGCCTTCTTCATGTGGCGGGCGCACCGGCAAGGGGACCCTGCGCTGATCGCCGGCACTGCGCGCACGGTGGTGGTGGCGGACGCCTGGTTCACCGCACCGGCAGTGGTGATCCAACTGGTTACCGGCTTGTGGCTGGCGCATCGGCTAGGGATCGACCTTGCGGCGTTTTGGCTGAAGGCTGCACTGGCGTTATTCTTCGTGGTGGGTGCCTGTTGGCTGCCGGTGCTGTGGTTGCAGGTGCGCGCCCGCGATCTGGCAATTGCCGCGGCTGCGGCCAAGGCGCCGTTGAGTGCGAGCTATCACCGCGTCATGCGCTGGTGGTTCTGGCTCGGATGGCCGGCGTTCTTCGGCGTGATCGTGATTTTCTGGCTGATGGTCAGCAAACCCGCCTGAGTGAACTCAGTCGTTTCTCGCGACTTGAAGCCCCGCCGCCGACTGGCTCGTTGGCATGAGCTCGATACGGCTGACGTTGAGGTGCGGGGGCAGGTTGGCGATCCACCCCACCGTTTGGGCGATATCGTCCGCCGTGATCGGGTGGGCGCCGGTGTACATCCGGTCCGAAGCCTCGCGGTTGCCGCCGGTGCGCACCAGCGTGAACTCGGTTTCGGCCATGCCGGGCTCGATGTTGGTCACGCGCACGCCGGTGCCGTGCAGGTCGGTGCGCAGTCCCAGCGAGAACTGGGTGACGAAGGCCTTGGTGGCGCCGTACACGTTGCCGCCGCGGTACGGGTAGGTGCCCGAGATCGAACTGATGTTCACGATCGTGCCGCGGCGCTCGATCAGTCCTGGCAGCAGCAGGCGGGTGAGGGTGACCAGCGCGGTGACGTTGGTGTCGATCATCTGCCGCCACTGCGCAAGGTCGGATTCCTGCGCGGGCGCGGTGCCGAGCGCGAGGCCGGCGTTGTTGACCAGCACGTCGATGTCGCGGAAGCCTTCCGGCAGCGCATCCAGTGCGGCGCGCATGGCTGTTTCGTCGCGGATGTCGAATGCCGCGGCGTGGACGCGCTCGGCGCCGTGGCGATCGACCAGTTGCTGCAGGCGCTCGTCGCGGCGCGCGCAGGCGACCACGCGCCAGCCGTTGCCCGCGAAATGTGCCGCGATCGCGGCGCCGAAGCCGGCCGACGCGCCGGTGACGACGACCGTCCGCATCACCTTTCCTTCAGCGGAATCGAGTCGATGCCGGCGGCCGTGAGACGCTTCTGCACGGCCTGCAATTCCGTCGCCGACGTGAAAGGTCCGATCTGCACGCGATTCCAGACCTGCCCGTCAAGGGTCACGGCCTGGACGTGCGCGGTGAAACCCTGCAGTGCGAGTTGCGCCTTCTTGGCGTCGGCCTTGCCGGCATCGGAGTAGGAGCCGACCTGCAGCACGTAGTCGCCCTGCGAGGACGTCGTTGCGGTGGCGTTGGCCGGCGGCGCGGAGGTGCCGGCGTTGTTGGCGGCCGCAGCATTCTGCTGCTCGGCCTTGGCCATCGCGGACAATTCCGCGTTGGGAATCACCACCTCTTTCTCGGGCAGCACTTTGTAGAAATCAAATTTGGAAGCGCTGGATGCCGCGCTGCTGCCGGCGATACCCGGCGAGCTGCCCTGTTGCGCGACCGCGTTGGGGTTGGCCTGCGGCTGGTCGTTGCGGCGCAGGCTGGGGATGTGACCGCTGTAGACCACGATCACGCACAGGATGATCCCGACCACCAACCCGCCCAGGAACAACCCCCAACCTGGGATGCCCGAACCGCCGTTGCGTACCGCTTGCCTGCCGTTGCGTTGATTTGCCACTGTCGTCCTCGTGCGACCCGTTTGCGGGTCGCGTCAATCGTCGATGGGGGGATCGCCGGCCTGGTCCCGTTGCGTCGCGCCGGCGTGGGTCCGCCTGTTGTATCGAGCGCCCGCAAAACCTTCGTTCGCAATGATACCGCCGGGCTGGCGGAAGTATGAAGGTTGCGTGGACGAAGCGAAACCTGGCGGAGGGTCCGGACGCGGCCCGATGATGGCCGTTACATCGCCTCGGGGGCCTTTACGCCGAGCATTCCGAGTCCGTTGGCGAGCACCTGCCGGGTTGCGTAGGCCAGTGCCACGCGCGCATTGCGCAAGCCTTCGTCATCCACCAGGAATTGCTCGGCGTTGTACCAGACGTGGAAAGCGCCCGCCAGCTCGCGCAGATACTGCGCCAGCAGGTGCGGTTCGTGGTTGGCCGCCGCGGTTTCGACGATCTCCGGAAAGCGCGAGATTTCGACCATCACGCTGCGTGCGTAGTCGCCGTCCAGCCGATCGAGGTGGGCCAGCGCCTGGTGCTGTTCGAACACGATCGAGCGCTCGTGCATCTGGCGCTGCACCGAACACACCCGCGCGTGCGCGTACTGGATGTAATAGACCGGGTTGTCGTTGGTCTGCGAGCGCGCGAGGTCGATGTCGAACACCAGTTGCGAATCGCTCTTGCGCGCGATCATGAAATAACGCGTGGCATCGAGGCCCGCCATCTCGACCAGATCGCGCAGGGTGACGTAGGAGCCGGCGCGCTTGGAGATCTTGACCTCCTCGCCGCCCTTCATCACCGTCACCATCTGGTGCAGGACGTACTCCGGCCAGTCCTTCGGAATGCCGATCCCGAGCGCCTGCAGCCCGGCACGTACACGGGTCAGTGAACCGTGGTGGTCGGCCCCGAGTTCGGTGATCGCGTGCTTGTAACCACGTTCCCACTTGGACAGATGGTAGGCGACGTCCGGCACGAAATAGGTGTACGTACCGTCGGACTTGCGCATCACCCGGTCCTTGTCGTCGCCGAAATCGGTACTGCGCAACCACAGCGCGCCGTCGGCCTCGTAGGATTGGCCTTGCACGGCGATTCGATCGACCACCTGCCGAACCTTGGCGTCGGTGTACAGCGAGGACTCCAGGAAATACACGTCGAACTCGACCCCGAACGTGCGCAGGTCCTCGTCCTGTTCGCGGCGCAGCCAGGCCACCGCGAAATCGCGGATCGCATCCAGGTCGTCCGGATCCTTTGCCGCAGTGACGCTGTGACCGCCAGCCTGGACGGTGGCGCCGTCGAGGTAGTCTTTCGCGATGTCGCGGATGTAGTCGCCGCGATAGCCGTCCGCCGGCCAGCGCGGATCGTCGGGTTCGATGCCCCTGATGCGCGCCTGTACCGACAGCGCGAGATTGTTGATCTGGGCGCCGGCGTCGTTGTAGTAGAACTCGCGATAGACCTTCCAGCCGGTCGCGGAATACAGTCGTGCCAGGGTATCGCCGATCGCGGCGGCCCGTGCGTGGCCGACGTGCAACGGCCCGGTCGGATTGGCCGATACGAACTCCACGCCCACCGCGCGCCCGGCGCCGGTCCGGCTGTGGCCATAACGGTCGCCTTCGTGGAAGACCTGCCTGATTTCGTTGCGCCAGGAGCCGTCGGAAAGGAAAAAGTTGATGAACCCCGGCCCGGCAACTTCGGCGCGTTCGACGAGGTCGCTCCCGGGGAGGGCGTCGACGATCCGGGCTGCGATCTCGCGGGGCTTCCTGCCCGTGGTCTTGGCCAGCAGCAGCGCCGCATTGCAGGCAAAATCGCCGTGCTCGCGCGAGCGCGTGCGTTCGATGACGAAATCGGGGAACTGGACCTCGAGTACACCGTCGCGGCGCAGGCCCTCGAGCGCGTGCGACAACAATTCGCGTAGGGCGTCTTTCATGGGCGTGGCACTGGCGGTGAAGAGCCATCCATCGTAGCGCAGCGGTTGTGGGCGGCAAATCCCGGACCTGTGGATAAATTGGTGGATACTCGAGTGCGGGATGACCGTCGGGATGCTGCAAGCAAGGCGTTATTGAGCGAGTCATATAGAAAAATGCTTGCATATCATGATGCTGCGTACTACTTAACGAAAGAACAATAAAAGTGGCCGGCAAACGCTTGTGGGATCGTGTTGTGAATAACTGGCGCAGCGTTGCGCGCCGAATGTCAAGTGCGCCGGCCATGCGGCCCCGGCGGCGCGGCCGGCGGGAGTGTGCCAAAAGTGAAACCACGGCCGGGCGATTGACGGGCGTTCCCGGAATTGCGGGCCGGCGGCGAGTCCAGCCGGCGGTTGCTCAGATCAGCCCGCGCGCCGCCATGGAAGTCGGCTCGCCGGCGCCGACCACCAGGTGGTCGAGGACCCGCACCCCGACCAGTTGCAGCGCGTCGCGGAGCTGGTGGGTGATGTTGCGGTCGGCGGCCGAGGGTTCCGCGACACCGCTGGGGTGATTGTGGGCCAGGATCACCGCCGCCGCATTGTGCTTCAGCGAGGCGCGCACGACTTCGCGCGGATGTACGCTGGCGCCGTCCAGCGTTCCGCGGAACAGTTCCTCGAACGCCAGCACGCGGTGACGGTTGTCGAGGAACAGGCACGCAAACACTTCGTAGGGCTTGTGCGCGAGTTGCGCTTTCAGGAATGCCGCGCTGTCGCGCGGGCTCGTCAACGCAGGACGCGCGGTGAGTTCCTCGGCCAGGCAGCGGCGCGCAAGTTCCAATGCCGCCGCGAGCCGCGCGCGCTTGGCCGGACCGAGTCCCGGCACGTCGGCCAGTTCGCTGGTCAGCAACGGCGAGAGGCCTCCGGCTCGCGCCAGCAGACCGCGGCCCATGTCGACCGCGCTGCTGCCGCGGACTCCGCTGCCCAGCAGGATCGCCAGCAACTCGGCGGGCGTCAGTGCGGCGGCGCCGCGTGCCAGCAGTTTTTCGCGGGGGCGTTCGCCTTGCGGCCAATCCTTGATGGTCATGGTGTTGTGGCAGGAGCCGGCGTGCCGGCGACAACAACCAGCATCGTCGGCAGCCCCCGTCGGCCCAAGCAGCGCACGCATTCGAATCCGGTAAGCTAACCGCTTGCCGGGTTGTCAGTGGGTTCCGACGTGAACGCCAGCAAGCATCACCATGTCCTGCTCGGGGTCTCGGGGGGCATCGCCGCCTACAAGGCGTGCGAAGTGGTGCGTCGCTTGCGCGACGCCGACGCGGAAGTGCGCGTGGTGCTGACGCCCAACGCGGAACGTTTCGTGACGCCGCTGACGTTCCAGGCGTTGTCCGGCCAACCCGTGCGCAGCGGCTTGTGGGACGAGGCCGCGGAAATGGGGATGGGGCACCTGGAACTCGCGCGCTGGGCTGACGCGATCCTGATCGCGCCGGCCTCGGCGGATACGCTGGCGAAACTCGCGCACGGCTTTGCGGACGACCTGCTTTCGACCCTGTGCCTCGCCGCGACCGCGCCGCTGGCGGTGGC
>DASTIS010000091.1:0-6838 GCA_035717365.1 Rhodanobacteraceae bacterium
TCCACGTGGCGCGGATTCTCCAGGAACTTCTCCATGTAGACCTCGGCATTGCCGAACGCGGCCTTGGCCTCGGATTTGGTCAAGGTGATGGCGTTGCTCAGGTGGGCCTCGGTATGCACGACGCGCATGCCGCGTCCGCCGCCACCGCCCGCAGCCTTGATCAAAACGGGATAGCCGATCTCGCGCGCGATCTTCAGGCTGCGCTCGGTGTCGTCGTCGAGCGGGCCGTCCGAGCCCGGCACGCAGGGCACGCCGGCCTCCTTCATGGCCTTGATCGCCTCGACCTTGTCGCCCATCAGGCGGATCACGGCGGCGGTCGGCCCGACGAACACGAAGCCGGATTGTTCGACCTGTTCGGCGAAGTCTGCGTTCTCGGAAAGAAATCCGTAGCCCGGATGGACCGCGCTGGCGTCGGTGACTTCCGCCGCGGCAATAATCGCCGGAATGTCGAGATAACTCCGCGCGGACGGCGCCGGACCGATGCACACCGCCTCGTCGGCCATGCCGACGTGCTTGAGGTTGCGATCGACGGTCGAATGCACCGCGACCGTCTTGATGCCCATGGTCTGGCAGGCGCGCAGCACCCGCAGCGCGATTTCGCCGCGATTGGCGATCAACACTTTATCGAGCATGGCCGTTCAGCCAATCACGAACAGCGGTTGGTCGAATTCGACCGCTTGTCCGTTCTCGGCAATGATGGCCAGCACGGTGCCGGCGACTTCGGCGTCGATCTGGTTGAACATCTTCATCGCCTCGATCACGCCCAGCGGATCGCCGACCTTGATTTGCTGCCCGACCGTGACGAAAGGCTCCGCGCCGGGCGAGGACGCGGCGTAGAAGGTGCCCACCATCGGCGAGCGCACGACATTGCCGGCGGGCAGGTCCGGTTCTGTCGGCATGGGCGCAGGCGCCGTGGCGGAACCCGGCCCCGCAGTCGTTGCCGTCGGAGCCGCGGCGCTCGGCAGCGATGCCGGCATCACCTGCGGCGCGACGCCGCCGCCGGCCGGGAATCGCGACAGGCGGACGGATTCCTCGCCCTCCCGGATTTCCAGCTCGGAAAGATTGGATTCTTCCAGCAGTTCGATCAGTTTTCTGACTTTTCTGAGATCCATGGTGGACTCGTGTGGAGACGGGGAAATGGGTGGATCAGCCTGCGGCCAGGTGGTGGATCGCCGCATCCAGCGCGTAGCGGTAACTGTCGGCGCCGAAGCCGGCGACGACCCCCACCGCGAGATCGGAAAAATACGATTGGCGGCGGAACGGTTCGCGGCGGTGCGGGTTCGATACGTGCACCTCGATGAACGGAATCGCGACGGCGGCAAGTGCATCGCGCAACGCCACCGAGGTATGGGTAAAAGCGGCCGGGTTGATCAGGATGAAGGCGGTGCCATCGCCCTTGGCGGCCTGGATGCGCTCGATCAACTCGTGTTCGGCGTTGGACTGGAAACCCTGCACGACATGGCCGGATGCCTTGCCCTGCTCGGCCAGCATCGCGTCGATCGCGGCCAGCGTTTGGCGACCGTACACCTCGGGCTCCCGGGCGCCGAGCAAATTGAGGTTGGGGCCGTGGAGGACCAGGATCTGCGCCACGCTCGAATTCGCCTGCGGCCAGCGGGCCGGAAGCCGCGAAGTCTGAACTGTCGTTCATGCTTTGTCCAGCGTTATGCGCGAAATCGCTGGAGTTTGGCGACGTTAGTGATGCAATCGTCCCTGATCGCGGCCTTGCTCGACGCGGGACGGGTCTGAATTTCACCACGGTTTACCGAGGCTGGACCAACGCCGCCTGCTGCAGCCAGTCCCGGATCGTGGACGGATCGAGCACGCCCAGCTTGGTGTTGAGGATGCGACCGTCGCGCCCGATCAGCACGCTGTAAGGCAGCAACCCCGCGGTGTCGCCGAAGGTGGTGGTCGGCACGGGATCGGCGTCGATGCCGATCAGGATCGGGTAACCCACCGGCACCTTTTCAAGGAATGCCGCTGCAGATGGCGGTTGGTCCATCGCGATGCCGACTACTTGCAGCCCGTCCGCAGCATGGTCACGCTGCAATTTCGCGAGGGCGGGCATTTCCTCGCGGCAGGGTGCACACCAGGTCGCCCAGAAATTGAGCAGCACCACCTTGCCGCGCCAAGCCGCCAGCGCCGTGGTTTGTCCCTTCAAATCGGGCAGTGCATAGGCGCCGACGGAATCGCCGACCGCCAGCGTTTTCACCCCCGCCGGTGCGGCCGGTTGCGGGGGTGGCGCGTTCATCCAGCGATGCTGGAGCCACCAGCCGCCGAAGGCGGCGAGGCAGGCAAGCACGAGGATCGCAACGGTGCGGCGGTCCATCATCGGGCCACCGGCTCCATGTCGGCACGGACCAGGGCATTGCGGACCAGCGAGGCGGTCAGGACGGTGGGCAACGCATGCCCGGCGCCGCCGCCGCGCGGGTACACCACGTACAGTGGCACGCCCGGCGAATGGAACTTTTGAAGGTACGCCCCGATTTCAGGGTCGACGTCGGTCCAGTCGCCCTTCATGTACACCGCTCCGGTCGTTTGCAAAAGATCGTGGAAGCTGCGCGTGTCGAGCACGGCGTACTCATTGGCCTTGCAGGTGACGCACCAGTCCGCGCCGATGTCGACGAACACTGGCGTGCCGGCGGCGCGCAGTTGCGACAACTTCGCCGTGCTGAAGGCGATGGCGTCGCCATCCAGCGCAGCGGTGCGCGCAGGCGGCGCCACGCGCGCGACGCCGGCCAGCGATGCGATCGCCGCGATGGCCAGCACCACGGTGAAGACGTGCGCGAGTTTGCGGCCGGGGTGGCCGCGTCCATGCCACCATGCCGCTGCCGCCAGCAACACCATCGCGACCAGCACCAGCGCCACCGCGTCGGCGCCGCGCTGGTGGGCAAGCACCCATACCAGCCACACCGCCGACAGATACATCGGGAACGCGAGAACCTGCTTCAGCGTTTCCATCCAGCGTCCCGGTTTCGGCAGCAGCCGCGCCAACGCGGGAACCAGTCCGATCAGGGTCAGCGGCAGCGCGAGGCCGATGCCCAGCACCAGCATCACCAGGATTTCGTGGGACGCCGGCGCGACGAACGCATAGGCCAGCGCCACGCCCATGAACGGCGCGGTGCAGGGACTGGCGACGATCACCGCGAGCACGCCGGTGAAGAAATTCCCGGCCACGCCGCCGCGCCGCGCCAGGCCTTCGCCGAGGTTGCCCAACCGCGACCCGAATGCCACCACGCCCGACATCGAAAGCCCGACCGCGAACATCACGCAGGCCAGCACCGCGACGATCACGGGTTGCTGCAACTGGGTGCCCCAGCCGATCGCGCGGCCGGCGTCGCGCAGACCGAGGATCACGAGTCCGATCGCGAGGAACGTCGCGATCACGCCCGCGGCATAGGCCAGCGCATGCTGCCGGGCCCGTTGGCGCGACTCGCCGCCTTCCAGCACCCCGACCGCCTTGATCGCCAGCACCGGCAGCACGCACGGCATCAGGTTCAGGATCAGGCCGCCCACGAAGGCCAACAGCAGCGCAAAGGGGAGACCGGTTGCGAGCGGGCCGGTCGTAATCGACGCGCCCTCCGACATGGCGGCAGCCGGCGGCTCGGAACCGGCAGGCGCGGCGCCCAGCGAAGCCGTGATCGCGTTGCCGGACGGCGTGCCGCCGCCGGGCGTGCCCGGCCCCCCGCCCGCATTGATCGGACCGCCGCCGCCGGTCGGCAAGGTGACGGTTTCGGTGTTCGGCGGATAGCAGATCTTGGGCGCGACTTCATGACAACCCTGATAGGTCACCGCGACCTTCAAGGTTGCCGGCATCGCGCCGCTGGCCGTGTAGGGCAACGAGCCGTCGACGCTGTCGTGGTAGATCTCCACGTCGCCGAGGTACTCGTCGTGTTCCTGTTTGCCGGGCGGCAAGTCGATGGCGCCGGCGGTGATGCCGGAGGTCAGGATCTTCGCGTGGATGCGGCCGCGGTACAGGTAATAGTCCGGCGCAATATCCCAGTGCAGCGCGATCGTGCCGGGCCGGTCGATCGTGGTCTTGAGCGCGAACGCCTGCGTGACCGGCAACAGGCCGTCGCCGGGGCTGGTGCTTTGCGCGTGCGCGCCCGCCGCCGCGAGCGACAGCGCCGCCAGCAGCATCAGGCGTGAGAGGAAACGTTCGTGGAGCATGACCGGGATCGAAGCATGCGGTGGGCCATCGGCAGGCCGACCCGCAGGGGCTTCATTGTCGCAGGTGGCCGCCGCGCTTGCCAGCGTCCGGACGAGGCGCGGTTTCGCCCGCCAGCCAATCGAGATAGGGCGTGTGGCCGCGGGCGATGTCCAATGCGATCACTTCCGGGATGTCGTACGGGTGCAGTTCGACCAGCCTCGCGCGCAGCGCTTCGAAGCGTTCACGGGTCGTCTTGATCAGGAGCAGGATCTCGGCATCGTCGAGGATTTCGCCTCGCCAGCGGTAAGTTGAAGCGATACCGGGCACGCGGTTCACGCAGGCCGCCAACCGCTCCTCGATCAGCGCACGCGCGATCCGGCCGGCGGTTTCGGTGTCCGGGCAGGTGGAGAGGACGAGCAGGGGCGATGACAGGGCGGCAAGTCGCAAGGCTGGAACGGGAAGCGTAGCGCAAAAGAGCCATCCCCTTCGTCGCGTTGCGCGCGCGTTCGCTTGCCCGCGCCATCCCTGGACTCGCCTTTTGGGCCGGCTGGCGCCGTTCACGGCCGGCCCAGTCCGTCGTAGTCGCTCCGCCCTTCCTGCGGAAGAGGGAAGCAAGGCGTGGGCGGTCCCGCTTCCTGCGGAAGAGGAGAAGCAGGGCCCGCCCTCTTGAAACCCCACGTTCCAGCCTTACAATTAGCACTCACCACTGCCGAGTGCTAACAGCAGTGGCCCCTTCCCCAACACCGTAGCTGGAGTCGTCATGAAGCTTCGTCCGTTGCACGACCGCGTCATCATCAAGCGCCTGGAGGCCGAAACCAAGTCCGCCGGCGGCATCGTCATCCCCGACACCGCGACCGAAAAGCCCATCAAGGGCGAGGTGGTCGCCGTGGGCACCGGCAAGATCCAGGAAGACGGCAAGGTCCGTCCGATGGCGGTCAAGGCCGGCGACAAGGTGCTGTTCGGCAAGTATTCCGGCACCGAGGTCAAGGTCGATGGCGAGGAACTGCTCGTCATGCGCGAAGAGGACCTCGTGGCCATCATCGAAGGCTGAGTCTTGAAGGGCTCGTTGAAGCCCGACGAATCCTCCACCGTCGTCCCGGCGCAGAGCCTGCCCCGGACCTGATCCGGGGACGGGACCCAGTTCAAATCTCTGGATTCCGGCCTGCGCCGGAATGACGATCAAAAGCAAACAAGCATCACAGGAATCCAATCATGGCAGCCAAAGAAATCCGCTTCTCCGAAGACGCGCGCAGCCGCATGGTGCGCGGCGTCAACGCCCTGGCCAACGCGGTCAAGGCCACCCTCGGCCCCAAGGGCCGCAACGTCGTGCTCGAGAAGAGCTTCGGCGCCCCGACCATCACCAAGGACGGCGTGTCCGTGGCGAAGGAAGTGGAACTCGCCGACAAGTTCGAGAACATGGGCGCCCAGATGGTGAAGGAAGTCGCTTCCAAGACGTCCGACGCTGCCGGTGACGGCACCACCACCGCGACCGTGCTGGCGCAGGCGATGATCCGCGAAGGCATGAAGGCGGTCGCCGCCGGCATGAACCCGATGGACCTGAAGCGCGGCATCGACAAGGCTGTGATTGCAGCGGTCGAGGAACTGAAGAAGATCTCCAAGCCGTCGTCCGATTCCAAGTCGATCGCGCAGGTCGGCACGATCTCCGCCAACGGCGACGAGAACATCGGCAAGCTGATCTCGGAAGCGATGGACAAGGTCGGCAAGGAAGGCGTGATCACGGTCGAGGACGGCTCGGGCCTCGAGAACGAGCTGGATGTCGTGGAAGGCATGCAGTTCGACCGCGGCTATCTCTCCCCGTACTTCATCAACAACCAGCAGTCGATGCAGTGCGAGCTGGAAGACCCTTACATCCTGCTGCACGACAAGAAGATCTCCAACGTGCGTGATCTCCTGCCGGTGCTGGAAGGCGTGGCCAAGTCGGGCAAGCCGCTGCTGATCGTCGCCGAGGAAGTCGAAGGCGAAGCGCTGGCGACCCTGGTGGTCAACACCATCCGCGGCATCGTCAAGGTGTGCGCGGTGAAGGCGCCGGGCTTCGGCGATCGCCGCAAGGCGATGCTGGAAGACATGGCGATCCTGACCGCCGGCACCGTGATCTCCGAGGAAGTCGGCCTGCAGCTCGAGAAGGCCACCGTCAAGGATCTCGGCCGCGCCAAGAAGATCATCGTCACCAAGGAAAACACCACCCTCATCGACGGCGCCGGCGACACCAAGACCATCGAGGGTCGCATCAAGCAGATCAAGGCGCAGATCGAGGAAACCACCTCCGACTACGACCGCGAGAAGCTGCAGGAGCGCGTCGCCAAGCTGTCCGGCGGCGTGGCGGTGGTCAAGGTTGGTGCCGCGACCGAGATCGAGATGAAGGAAAAGAAGGCGCGTGTCGAGGACGCCCTGCAAGCCACGCGTGCCGCGGTCGAGGAAGGCGTGGTGGCGGGCGGCGGCGTCGCGTTGATCCGGGCGCTGGCCGCGATCAAGGGTCTCAAGAGCGACAACGAGGACCAGGAACACGGCATCGTGATCGCCAAGCGCGCAATGGAAGCGCCGCTGCGCGAGATCGTCGCCAACGCCGGCGAAGAGGCATCCGTGGTGTTGAACAAGGTTGCCGAGGGCAAGGGCAACTTCGGTTACAACGCCGCGACCGGCGAGTACGGCGACATGGTCGAACTGGGCATC
>DASTIS010000092.1:0-2481 GCA_035717365.1 Rhodanobacteraceae bacterium
CATCTGGGAGGGCCTGCGACTGCACGACGGCGGCCTGCCCTTCCTCGACATGCACCTGGACCGCCTGTACGAGGGCGCCAGGGCGATCGACCTCGACATCGGGCTGACCCGCGAGGCATTGACGCAACGCATCGTCGAGACCCTGCGCGCCAACGGCATGCGTGACCACGTCCACATCCGCCTCATGGTGACACGCGGCGTCAAGGCCACCCCGCACCAGGACCCGCGCTTCGTGATCGGGCCGCCCACCATCGTGATCGTGCCCGAATACAAGCAACCGTTGCCGGAAACCGTCGAACAGGGCATCCGGCTGTTCACGGTGCACGTGCGCCGCGGCGCGCCCGACGTCCAGGACCCGAAACTCAACAGCCATTCCAAGCTGAACTGCATCCTGGCCTGCATCCAGGCACAGAAGGCCGGTTACGACGAAGCGCTGATGCTCGACCCGCTGGGGTTCGTTTCGACCTGCAACTCGACGCATTTCTTCACCGTGCGCAAGGGCGAAGTCTGGACCTCGACCGGCAAATACTGCCTTGGCGGCATCACCCGCGCCAACGTGATCCGACTGTGCCACAACCACAAGATCCCGATCTGCGAAAAGGATTTCAGCCTGACCGATGTGTACGGCGCGGAGGAGGCATTCGTGACCGGTACGTTTGCGGGCCTGACGCCGGTCAAGGAGATCGACGGACGCGTGATCGGCGACGGCCAGCGTGGACCGATGACGGAGCGCCTGCAGACGGTGTACACCCAATTGCTCGAACGCGCCGGCCGCGCGGGCTTGCGCGTATGAGCGCGCGCAAAGATCTCCGCATCGCGATGTGGTCGGGGCCGCGCAACATCTCCACCGCGATGATGCGCGCGTGGGAAAACCGCGACGACACCACGGTGATCGACGAACCGTTCTACGCGCATTACCTGGTCGAGACGGGCGTCGAACACCCGGGCCGCGAGGAAGTGATCGCCGCGCAAGAGCCGGACGCGACGAACGTCGCGGCGATGCTGGTCGGGCCGATCCCGGGCGGCAAGGCGATCTGGTACCAGAAACACATGACCCAGCACATGTTGCCGGACACGCCGCTGGATTGGCTCGATGAGGTGAGCAACTGCTTTCTGATCCGCGAACCCGAAGCCGTCGTCGCCTCCTTCACCGTCCAGCGCCCGGATGCTGCTGCATGGGAACTCGGGTTCGAACAGCAGGCGCAATTGTTCGACCATGTCTGCGACAGGCTGGGTGAAGCGCCGCCGGTGCTCGACGCCGCAGACGTGCTCAAGAATCCACGCGGAACGCTGAACGCGTTGTGCACCAGACTCGGCATCCCCTTCAGCGAACGCATGCTGCACTGGTCGGCCGGCAAACGTACCAGTGACGGCGTCTGGGCCCCGCACTGGTACGCCACCGTCGAACGCTCGACCGGATTCGCGCCGCTCCGGCCGCGCCACGACAAGCTCACCGCCCTCCAGCAATGTCTCGCCGATCAATGCCGGCGACATTACGAGCGCCTGGCGAATCATCGGCTGCCCGAACATCCCGGCACAGCGCCGTAGGGCGGGCTGCGCAGCGGGTAACCCGCCGGTCGCCACGAGATTGATCGCGGGTTGCGCGCCTTCGACGCCAATCCCCCCTACAAAATCTCCACTTCCGCCTCGATCTCCACCGGAACGCCGAACGGCAATTCGGCCATGCCGACCGCGCTGCGCGCGTGCGCGCCGGCATCATCGCCCCACAGTTGCAGGATCAAATCCGAGCAGCCATTGATCACCACCGGTTGGCGATCAAACCCCGGCGCGGAATTGACCATGCCGAACAGACGCACCCAATGCTTCACCCGATCCAGGTCACCGAGTTCGCGTTGCAGGCTGCCGAGCATGGACAGCGCGGTCAGCCGCGCCGCTTCGTGGCCCTGCTCCACTGTCAACTCGCGGCCTACTTTGCCGAACGGTTCCGCGACGGAACCGTCCGCCGCCTGCGGGCTGTGCCCGGAAACCAGCGCGCGGTTCCCGAGCACGCGTACGAAGCGAAATGGCAATACCACACCGGGCGGTGCTTTCACGGCAGGTGGAAGTACCAGGCCGAGATCTGCAAGACGGGCTTCGATTTTCGACATGCGCGCTCCCGATCAACACGCGGATGATACGCCAGACGCGCGGCAAATCGGCACGCAAGGCCCCCCGCCGGTCTGCCACCGCAAGACCCGACGGGTCCAGCGCTCGCACGATCTGCGTGACGCCCGTTTGCGATCAACCTTGAGGCGGATCGACATCGCCTCCATGTGCCATGGAGAACCCTTGCACGGGAACCGTCCATGCCCAAGTACCGCAAAACCCCCGATGCCCTGACCAAGCTCACGCCCACGCAATATCGCGTGACCCAGGAATCGGCCACCGAGCGCCCGTTCGACAACGAATTCAACGACCACCGCGAGCCCGGCCTGTACGTCGATATCGTTTCGGGCGAACCGTTGTTCACGTCCATGGACA
>DASTIS010000093.1:0-5901 GCA_035717365.1 Rhodanobacteraceae bacterium
TTCGCCGAGCCGGTGACGTTGGTGCGTTCGCCGATGTTGACGAACAGCGTGTCGGGGGTAATGACCAGCGGTTCGAGGCCGGACAGGCGGGTGTAGCGGGGTGAGGCGCTCATGGCGAGGATGTCCCTTTTGATTTCGTCATTCCGGGGCCGTTGCCGGCTGCATCGGCGATGGAACCAGGAATCCATGCTTCCGAGTTGACGTGCAGGTGAAAAGGCGGATTGCGCGTTCTGTCCGCGCGTTGCGCGGGCAGCCCCGGAATGACCAGGATGGAAGAGTCTGGTTTCTTCTTCATGCCGCGATGTCGCGCGTCCGCGGCAGCACGCGTGGTGCGACTCCTTGCATGGCGGCCGCGATGGCGGTGATGTGTTCGGGCGTGGTGCCGCAGCAACCGCCGACGATGTTGAGCAGACCGTCGCGGGCGAATTCACCCAGCACCTGGGCCATCTCCTCCGGAGTTTCGTCGTAGCCGCCGAGTTCGTTCGGCAGCCCGGCGTTGGGGTGCGCGCTAATGCGGCAATCGGCGACCCGCGACAGCGCCTCGATGTGCTGGCGCAGATCCTTGGCGCCGAGCGCGCAGTTGAGGCCCACCGACAGGGGTTGCGCGTGTGCGACCGAATACCAGAATGCCTCGGCGGTCTGTCCGGAAAGGGTGCGACCGGAACGGTCCGTGATCGTTCCGGAGATCATCACCGGCAACCGGCCACCGGCTTCGTCGAACGCGCGCGCGATCGCCGCCAACGCGGCCTTCGCGTTCAAGGTGTCGAAGATGGTTTCCACCATCACGATGTCGGCGCCGCCTTCGATCAGGCCGTGCGTGGCGTCCGCGTACGCGTTCTCCAGTTCGTCGAAGTCGACATTGCGGAAGCCCGGATTGTTGACGTCGGGCGACAGCGACGCGGTGCGGCTGGTCGGGCCCAGGACGCCAATCGCGAAGCGCGGCCGATCGGGCGTCGCGGCTTCGGCCGCGTCGCAGGCTTCGCGCGCCAGTTTCGCGCCCTCGCGGTTCAATTCGTGCACCAGATGCTGCAGGGCGTAGTCGGCCTGGCTGATCGAGGTGGAGTTGAAGGTGTTGGTCTCGACGAAATCCGCGCCTGCATCGAGGTAAGCCGCATGGATGTCACGGATCAGCTCGGGGTGGCTCAGCGAGAGCAGGTCGTTGTCGCCCTTGAGGTCGCGCTGGCAGCCTTGCGCGTCGGCGTGCTCGCCGGAGTGCGCGTGTTCGTGCCCGGCATCGCAACCACCGGCAAACCGCTCGCCGCGGTATCCGGCCTCGTCCAGCTCATGGCGCTGCAGCATGGTGCCCATCGCGCCATCGAGCACGAGGATGCGCTCGTCGAGGGCGGCTTGCAGTTTTTCCACGCGGTCGGGGTGCAGGAAGGGAAGTTGGCTCATCGTTGGTCTCCATGCAGGGGTAGGCCTTGCCGGCGGCCGCTGTCGGTCGCGCGCAGGGCACGCTCCTACGATTGCTTGTGGGATTTCCTGGCCAGCAGGCTCAATACCTCGAAATGCGGTGGACGCGATTCACGCGATATGCGGTCGCATCGGATCACCTCGAGCCCGGCCTTGCGCGCGAAGGCCGCCAGTTCGTCGCGCTTGAAACCGAGGTTCTTGTGATCGAACGGCGCCACCGCGGTGCGGTGGGCGTGTCGCGCCAGCGTCGCGGCCAGCAGGCGGCCGCCGGGTTTCAGCACCCGCGCGGCTTCGGCGATCGCCTGTTGCGGGTGTTCGCTGTAGGCCAGGGCGTGCATCATCAGCACGAGGTCGAAGCGGCGGCGGTTCGAGCCGAACCCGCTCGCCAGCGCGTGCATGTCGCCTTCCAGCACTTCGACGTTGCGGAACGACTTGAGCCGCTTGCGCGCCGCCG
This sequence comes from Rhodanobacteraceae bacterium, assembly GCA_035717365.1. Taxonomy (GTDB): domain Bacteria; phylum Pseudomonadota; class Gammaproteobacteria; order Xanthomonadales; family Rhodanobacteraceae; genus 66-474. Next base: position 1,868 of record DASTIS010000093.1, read on the forward strand.
CGACGACGTTGGGGCTGGAATCCACGCAAACGATCGAATGCGCGTGCGGCGCGAGCAGTTCGGCGAGCACGCCGTCGCCGGATGCGATGTCCAGCACGTCGCCGGTTTCCAGCAGTTGCAGCAAGGTGCGCGCCAGGGTTTCCCAGGTGCGCCCCGGTGAATAGTGGCGCTCCATGTCACCCGCGACGCTGTCGGCCCAGCCGCGATCGCGTGCGCGCGCGGCGAGCACCGCGGGCAGACGTTGCGCGTCGGCATCGAGTACGGCGTCGTCGACACCGTCTTCCAGGGCACGCAGCAGGTCCGCGGCATTTTCGAATCCGCTTTCGTTGAAGCGGTAATACGCCGACACGCCGGCGCGACGATCGCGCACCAACCCCGATTCCTTCAACTTGGCGAGGTGGGTGGACACGCGCGGTTGCGCAAGGCGCAGCACCGAGGACAGTTCGGCCACGGTCAACTCCTCGCGACGGAGCAGCGCGAGCAGGCGCACCCGGGTAGGGTCGGACAGCACCCGCAGCAGCGCGGTGGCGGAAACCAGATCGAGCATTACATCTTTATATCAGGATGAAGAGATAAATTAAAGACCGGCGCGGGTTCCGGATCGCCCGATTGTGCGAGCGGTTATGATGCAGGGTCGGGTTGTTGCGGCTCGCCGCGCGGCGGGAGCGCGCGGATCCAAACCAGAAAAGGCATTGCAATGGATTTCCAGTATTCCGAAGAACAGTTGCAGATCCAGTCGATCGCGCGCGACTTCGCGCAAAAGCGCATTGCGCCGGTGGCGGCGGATTTCGACAGATCCGGCGAGTTTCCGCTCGGCAACATCCGCGAGATGGGCAAGCTGGGATTGATGGGCATCGAGGTGCCGGCCGAATACGGCGGCGCCGGCATGGATTCGATCAGCTACGTGCTGGCGATGATCGAGGTTGCTGCGGCCGATTGCGCGCACTCGACCATCATGAGCGTCAACAACACCCTGTACTGCAACGGTCTGCTGAAGTTCGGCAACGAGGAGCAGAAGCACAAATACGTGACCCCGATCGCGTCCGGTGAAGCCATCGGTGCGTTCGCGCTGACCGAGCCGCAGTCGGGATCGGACGCCACCGCGATGCGTTGTCGCGCGGTGAGGCAGGATGACGGCAGCTACGTGATCAATGGCAAGAAGAGCTGGATCACCTCCGGCCCGGTTGCGAAGTACATCCTGCTGTTCGCGATGTCCGATCCGGACAAGCATGCGCGCGGGATCACCGCTTTCATGGTCGACACCGCGCGCAAGGGTTTCAGCCGCGGCAAGACCGAGCCCAAGCTCGGCATCCGCGCTTCTGCGACCTGCGAGATCGAGTTCGACGATTACGTCGCGCAGCCGGACGAGGTGATCGGCGAGGCAGGGCACGGATTCAAGATCGCGATGGGCGTGCTCGATGCCGGACGAATCGGCATTGCCTCGCAGGCGGTGGGCCTCGCGCGCGCTGCGTACGAGGCCACGCTGGAGTATTCGCGCGACCGCAAGGCGTTCGGGCAGCCGATCGGCTCGTTCCAGATGACCCAGGCCAAGATCGCCGACATGCGCTGCAAGCTGGATGCGGCACGACTGTTGACGTTGCGCGCGGCGTGGCTGAAGCAGCAGGCCGCGAAAAACGGCGCGCGCTTCTCGACCGAGGCCGCGGTGGCCAAGTTGACCGCGTCGGAAGCCGCGATGTGGATCACCCACCAGGCCGTGCAGATCCATGGCGGCATGGGTTATTCGAAGGAGATGCCGCTGGAACGCTATTTCCGTGATGCCAAGATCACCGAGATCTACGAGGGCACGTCGGAAATCCAGCGGATGGTGATCGCACGCAACGAAACCGGGCTGCGCTGACAAAAGACTGGGGTCAGAGTGCAATTTCGTGGAAACCGTCAGGGTTCATCCGGTTCTTCGCCGAAATTGCACTCTGACCCCGGCTTTGGTCAACCGCGCTTGCGATAAGGCTCGGAATCGACCGTGACGAATTGCGGTTCCTCGGAATCCAGCCGCAACGCCGTAAGCTTCCCGCCCCACACGCAACCGGTATCGATGGCGTAGATGCCGAGCCCCGCGAACCGGCCAAGCGCGGACCAGTGCCCGCACACGATGCGGGTGTCGCGGGATTTCATTCCGGGCACCTCGAACCACGGGTAGAGTCCGGCACGTTGCGTGCCCGGGGTTCCCTTGGCGTCGAAATCGATGCGGCCATGCGCATCGCAATAGCGCATGCGCGTGAAAATGTTGATGGCGGCGCGCAGGCGATCATGGCCGTGGAGCTTCGACGACCAGCGCGAAGGCCGGTTGCCGAACATCCGTTGCAACAACGCGTGGTGGCCGGGGCCACGCAATGCGCGTTCGACTTCGTGCGCAATGTGCAGCGCCTGCTTGAGTGTCCACGACGGCGCCAGCCCCGCGTGGACCAAGGTGAAGCCGAGCGCGGCGTCGTGGTGCATGAGTGACTGGCCGCGCAGCCATTCGATCAGGATCGGAGCGTCCTCGGCCTCCAGCACCCGGCGCAGGTCCGGGTTGGTGCGGGTGCGCGCGTCCGCGTCGCGTTCGGCGACCGCGAGCAGGCTGAGGTCATGGTTGCCGAGCGCCACCACGCAGTGCTCGCGCAAGCTGTGCACCAGGCGCAGTACTTCCAGGGACTGATTGCCGCGGTTGACCAGATCGCCGCAAAACCACAGGCGGTCCGATGCCGGATCGAAACGCAGCCGGTCCAGCAGGCGCTCGAGTTCGGGATGGCAACCCTGCACATCGCCGATCGCGTAGATGGCCATGTGCTCAGCCGGTCCGGGTCAGTGGAGCGTGCGTGGCACCGACAGCACGAACTCGGGAATCGGAACCTCGAAGTCGGCGCCGTCGTCGGCGTGGAACAGGTAGGCGCCGCGCATGGTGCCGACCTGCGTTTCCAATACCGCTCCCGAGGTATAGCTGTAATGCTCGCCGGGTTGCAGGCGCGGTTGTTCGCCCACCACGCCTTCGCCGCGGACTTCCTCGACCTTGCCGTTGGCGTCGGTGATGATCCAGTGCCGCGTCTGCAGGCGCGCGGGCATCACCCCGAGGTTGCGCAGCGTGACGTCGTAGGCGAATACGTAGCGATTCGCTTCCGGCTTGGACTGGTCCAGGACATAGCGTGCCTCGACCTCGATCTCGACCGAATAAGGCTCGGGTTCGCGTGGGTCGTGCAATTCGTCGGTGCTGGTCTGGCGGGGACTCATTGACCGGCATTGTCGGCGAGTTTCGGGCCAACCTGCAAGTTGGCGGTTTCCGCGCCACGTGCGAGTGCGACGAATCCCCGCGGTGGCACGCTTTCGGCGCGCGCGCGCGGATCGATGCCGGCACCGCGGATCGCATCGGCGTCGAGCAGTCCGCGCAATGCGTTGGCGAGGGTCTTGCGCCGCTGGCCGAACGCCGCGCGGACGACGGCTTCGACCGCCGGCCCGAGTGCGGTCCCCGGACGTTGCGACGCCGGCAGCGGCGTCAGGCGGACGACCGCCGAATCCACCCTGGGTGGCGGCCGGAACGCACCGGGGGCAACGCGCAACAGCGGTTCCACCTTGCAGGCGAGTTGCAGCATCACCGAAAGACGGCCGTACACCTTGCCGCCGGGCGCCGCGGCCATCCGCTCGACGACTTCCTTCTGGAGCATGAAGTGCATGTCCGCGATTCGGTCGATGAACGCGAGGCAGTGGAACAGGATCGGGCTGGAAACGTAATAGGGCAGGTTGCCGGCGAGCCGCAGTTTGCCGCTGCCGGCGAGCACGGCGAGGTCGGTCTTCAGAATGTCGGCATGGATGATTTCGAGTTCACCCGCGCCTGCGGCCTTCGTGCGCAGCGGCTCGACCAATTCCCGGTCGAGTTCGACCGCGGTCAAGCGCCCCGCTGCGTGCAGCAGCGGGAGGGTCAGCGCACCCTCGCCGGGGCCGATCTCGACGATGCGGTCGCCCGGCTTGGGCGCGATCGCGGCGACGATGCGTTCTACCACGGATCGATCGTGCAGGAAGTGTTGTCCGTAGTATTTCTTGGG
>DASTIS010000094.1:0-8765 GCA_035717365.1 Rhodanobacteraceae bacterium
TTTGTGCGAGGCGTTTCTGCATGCGTTTACTGGGCAACCACTGCCAACTGATGAGGAGCTGAGACGAACCATGGCTACCAAGAAAGCTGCAAAGAGAAAACCCGCCAAGAAGGCGGCCCGCAAGACGGCCCGCAAATCCGCGAAGGCCAAAACCTCGACCGCGCGCAAATCAGCGCGCAAGACCGTCCGCAAGACGGCCAGGAAAGCGGCGAAGAAGCCGGCACGCAAACGCGCAGCCAAGAAGACGGCTCGCAAGCGCGCGACCAAGAAGACCGCACGCAAGCGCACTGCGAAGAAGGCCGTGATGGCCAAGACCTCGCGCGCCAGCAAGACCAAGCGTGCCAAGAAGAAAAAGTAATCCGTCTGTACCGTTGTACGGTTCAATGCGTCATTCATAACGACAAGCCTGCTCTCCCCGCGACGCCCAGCGCGGGGAGCCGCGGGCAACAGGCTCGTGTATTGGCCCCGGCACAGCCGGGGCTTTCCATTTCCGGGCCGCTTGCCGAAACGGCCGGGTGGCCATTGAAGTGTGTCTTAGTGTCGAATCGGTCACATCCTTGACGCCGGCGCCCGGGCAATCTGGCCGCGAGCGGGGGGGCCGCGCCGGGAATGGAACGGTTTGTGCATGGCCACCCGTGTCGAATCCTGACCTTCGCACACAGGTGGCGCATGATCATTTTTTCATCCAGTCGCTCTGAATGGGGGCCGTTGGGGCTGGCCGCGGCATTGCGCGGTGTGGTGATCCTGGCGGGCATGGCATTGCTGTTGGCTGGTTGCGGCAAGGGGCCCGCGACGCCGTCGGCGGCAACCCCCGCCGCGAACCCCCAGTCCGCGGCCCCGGCCGCCGCCCCGGTTGCGCCTTCTGCTTCGGCCCCCGCTGCGTTGCCCGCGCAGGTGCCGGCCGCCGCCGCGAGTACCACACAGGCGCAGGCCGCGACCGTGGCGCAAGCCAAACTCGCTTCCATGAGTGTCCAGGATCTGCTGACCGCGGCACGCGGAGCCTATGCCCAGCATCGTCTGGTGGCGCCCGCCGGCGACAACGCCATGGAATACTACGAAGCCGTGCTCGCCAAGGATCCGGACAACCAGATTGCCAAGGACGCATTGCGCGAGACGTTTCCCTTTGGCGTGCCCGATGTTGAAAAGGCCATCTCGCAGAACGACTTCGATGAAGCCGATCGCGAAATCGCCCTGCTCTCCAGGGCCGATCCCACCAATTACACCTTGACGCTGCTGCGGTCCAAGCTGGATGCGCAGAAGAAGTTGCAGGCGCGCCAGCAACAGCAGGCGCAGCAGGATGCCCAGAAGGCAGCCGAACTTGCCGCCGCCCAGCAAGCCGCGGCAGCCCAGGCCGCAGCCGAGAAGGAAGCCGCGGCGAGGTTGGCGGCGCAACAACAGGCCGCCACCACCCGGGCCGCGCCGACGCAGCAACCCGCTAGCCCCCCAGCGCCGGCGCCCAAGCCGGTCGGGGAAACGCGCGCCGCGGTCGTGGTGAGCACGGCATCGCCCAACTACCCGATCCAGGCCGCACGCAACCAGACGTCGGGTTATGCCGTCGTGGAGTTCACCGTGTCCGCCGAGGGTTCGATCGAGAACGCGCACGTCGTCGACTCGTCGCCGCATCGCGTGTTCGACAGTGCCGCCATCCAGGCGGTCAGACAATCCAAGTTCCAGCCCGCCCTCAAGGACGGCCAGCCGGTGGCCAGCACCATCCGTCGCCGCATCGCCTTCAAATTCGGGGGGTGAAATTGCGCAGCCTGCGGCTGCGCTTGCCATCCATGGCCAGGAGCTCCGTGGTGCGGCATGGAAGCCGCACCGGTGTAGTTGGCACCATGGATGGTTGCTTGCACACCGCTACGGCCGGCCGAACCCGGCACCATGGATGGCTGCTTGCTCGAAACCCCATTGTGCTTGATGCGTGATCACGCGGCTGCGCGTGCCATCCACGGCGCCGGCGTGCGCACGAAGTCGGTGCGATGGGCACCTGATGTCATCTCCCTGTGCCGCGCGCGCTCGGTGCGTGAAGAGAGGGGCGGAATTCCATGCTTGTCTTCCCCCTTCCGAAGGAAGGGCGGAGCGACTACGGCCGACTGGATCGGCCGTGAACGGCGTTAGCCGGCCCGAAGGGCGAGCGCCAGGGATGGCGCGAGTAAGCGAACGCGCGCGCAGCGCGAGAGGGGGGATGGCTCTTGTGCAGCGCGACGACATCCTCTGCGCGGCGCGCCTCGTTCGCACCGAAGTCGCGGGACCTGAAGGTACGACGCGTCAATCACGACCCTCGTGTGCGGAGCGCGTCAGGTCACACCCCCATGCGCGTGCCCGGCATTCAGCGCCTGCGCCGCGAGTGGTGGCGCGAGTTCCGTTTTGCGCGATCCAGCCCGGCCCAGTCCTCGTGCGGCAGACCGAGCAGCGCATCGAGCAGCATCGGCATCATGCCGCTGGGCGTACTGCTCTCGCAGTTCCAAAGCACCACCACGCCCGCGCGGTATTCGGGAAAGAACCCGATCATCGAGCGGTAACCCTGCACAGCCCCGGCGTGGAAGATCAAGGTGTGTCCCGCGTAGTCGTACACCCGCCAGCCCAGCGCATACGACGCCTTCTCGACCCGTGCACGGCGCCAGTTGGAAAACATCCGTTCGCTCGGCGTGGCGATGACCGGTGCGTGCAGCACTTCCAGCAGGGCATCGGGAAGCACCATCGGGCGCCCGCCCATTTGCGCGATCAACCATTGCTCCATGTCGCGGATGCTGGCATTGACGCCGGCCGCGGGCGGGACGTAGAAGTTCGTGTTCGGTTCGTAGGCGATCCATTGCCCGCCGCGCTTGTAATGCGGACGCGCCCAGCTTCGGCTGTCTTCCAGGCCGTCGCGTCCGTAACTCGCGGTGGTCATGCCGAGCGGCAGGAACAGGTATCGATCGACCAACTGGATGAAGAACCGGCCCGTCTTGGCGTGGATCACGTCGCCGATCAACGAAAACGCGATGTTCTGGTAGCCGTAGCAATCACCCGGGTCGCAGGTCATCGGCACCGTGGCCAGCTTGCGCTCCAGCTCCTGGTAGGAGACGCCGTCAGACAGCAGGTTGTCGTAGGCGTTGTGCGGCAACCCGATGCTCTGGCTCAGGATGTCGCGCACGGTGGCCTCCTGCGAGGCGTTGGCGTCGCGCAACTTGAAGAATGGCAGCACCGTCGCGAGACGGGTGTCCCAGGTGAGTGCGCTGCGGCGTACCAGCAGGCCGGTCAGCGCGGTCGCGAACGCCTTGGACAAGGATGCCAGCCGGAACACCGTATCGGGTTTGACCTCGATGTCATTGCCCGCGTCGGCGTAACCCAGGGTACGTTCATAGCGCACCTTGCCGTCGATCACGACGGCGGTGGCCAGACCCGCGGTCTGGTTGTCCGCAGCCAACTGGTCCAGCCAGTGATCGTAATCCTTGAGCGCCGCCGTGACACGCGCCGCGGGCAGGCTGGCGTGCTGTCCGGTGTGCACGACTTCCGGTTGGGGCGGAACCGGGTTGCCGTGGGTCTGGGCGGCGGGCGCCGCCAGCGCAAGACCCGAAACGAGAAAGCAGGTCATACCTGCACAGAAAGCGGTCAAGTGCATGCTATGCTCAAATCATCGGGCGGTCATCCGTGATCGCCGCAGGGTTCAGCCGAACGGTCGCCGGCACGTTCCACTCTTCGGGGAGGTCGTCGCGACCTTCGAGGCCGCCGTCCATGACCAAGAGACCCATGGTCCGACTCTCCACAACAGCCGCTCTGGTCGAAGCATAAAAGGAGAATGCAATGACAGGTCTGATCATCATCCTGATCATCATCGCCATCATTGTGATTTACCTGATAGCGATCTACAACGGGTTGGTCACTTCGCGCAACGCCTACAAGAACGCGTTTGCACAAATCGACGTCCAGCTTACACGCCGCCACGACCTGATTCCCAATCTGGTCGAGACCGCGAAAGGCTACATCAAGCACGAGCGCGAAACGCTCGAAGCGGTCACGCAGGCGCGCACCGCAGCGGTGAACGGGCTCGCGGCCGCCAAGGCCAAGCCCGGCGATCCGAGCGCGATGCAGCAATTGTCCGGCAGCGAGAACCAGCTCACCCAGGCGCTGGGTCGGCTGTTCGCGGTCAGCGAAGCGTATCCGGATCTGAAGGCCAACCAGAACATGATGCAGTTGTCGGAGGAACTCACCTCCACCGAGAATCGCGTTGCGTTCGCGCGGCAGGCCTACAACGACTCGGTGATGAACTTCAACAACAAGGTCCAGGTGTTTCCTTCGTCGATGGTCGCCGGACCGTTCGGGTTCGCGCCCGCGGAACCGCTTGCGATCGAAGATCCGGCCACCCGCGAAGCGCCGAAGGTGTCGTTTACCTAGCGATCATCCCTGATCGCTGCGTCGCTGGATACGTGGGCAAACGAATACGTTGATGCTCCACGAGCACCAGAACGGGCTTGACAGCCGCCATCCATGGCCAAGAGCTCCGTTCCCGACTTTCCACAACGGCCGCCACGACAACCGCTTGGGGTGGCGCATCGTCGTTCGCAACGCGTATTCAAAGCGTTGCCGTACTCGTTCGACAGGGTGACGATGCGGCCTGAAACCCACACCAGACTTGCGCACCAAAACGACGATCGATAACCCGTATGGATTTCTTCGCGCAGCAAGCCAAGGTTCGCCGTTCCAGCCGCACGCTGGTGCTGCTGTTTTCGCTGGCGGTGCTGGCGATCGTGGTCGCCGTCGACCTGGTGTGCGTGTTCGTGCTGGGGGTCGGGTTGCGGCCCTTGCCGCTGCTCGCGATTTCGGCCGCGGTGCTGGTGGTGATCGGCCTGAGCTCGGCGTACCGCGTGGCCAGCCTGTCCGACGGCGGGACCGCGGTCGCGCGCGCCTTGAAGGCCACCGAGGTGCCCGCCGACACCACCGATCCGAAGTGGCGGCGCCTGCGCAACGTGATCGAGGAAGTCGCGATCGCCTCGGGTGTGCCGGTCCCCGACATCTACGTGATGCAGAACGAACCCGGCATCAACGCGTTTGCGGCCGGCTACACGCCGAACGACGCCGCGGTGTGCGTCACCCAGGGCTGCCTCGACAAGTTGAACCGCGACGAGTTGCAGGGTGTGATCGCGCACGAGTTCAGCCACGTGCTGAACGGCGACATGCGGCTCAACATTCGCCTGATCGGCCTGCTGTTCGGGATCATGGCGATCGGCGTGATTGGTCGTTTCCTGTTGTGGGGCGGGTACTTCGGCGGCAGTGGCGGTGGCAGCAGCCGGCGTCGCGGTGGTGGCAACGTCGCCCTGGCCGGCCTCGCGCTGCTCGTCGTGGGGGCCATCGGCCTGTTCTTCGGCAGGTTGATCCAGGCCGCGGTGGCGCGGGCGCGCGAGTCGCTGGCCGACGCCTCGGCGGTTCAGTTCACCCGGCAGACTTCCGGGATCGCCGGTGCGCTCAAGAAGATCGCGGTGTTCGAGGAAGGCTCGGCGTTGCAGGCGGCAGGCCGCGACGAGGTGCGCCACATGTTGTTCGGCGACGCCGAGCAGCGTTCCTGGTTCGCGACCCATCCGCCGATCGTCGAACGCATCCGCGCCCTGGAACCCGGGTTCGATCCGAAGGAACTCGACGCCTACGTCAAGCAATGGCTGGCTTCTGGCGGTGATCCGGACTCCATCGAGTTGCGCGCCGAACCGCACCCGTGGGAGAAGTCCGCGCGCGAATTTGCCGCGGCGGCCGGGGACGGCAGCGCACCGTTGCCCGGCTTCCCGCCCCAGGTCGGCGGTTCCGGTCCGAAGCACGCGGCGCTTCCCGCGCAGGACCTCGTCAGTGCCATCACGGCGGCGGGCGTGGTCGCGCAGGTGGGTTCACCCGATACCGACGATTACCATGCCGCGACGAACCTGCACGCGGGCATTCCGGGGACGCTCGCCGCGGCTGCGCGCGATCCGCGCGGCGCCATCGCGGTGTTGCTCGCGCTCGCGATTTCCAAACACCCCGACCTGCAGGCGCGGCAATTGCAGACCGTGGCGCAGTCGTTCGACGCGGCCAGCGCCGACGCGGCGCGCGGGCTCGTGGCGCAGATGGGCGACCTGCATCCGATGTTGCGGTTGCCGTTGGCGCAATTGGCGTTCCCGGCCCTGAAGCGGCGGCCGCGGCCCGAAGTCGATCGATTCGTCAAGACGCTGGACAGCCTGATCCACGCGGACGGACGCGTCGATCTCGACGAATTCTGCCTCGGCAAGCTGGTGCAATCGCAGGTCGTGGCCGCGCTCGATCCGTCGGCGAACTTCAAGGCCGGGACGCGCAAGCTCGCCGATTCGCAGGATGAATTGCGGGACCTGGCCGCGTTGCTCGCGCACTTCGGCAACGACGATGACGATTCTGCGCGACGCGCGTTCCAGGCCGCGATGCAGGAAGCGCTGCCGGGCGCGTCGATCATGTACGCGCTGCCCGACGATTGGCAGGCTGGACTGGATCACGCGCTGGATGCCCTGGCGCGGCTGACACCCGAAGGCAAGCAACTCGTCGTGCGCGCGTTGACCCGCGCGATCGCCGCGGACGGAAAGGTGGCGGTCGCCGAATCGGAACTGCTGCGGGTGGTCTGCGCGGAACTCGGTTGCCCGTTGCCGCCGCTGTTGAGCGATCGCGCATGATCGCCGCATTGCTGGATGCATCGCGACCATGAACACCAGGACGGGCTTGACAGCTGCCATCCGTGGCCAAGAGCTCCGTTCCTGACTTTTCACAACAGCCGCTTCGAACAGGCATTCATCGGTTGGCGAACGACGTGCAGTCCGGCGAACGACGCGTGGTGGGCCTGGCGGCGCTGGCATTTTTCTGCGTGCTGGCCGCCTATTACGTGATCCGGCCGGTACGCGACCAGCTCGCGGGCGCCACCGGGGCGGTGGCGCTGCCGTGGTTCTACGCCGGCACGTTGCTCGCGACGCTCGCGATCACGCCGGTGTTCGGTTGGCTGACCGCGCGCCTGCCGCGGCGCGCATTGCTGGGTTGGAGCTACGGCTTCTTCATCGTTTGCCTGGTCGCGTTCGTGCCGCTGTTCGCGGCGCAGGCACGAATCGGTGCGCGCAACCTCGGCATCGGTTTCTTCATCTGGGTCAGCGTGTTCAACCTGTTCGTGGTGTCGCTGTTCTGGAGCCTGATGGCGGACCTGTTCGACGGCGAACGCGCCAAGCGCGCGTTTCCATTGATCGCGCTGGGCGGCGCCTTCGGCGCGCTGGTGGGGCCGGCCTTGACCTCGCTGCTCGCGGTGCGGATCGGGGTGGCGCCGCTGCTTGCGGTGTCGGCGGCGTTGCTGGCGGGGGCGCTCGGCATGATGCTGCATCTTTCCGCGGCGGACAGTCGTGGACGCGCGGGCCCGGCGCCGATCGGCGGGTCGTTGCTGGCCGGGCTGCGCGCGGCGTTTGCCAATCCGTTCCTGCGCCTGATGGCACTGCTGATGTTGTGTTCGGATGGCGTCGGTACGCTCGCGTACGCGCTGGTTGCCGATTACGCCAAGGCGCATTTCGCCGCCGCCGCCGCGCGCACCGCGTTCTACGGTCACATCGATTTGACCGTCAACGTTGCGCAGATGATCCTGCAGCTCGGGTTGACGCGCTGGATGCTGCCGCGCTTCGGCATCGTCTCCGGCCTGGTGTTGCCGGCGGCGGTGAACGTCGCGGTGCTGCTGGCCGTTGCGGTCTTCGGCGCCGCGCAGTTCGGGGTTGCCGGGTCCACGATCGCATTGATCCCGCTGATGCTGGTCGTGACCCGCAGCTTCGCCTACGGTGTCACCAAGCCCGCGTCCGACGCGCTGTACACCCGCGCCGCGCGGGAGATCCGCTACAAGGGCAAGAATTTCGTGGAGACCGCGGTGTGGCGGTTCGGCGACGTCACGGTCGCCAGCGGATTGGAAGGCCTGCGCGCGATGGGTGCGACGCTCGGGGTGATCGGCGGGTTGTCTGCGGCCGTGGCGGGTCTCGCCGGCTGGCTCGGCTGGCGCGCGGTGCGGGCGAGCCGCGCGGGGCAGATGGGCGCAGCCGGAACCCGCGAGCCGTCACTCCATTAGTCGGGTCCGCTGGTCGACGGCGTAGTCCGCCAGTTGTGGAAAGAACGCATCGAAGTGCTGTTGCAGTGCGTCCGCATGCAGGCGCAACGCGGGCAACGATTCGCCGATCGGCGAGGGCCGCGAGAGGCGCCGCTCCAGCGCGTGGAAGACCGTGTCCAGGGTGGCTTCGTCGCCGTAGGCGACAGGAAGCTGGTGGGCATGCATCCACGCGATGAATGCGCGCAGCGATGCCGGCAACTCCGCGGCGCGCCGGTCGAGCAGCGCGAGCCAGCGGCTCGAGAACCGCGGCAGGGGTTTGTCTGCGGCATAACGATCCCACTCGAGCACCAGCAGGTGGTCGAACCACACGTCCAGCACGATCCCGGCGTAACGCCGCAGCGGCGGGCGGAAAAGCCTGCGCGCGGCGACGACCTCGGGGTGCGCGTCGGTGAAGCGGTCGATCGCGCGATGGAACCGCAGCCCCGCCTGGCGGGCGGTGGGCCACTCCGGGTCCGGATACCCGTGGGTGAAATCGCCCAGCACGCTGCCGAGCGCGAACTCGGCATCGCCGGCATCGGCCAGCAGGGCGTGAGCAAGATGATTCATCGGTGCACGGGCTCAGTCAGCCTGGATGTCGCATTCGAAGCGGCTTTTGTGAAAAATCAGGCCATGGATGGCCGTTCTGAAGGCTGTCGACGCGCGATGAAATAATTCGCGATGATCCTCGAAAAAG
>DASTIS010000095.1:0-5256 GCA_035717365.1 Rhodanobacteraceae bacterium
ACGTATCATGGGCGGCCCGCTGGAGCGGATTGCCACACATCGGATTCCGGAGAGGTGGCAGAGTGGTCGACGAATTTGCCGGGAACAAATTCGGACAGCCGAAGGCTGGCCCCGAGCGAAGTGAGGGGTGAGTCTCAGGGACGAGACGAACATGTGCGCCGGAATGAACTGCCATCCAGCCGGGCGCAACATTTTTGGAGAGGTGGCAGAGTGGTCGAATGCGCCGGATTCGAAATCCGGTTTACGGGTCTCCCGTAACGTGGGTTCGAATCCCACCCTCTCCGCCAGAACTGCAAAGCGCCCCTCGTGGGCGTTTTGCGTTTCTGGAGAAGCGGGTGGTGTGGACGAACCCACCCGGTTCGACAAAATCGCCGGGAGCGATTTTGGACAGCCGAAGGCTGGCCCCGAGCGCAGCGAGGGGTGAGGCCCAGGGATGGGCCGAACAATCCCACCCTCTCCGCCAGAAATGCAAAGCGCCCCTTGTGGGCGTTTTGCGTTGATGGAGATGCGAACGGTACGGAGCCTCAGCGCCGCCTGCACCCCTCCAGCCGCAAACGCTCGCCGATTTTCAGACGGGAGGCCGAGCGCAAATGGTTGCTCCTGGCGAGCTCATGGACGCCGTCGCAATGGAAGCGTCTCGAGATGGCGGACAGGGTATCCCCGCGGCGCACCGTGTAGTGGCGCGGTGCGGGCGGATCGGCGGCCACCAACCGTTTCGGCATTTGAGCGTTCTGCAACTGGTCCGCAAGTGCAACCCACTTTCCGCTGACGCACGAGCGTTTGTAGGCGCCCTCGAGGAACTTCGGCAGATTGACCCGCGTGCCTTGCGGTTGCACTTTCGAGGTGCTCATCTGGGGATTGAGGTTGCGCAAGGTCCGGTACCAGCCGTAGCGCCCGTCTCCGTCGTTGCCCAGGCACACGGACAACTCGTTCAGCGACGACGCACGCGCGAGTTCGACGTGGCCGGGCGCGCCGTCCACCTTGGGGAAGTGCAGGTTGTAGCGATCCGGATGCAGGAACAACCACGCCGCCGCCAGCACCATCGGCACGTAGTCGCGCGTTTCCGCCGACAGCGAGAAGTAGACGTCGGGACTCCAGAAATTCGCGTCCTGCATCCCCGCCACCAGCCGCCCCACCCTGCCCTCGCCACCGTTGTAGGCGGCCAGCACCAGCGCGAGGTTGTTGTTGAGTTTCCCCAGTTGTTCGTTGAAGTAGTCCGCGGTGGCGTGTGACGCCATCGTCGGGTCGAATCGCTGGTCGAACCCATCGACGGTATTCAGGCCGAAGCGCGACCCGGTCGCCGGCATGAACTGCAACGGCCCCGCCGCGCCCGAGCGCGACACGGCGTGCACGTTGCCGCCGGACTCCTTGGCCATCAGCCCGAACAGGATCGCTTCGGGCAGCCCCGCCTTGTGGAACGCGGGCCACATCTGGTAACGCAGGTACCGGTAATCCACGTAGGCGCGGATCAGGTTGGGACGCATCCGGGTCAGCCACACCTGCAGCGCCGCCTGTACCGAACCGTTGGTCGCGACCAGGTCCGACAGGGTGTGGCCGTGGAGCAATTGCACCGTGCGTTGCGCCTGCGGCAACGTGGCCAGGACCCCGGAGTCCGCGCCCGACGTATCCTGATCCTGATCCCCGAGCACGTAGTCGTCGTTCTCGGTGCCGAGGAAACTCCCGTCCTTCAGGCGCAGGGCGCGATCGTACGCGGACAGGAATCGCTGGGAATCGCAGCCGGGCGTGTTGACGCACTGGTCGGAGGCGTTGCGCATCGCATCCAGTGCGGCTTCCAGTGATTTCCGGGATTGCGCGTCGTCACCGCGCCGGGCCTGCTCCAGCGCCTGGTCGTATTGCGCACCGGCCTGGTCGAGTTGCGCGTACAAGCCGTTCAGATCGGCCTGCGAACCGCTGCTCCCGTGGGTCGGCGCCTGCGCGCACCCTCCCAGCAAACCCAGTACACCCACACACCCCAACCACGCCAATCGCCGCAACATGCCAATCCCCGTCCGAAACGCGCATTCGAAGCGGGACCCTAGCGGTTCAGCGCATGCGACTCAAGGGAACCGCGCACACCGCGGACACCCAACGTACAATCTTGGCAACCCACGACAGCATTGGCCGCGCATGAACAACATCCTGATTGGCAGGAACGACACCACCGCGGTCGAACTCGATCCGCGTTTCGGCAACCGCCACGGCATGATCGCCGGCGCCACCGGCACCGGCAAAACCGTGTCGCTGATGGTGCTGGCCGAGGGCTTTTCGCGTCTCGGCACGCCGGTGTTCCTGGCCGACGTCAAGGGCGATATCGCGGGCATGTCACAACCGGCCGCGTCGCCGCCCAGCGACAAGCTGATGGCGCGGCTGGCGAAACTCGGTCTCGACAAGTCCTGGCAGCCGGGCGCGAACCCCGTGGTGTTCTGGGACCTCTACGGCAAGCTCGGCTCGCCGGTGCGTGCGACGGTCTCCGAAATGGGGCCGTTGCTGCTCGCGCGCGTGCTGGAACTGAACGACACCCAGCAGGGCGTGCTGGACATCGTGTTCAAGCTGGCCGACGACAACGGCTGGCTGCTGCTGGACCTGGCCGACCTGCGCGCGTTGCTCAACCACGTCGGTGACAACGCGAAGGAGGTTTCGCAGCACTACGGGCTGGTGAGCAAATCCAGTCTCGGTGCGGTGCAACGCGCGCTGCTGCAACTGGAGCAGCAGGGCGCCGAGGGGTTCTTCGGCGAACCGGCACTGGATCTGAAGGACATCATGAGGCAGGACATGTCCGGGCGCGGCGTCGTCAACATCCTCGCCGCCGATCAGTTGATCCTGAAGCCGAAGCTGTATTCGACGTTCCTGTTGTGGATGCTGTCGGAACTGTTCGAGGAACTGCCCGAGATCGGCGATCCGGATCATCCCAAATTGGTGTTTTTTTTCGACGAGGCCCACCTGCTGTTCGACGACTGCCCGCCCGCACTGCAACAGAAGGTTGAGCAGGTGGTGCGGCTGATCCGCTCCAAGGGCGTGGGCGTGTATTTCTGCTCGCAGAACCCCGACGACGTCCCCGACGTGATCCTCGGGCAGATGGGCAATCGCATCCAGCACGCGCTGCGCGCGTTCACGCCGCGCGACCAGAAGGCGGTGAAGGCCGCCGCGGAAACTTTCGCGCCGAACCCGAAGCTCGATGTCGCGAAAGTCATCGGCACTCTCGGAACGGGCGAAGCCCTGGCCTCCACGCTGCGCGACAAGGGTGCGCCGACGCCGGTCGAGCGGGTGCTCGTGACCACGCCGACCTGCCGGCTCGGGCCGATCAGCGACGAGGAGCGCGCCACCATCCGCGCGCGCTCGCCGGTAGGACCGAAATACGACAACGCGGTCAACCGCGAATCGGCCGCGGAGATGCTGGCCAAACGCGCCGACGAGAAGGCCGTCGACAACCCCGAGCAGGTCGCGAAACGGGAAGCCGAGAAGGCGCCGCAAGGCTCGTCCTGGGGCAGTGCGATGCACGACGCGATCTTCGGCACCAAGCGTCGCCAGGGCATGATCGAAACCATGGCCAAGCAAACCGTGCGCACCATGGGCAGCCAACTTGGACGGCAAATCCTGCGCGGCGTGCTGGGCGGCATATTCGGCGGCCGCCGCTGACGGGGCCATGCCACCGATCCGCACCGCCATCGAGGAGATGCCGCTCGCCGGGCGGCTGCTCGAAGGGCTGCGCTATCCGCTGCGCGGAGGCGCGCTGGCCGCGTGCGTGGCGCTGGGTCTTTGCCACTACGCGGTGTTGTTGCCCAGCATCATCGGCTTGCTCGCCGCGTTGGTCGTCTGGATCGCGACCTGGCGCTATGCGATCGACTGCATGGTGCTGACGGCGGACGGTTACGACGATCCGCCGGAAGTGAAACTCGAAGGACGCGCGGGCAACCCGCGCGGCATCCTCGCCTTGCACGTCTTCGTCATCCTCGCGTGCCTGGCGATCGCGGCTGGCGCACCCGCGTACCTGTGGCTGGCCCTCGTGATTGCCGCGCTGCTGTTGCCCGCCATGGGCATGTCGTTGGCATTCGATGGCGACCTGATGGTGGCGCTCAATCCCGCCACATGGTTGAAAATCGTCACGCGCTTCGGTGTGGTGTATGGCATCCCGGTCATCGCCAATGCCGCGCTCGCCGGCTTGATCTGGGTTTCCCGCGAAGGCATCGGCCAGTTGCCACTCTTGCTGTCGCTGCCAATCTTCGGGTTCGTGTGCACCTACCTCATCGTGCTGGATTTCCACTGGATGGGCACGCTGGTGTGGCATTGCCGCGAGCGCCTCGGCATGCGTCCGGAAGCATCCGACCTGGCCGAGGCAACCGGGCACGGCGCCGATGCGCGGCTGTTGGCCGAATGCGAAGCGCTGGCCCTGGACGACCCCGAAGAAGCCGCGATACGCCTACGCGACCGCATCCGCGAAAACCTTGCCCCTGCGGCCGTGCACAACCGCTTCCGATCCTCGCTGCGCCGGCTCGACCGCAACGACCTGCTGATCAGCCATGGCCAGACGTGGATCGCGCAATTGTGCGCCACCGGCGACGAGCGGCGGGCATTGGGCGTGGTGCAGGAGTGTCGGGAGATCGATCCGCGCTTTCTGCCCGACGATCCTGCCAACACCGCGAAGCTCGCGAAAGCCGCCGCACGCATCGGCATGCAGGAACTGGCCTGGTTCCTGGCCACCGGTTTCGTGCGACGCTGGCCGCGCCACCGGGTGGCACCTGCCCTGAAACGGCTGGCGGCATCGCGCGCCGGCGCTCCATGAGCCGTTGGCGCCCACCCCCGCCGCGATCCACCGCGATCATCACGCGCGCGGGTTTCGACGCGCTCAAGGCCGAGGTCGACCACCTGTGGCGGGAACTGCGCCCGGAAGTGGTGAAGGCACTCGCCGCCGCCGCCGCCGAAGGCGACCGCTCGGAGAACGCCGAATACACCTACCGCAAGAAGCAGCTCGGCGAGATCGACCGACGCGTGGGATACCTGTCCAAGCGCATCCCTTCGTTGAAGGTGGTCGACGCGCAGGCAACCGATCGCAGCGCGATCTTTTTCGGTGCGACGTTCGACATCGAAAACGCCGATACCGGGAAGCCACACCGCTATCGCATCGTGGGCCCCGACGAAACCGACGCGAAGCGCGGCTGGATCAGCGTGGACTCGCCCCTGGCACGCGCCGCGCTGCGGAAGCACGTCGGCGACGAGTTCGAAGCCGATCTGCCCGGCGGCAAGGCGCGGTTTGCGGTG
>DASTIS010000096.1:0-6321 GCA_035717365.1 Rhodanobacteraceae bacterium
CGCCGCCGGTGATGGTGCGACCACCGACATTCGCGATCCGATCGTCGAACTCGCCGATGCGCGGCGACTGATGCTGCGGGTCTTGTTCGTCTGGTTGGCCGTCGTGGCGCTGATCGTGCTGGCCGGCTGGGTCGCCTGACCGGCTGTCCCGCGGGTCGGACACAGTTCATCGTGGGCGCGCCTACGCGCGACCGCGGCATCGATCGCCTGCAGGCAGGCTCCTACGAAAAGCACCATTGGCACAGCCCGTCGTAGGAGCGCGCCTGCGCGCGATCGGGGTATCAGTCGCCTGCAGGCAGGCTCCTACGAAAAGCGTCATTGCCGTAGCTTTTCGTTGGAGCGCACCTGTGCGCGACCGCAGCATCGATCGCCTGCACGCAGGCTCCTACCGAAGCGCCGTTGGTCGCAACCTTGCCTGCCTCAACCGCCGCGCAACAGCTTGCGCACGGCGGGAAGGTTGCGCCGGCTGACCTCGATCGTGGCCTCGCAACCGGCGATCAACGCGCGCATTGTGCCGTCGGCTTCACGCTGCAGACCCAGCAAACGCTCGACGGGAATCAGGCAACCGCGGTGGACGCGCACGAAGCGATCCGGGAAGGCTTGCTCGATCGCTTTCAGCGATTGCTCGGTCAAGGCCTCGCCGGCTTCGTGATGCACGCTGACGTACTTGTCATCGGCGCTCAGGTACCACACCTCGGCCAACGGGATGCGCAGCGGGGCGCCATGGACCTGCACCAGCAGCGTCGCGTCCGGCGCCGGCGCGCGTTGCCGCAGCGCACGTGCACGCGCCAACGCTTCGCGCAGGCGCTCCAGGCGTACCGGCTTCAAGAGGTAATCCGCCGCACGCAATTCGTAGGCGGCCAACGCGTGTTCCTCGTAGGCGGTGCAGAAAACCAGTTGCGGCCGGTGCGGCACTCGCACCAACCGGCGGGCGACGTCGATGCCGTCGAGCCCGGGCATGGCAATGTCAAGCAGCAACAGGTCAGGCCGGGTCTCGACACAGGCGGTCAGTGCCGCTTCGCCGTCGCCGACGCTGGCGACAAGCTCGGCATCCTCGCACTCGCGCAGCAATGCGGCGAGGCGTGCCCGCGCGAGCGGTTCGTCGTCAGCGATGAGGATTCGCATGTGGCAACCCCACGATCACGCGATAGACCCCGTCCTCGACGCGGACGTCCAGACGGCCGCGTTCGCCGAAATGGTAAGCGATGCGGCGCCGCACACTGTCCATGCCGTGCCCGTTGCGGCGAGACGATGCCGCATCCGGCTGCGGATTGTCGATCTCGATTTCCACGCCGACATCGGTCCGGCGTCCGAGGACCCGCAAGGTGCCGCCCTCGCGGCGCGGCTGGATGCCGTGATGGACGGCGTTCTCGACCAGCGGCTGCAGCAGCAGCGCGGGCATTTCCATGTCCAGCGGCAAGTCGCCCAGCTCGCGTTGCACTTGCAGCCGATCGCCCAGGCGCAGTTGCTCGATCGCGAGATATCGATCGATCAAACCAAGCTCGGCGCCCAGGGTGATCGGCTTGTCTTCCGCACCGAGCGCGGCGCGGAACAGTTCCGAAAGATCCTCGACGGTACGCTCGGCCGCGGGCGGATCGACGCGCACCAGCGCCGCGACCGTGTTCATGCTGTTGTAGAGGAAATGCGGCCGGATACGCGCCTGCAAGGCATCGAACTGCGCCCGCGCGACCGCCGCGAGGCGCGCGCGCCATTCCGCCAGCACGTAGAAATAGCGGAGCAGCGCCGCGCCCAGCAACGCGGCCAGCACGGTGTTGCCGATCACGAAGCGCAGGCCCGACGCAGGCGTCAATTCGGTGGCAAGCGCGCGATCCAGCCACACGACCACCGCGCTCGCCACCGCGACCAGCGCGACCAGCGCGCACCACGCCAACGGGTAGGCGAGCGGGCGCCGCCACCTGACCAGCACCGGCGCCAGCCGGCAAAGCAGCAGCGACGCCAGCAGCGCCAGCCACACCGCGAACAGCGTCGCCGTGCTGAAATCGCGCCAACCCATGCGTGCATTGGGCGCCAACGCATTGATGATCACCACCAACTCGGCGACCACCACCAGCGTGAACACCGACCCCGCGCTGCAGAAATTCGGCAGCGCGGCGGCATCATGCGTACGGGCGTCCTGGGTCTCCGCCATGCGCGAAGTATGACGGCCCGGGACGCGCGCGTCAGCGGCGGTCGGCGGTGCGGGAGCCATGGGTCGCCAAGGTTCCTGCCACGGCCGATTGGATCAGGTCGGGAGGTGATCTGGCGACGAATTGCGGAGAGGTGGCGATTGACGCCAACGAAAAGGCTCAGTCGCGGCGTTACCGTCGGCTGCAGCCAAGATCAGCCCCTTCCGTCCTGGTATCGCTCACTGCGCCAACGCCAGAGCACTGCAGGCGCAGGACGCGACGGACGCAAAAGACCGGACGTGATTCCACTCCAGCCACTGACGGATGTACTGGGGCCAGTACGCGGCAGCCTCCGGCGATTCCGCGTCCAGGCGCCCCAGCCGGTTGTTCAGCGGTACGTTGAACCGCCCGGTGACAAGAAATGAACCCACGACATACAACGCACCCGCGGCAATCAGCAGCGTCGAACGCGTTGCCGACCATGGAAAGAACGCGAGGGCCACGCATGCCACGCCAAGCACGGCCGTGCCCACGAACAACGCCAGAAAAACGGGGTTCAGAACGACGACATTGATCCGCTGCATGGCAGCCACGCCTTGGGCCGTCGGCAGGTCGCCCAGCGCTTTCATCACGAACGAAGAGAACGCAAAGAATATTCCGCCCAACGTACCCGCGCCGAGGCATGCGAGGAGAATCAAAGCTTCGATCATCTGACCGGTGCCGAACCACGCAGGACTTGCATGGCCGTGGTTGCGAGTAGCAGGGATGCTACCAAGTATGAATATCGTCGCTTTGCCTTCTCATCCATGGAGCATTCCTCAAGCGCATGGAACGCCAAGATTTAGGAGTCTATTTCATCGGCAACTGCGCGCGCGACCGAAACTGGGCTTGGATTTTGCACGATCTCTATCATCCTAGTGCCGTGATCATCTCGGCCCCCCTTGCCATCCAAGAAGCCGGTGGCCCCAACTGTAAATATTGCTCGCGTAGTTTCCATGAGGACCGCATCCTTCGTGCCGACGTCGCCCGCAGCAGCAGAGAATGCTTGAAAGGTCTGGAGGCTCAGACCCCGATGCTTGTTTACGGATGCTTGGTGTCGCAATGCCCTATAAATACGGCCGCACCAAACTGTTATCGTGAACAGTACCACAAGTATGGCAATCTTCGTCCCGAGCTTTTGCGTAAGCTCCCCGGATGTGAGGCTGGACTCGGGGAATCGCCACATCAATACCGCTGCAATTAAGGTAATAACTGCAAAGAATGCGGCGGCAACTAGCCATCGCCCTGCCGAGGCATTCTGTTCCTTCGCCTCATTCAGGAACGCGGAGGTAAATACTGCGGCACCAGCAGACGCTGACGCTTCGCGAGCTTGCGTAATGATTTTTTCGATTTCACGGCTCTTTGCCTCGATGTCCTTCCGCGCCGAATTTGCAATGAGTTTGCCTTCGTTGACAGCCGCCGTCAGCTGCTCGATATTCTTGGCAACATCACCCTTTTGGTACGCAAGAAACGGGATCCACTGGCTTGCGCTTGCATAGAATTGATCCGCTACAGCATGTACTTGGTTGACGATGTTGTCTCGCGCAGGACCAGGGTTCTGTTGCTCAATCTTGAAAGAGTCAATGGCTTTGAGCTGTCCGTTAACTTGATCCAATTTTGTCTTGACATCAGTAGCCGCAGCGTCCGTAAGCTGGTCGATCGGCAGGAGACTCAGATGCTTAGCGATACTGAAAATTCGGTTCAGATCGTGTTGCGCACCGTCAAACCGAATGGAGCCCCAGTCGGGCCGACTTGTCAAGTCATCTTTGTCGTACGCGAGACATTCCGCAATCGCCTTCGTCAGAGGCTCAGTCTGTTGCTTGCTAGCCATTTGATTCCCCCTCTTTGCGATGCTGCCATTGATACCTATTGCCGGATCCAGATTTGTTGGGCCTCATTTCACTCGCTCTATCAGCCTTTTAACGATCCGACCCACTTCCGCATTACTTCTCGCGTCACCGAGCGCGATATCTTGTAACCAACTCTCACATGCGGCTGCCGGTGCCCAACGAACATCCCCATGACTGTTGGCACCCGCAACTACGGCCTCTTGCCGCTTTCGTGTAGCCTCGTTCACCATGACTTTCAGTGCATCTTGCCTTTCGGAAGAATTCATGGAATTGAGTCGTTCAATTCTTGAAGCCAATGCAGACAGGGCTTCGCTTATGGCAAGACGTGTGCGTTTTTTTAACCACCCAGACGTGGCTCCTTCGATCTTAAGCAATTCGTCTGTGTTAAAGCTCATTCGTTTCTCGTAATTGGTAGATGCAGAGCGGCCCAACGCTTGAGGGAACCGGCGCGATCCCGCGTAGCGAGTGAGCGTCCGGTTGGACGAACTGCTACGCCGGACGCGCGCATTGGCCTAGCCATCGATTTGGGCTGTTAAGGATGCAAGAGTAGTTTTGTAGAACTGCAATTGGAGCGCATCCGTCGCATCGTTGGCGAAGAACTCGTCGGCTTCGGCATCGAAGAGATCGATGGCCTTGCGGAGCAGATCCGGATTCGGGTGCGTAGCGACAAGCGCCTTAAGCACAAGGTGATGTGCCATGTGCTGGCCCTCCACGACCATTGAAAAACTAGACTCCTCGTTCGTAGTCATCTAAAACTCCCCAGTACTGCCACGCTACAAGTCGATTTCAAAATAGCGCCTATACCCACCGCATAACCCGAGAGCGGTGCTGCACATCGACAGAACGTCCGTATGTCGGTTCACGGTTTGCACCGGTCGTGCCGTCCAAATCCGCCGCATAATCCAGCTGTCTTTCCCCGAGCCGAGCATCGCTACGCACGATCTTCCCACCTGGTATCCGCCGGTGCAACCCAAGCCGTCGTGATTGGCATACGCTGGCAGGTGAACGTTTGTGTCTGCGTTGGCGACCGGGACAAACAGTGACGATTGTGGGTGCCTTGAGTGATGCCATGCCGTCGCGGGTGTTGGCCAGCAGGGACAGTCGGGGCAATCCGCTCTTTTGTCATTCTGGCGGGCCGGATCATGGAGGCAGGATTGCCGGAGTGAACTCCGGCGAAGCCGATGGCCACGGAACCCTTGGCATGGACGGCAGCACTTTGAGGGCGTGCTGCAGAAACGACGCGTGGCGTAGTGCCGTTGTCGCGGGGCGCTGGCACGCAAAGTCACTGGGTCCCGGATATCGCTGCGCGATTCCGGGATGACGGGCGAAATCGGAGCTTCATTAGCGGCCATGTATGCGCGCACGTGCACGCGTGCAACGTCACATGCAGCGGGGGACAGGTCAGAACGAAGTCGGGGAAGTTACCGGCTTGCGATGCGCGGCCCGAGGAAATCGGCGAGGTCGGCGATTTCCTGCGGGCACACCTGGTGCGCCATCGGATAGCTGTGCCAGTCGACGGTGTAGCCCCAGTCGCGCAGGCGGTCGCGCGAGCGTTCGCCGAGCACCTGCGCTACCACCGGGTCGAACGTACCGTGCGCGATGAAAATGGAGGTCGCGGCATTGGCGTCGCTGCGCTCGTTCGCCGTCTGGCTGTCGATCGGCAAGTAGGTCGACAGGGCAACGATGGCGGCCAATTTCTGCGCGTGCCTCAGCCCCGCGGCCAGCGCGATCGCGCCGCCCTGCGAAAAACCGGCCAGCACGATGTGTGACATGTCGACGCCGCGCGAAACTTCGCGCGCAATCAGCGTTTCCACCTCGCCGATCGACGCGCGGATGCCACGCTCGTCCTGCTTCTGCGCAAGATCGAACCCCGCGATGTCGTACCAGCCGCGCATCGGCAGACCGCCATTCAAGCTGATCGGACGCACCGCCGCGTGCGGAAACACGAAGCGCAGCGCCGGCCAGCCGGGTTGCACCAGTTGCGGCACGACCGGCTCGAAATCGTGACCGTCGGCGCCGAGGCCGTGCAACCAGATCACCGCATGGCGTGGGCTCGGCGCGGTTTCGACCTCGACGCATTCCAGCGTCACTTGGCGGATTCCGGTGGCTTCGACGGCTTCGACGGCAGGCCCAATTCCTGCGCGAAAAAGGCCAGCGCCGCGGCCGCGTTGCCGACCCGCTGGCTGAAGGATGCGGTGACGCCATGGCCTTCGTTCATCCGGGTCAGCAACAGGATCGGGTTCCGCGACGACGTCGCCGCCTGCAAGGCTGCGGCGAATTTGCGCGACTGCCACGGTGCAACACGC
>DASTIS010000097.1:0-17512 GCA_035717365.1 Rhodanobacteraceae bacterium
GCCCCATTTCACCCCGGTGTTGGCGGAGGGCCATCCGTGCGTGGCGCGCAACGCCGAAATCCTCGACGAGTTCCTCGCCACCGACATCGTGGTGATCGGCGCGCCGATGTACAACTTCACCATCCCGTCCCAGCTCAAGGCCTGGATCGATCGCATCCTGACCAAGGGCAAGACCTTCCGCTACACCGAGCAGGGCCCCGAAGGACTGGCCAGCGGCAAGCGCATCGTCGTGGCGTCCGCCCGCGGCGGCATCTACAGCAGTGGTCCAGCCGCGGCGGCCGATTTCCAGGAAGCCTACCTCAAGCAAGTATTCGGAGTCATCGGCATCCACGACGTGGAATTCGTGCGTGCGGAGGGCCTCAACCTGGGCGTCGAGCAGCGCGAGTCCGCCATGGCCGGCGCCCACTCGCAAATCAGCGGCCCGTCGCGCGAGGCGGCGTGACGGCCCCGTTCGCGGACCATATCGACGAGCACGCGATCTCCGGGTATGTTCCACGTTTGCATCAAGGAGTCCGCATGAACACTGTCATCCGCGAACGGGCGCGCGGCAAGACACGCGACCTCGGTGACGGATTCACTGTCAGCCGTGTGTTGCCCGCCGCGCACCAGCACGCCGTCGGTCCATTCGTGTTCATGGATCACCTCGGCCCGGTGGTCGTGCCGGCCGGGCAGGCGTTCGACGTGCGGCCGCATCCGCACATCGGGCTGGCGACCGTGACCTATCTCTGGGAAGGCCGCATCGAGCACAGGGACGGGCTCGGCAATGTCCAGACGATCGAGCCGGGAGCGGTCAACTGGATGACCGCCGGCAGCGGCATCGTGCATTCCGAGCGGACCCCCGCCGAAAATCGCGGCAAGCCACAGCCGATGCACGGCCTGCAGTTGTGGGTGGCGTTGCCGCTCGACAAGGAACGCGGTGGGCCCGCATTCGAGCACACCGAGGCCAGCGCCCTGCCCGCGCTTGAATTCGATGGCGTCCATGGCCGCGTGGTGGCAGGTAACGCGTACGGCAAGCGTTCGCCGGTATCGATTTCGAGCGAACTGTTCTACGTCGATGCCCAAGTGCCGCAAGGCAAACCACTGCGGCTTCCCGACGATCATGCACAACGCGCAGCCTACGTGGTCGAGGGCGCCATGCACGCTGGCGAAGAAACACTCATCCCGGGCGAACTCGTCAGCTTCGAGCCCGGTGTGGACGTGTCACTGGTCGCCGATGTCGATTCCCACGTCGTGCTACTGGGCGGCGCACCGCTCGACGCCCCGCGCTACATCTGGTGGAATTTTGTCGCGAGTTCCGAAGCCCTGCTGGAAGATGCCCGCCAGGCCTGGCTCTCGCAACGCTACCCGATGGTTGCCGGCGACCCGGAGTTCATCCCGCTGCCCGAACACCGGCGCGCGGCGATCAAGCTCACGGCCGGCTGAAGCGACCGCTGGTTTCGTCCCCACTACCTGCTTCTCCAGAAACACAAAACGCCCACAAGGGGCGCTTTGTACTTCTGGCGGAGAGGGTGGGATATGTTCGGCCCGTCCCTGGGCCTCACCCCTCGCTGCGCTCGGGGCCGCCTTCGGCGTCCGAATTCGTTCCCGACGAATTCGTCGAACCAGTGGGTTCGTCCACACCACCGCTCACCCAGAAACGAAAACGGGCCCGTTGGGCCCATTTTCGTATCTGGCGGAGAGGGTGGGATTCGAACCCACGGTACGGCGAACCGTACGCCGGATTTCAAGTCCGGTGCTTTAGACCACTCAGCCACCTCTCCAACAACCCGAACACCGTACGCCGGATTGACTCGGCGCATCCTGCGCCTCGCCCTTCGGGCCATCGGCTCGCGCCGATGTTCGCTTCGGCATCCTGCCTCCGCAGTCAAGTCCGGTGCTTTCGACCACTCAGCCACCTCTCCGATGCTGCTTTGGTAGGAGCCAGCCTGCTGGCGACCCACATGTTCGCGCTTGCGATCGGTCGCCGGCAGGCCGGCTCCTACATTGTCACGCAATCTGTTCCGCGCCGTCCATGTACGGCCGCAGCGCTTCCGGCACGGTAATCGAGCCGTCCGCGTTCTGGCCATTCTCCATCACCGCGATCAGGCAACGACCCACAGCCAGACCCGAGCCGTTCAATGTGTGTACCAGCTCCGGCTTGCCGGTGGCGGGGTTGCGCCAGCGCGCCTGCATCCGGCGCGCCTGGAAGTCGGTGCAGTTCGAACACGAGGAAATCTCGCGCCAGGTGCCCTGCGACGGCAACCAGACTTCGAGATCATAGGTCTTGACTGCGGTGAAACCCATGTCGCCGGTGCACAACGCCACCTTGCGGTACGGCAGTTCCAGCTTTTGCAACACCTTCTCGGCGTGGCCGGTCAGTTCTTCCAACGCTTCGAACGACTTGGACGGCTCGACGATCTGCACCAGCTCGACCTTCTCGAATTGGTGTTGACGGATCATGCCCTTGACGTCCTTGCCGTAACTGCCCGCCTCGGCGCGAAAGCACGGGGTGTGCGCCGTGACCTTCATCGGCAGTGCGTCGGCTTCGACGATGGAATCGCGCACCAGGTTGGTCAGCGAAACCTCGGCGGTCGGAATCAAGAAGTACTGTCTCAGGTTATCCTGATAGGCGACGAGTGACTCTTCGAAGTTTTTGAATTCTCGATGAGCCTTTTTACCGGCATCTTCTTCGTTTTCGTCAAACGTTCGCAATCGTGCTTCAAGCTCGACGGCTGCGTTCATTACAGCTATCGCAGCCTTGGGCGCTCCCAGCGCAGGTTCGTCCCACTCGGGG
Organism: Rhodanobacteraceae bacterium; assembly: GCA_035717365.1. Taxonomy (GTDB): domain Bacteria; phylum Pseudomonadota; class Gammaproteobacteria; order Xanthomonadales; family Rhodanobacteraceae; genus 66-474. Next base: position 2,774 of record DASTIS010000097.1, read on the forward strand.
TTGATACGCTCGTAAGTACCAAATAGATCGTCAACGAACTTTGGCAACTGCCCGGTGCCCTGCATGGTTTCCGGATTCACCAGCAGCGGCACGTTGCATTCGGTATAGCCGTGTTCACGCGTGTGCAGGTCCAGCATGAACTGCGCGAGCGCGCGGTGCAGGTGCGCGAGCTGGCCGCGCAGCACGGTGAAGCGCGCACCGGACAGCTTCGCGCCGGCCTCGCCGTCCAGCCAGCCGTGACGCGCACCGAGTTCCACGTGATCCTTGACCGCGAAATCGAACGCACGCGGCGTGCCCCAGCGCGACACTTCGACGTTTTCGCTTTCGCCCTTGCCGACCGGCGTGGATTCATCCGGAAGATTGGGAATGCCCAGCGCGATTGCGGACAACTTGCCCTGCACTTCAGCCAGCGCGGATTCGTTCGCCTTCAGTTTGTCGCCGATGCCCGCGACCTCGGCCATGATCGGCGCGACATCCTCGCCTTTGGCCTTGGCCTGCCCGATCGCCTTCGAGCGAGCATTGCGAAGCGCCTGCAATTCCTGGGTTTCGGTCGCAAGCCGCTTGCGATCGGCCTCCAGCGACTCGATGGAGGCGATGTCAAGTTTGTAGCCGCGCGTTTTCAGGCGCGCCGCGGTTTCGGCCAGATGCGCGCGCAGCAATACAGGGTCCAACATGAAAGATCCTGGGTAAAGCCCCGAACCCGCTGATTATCGCGGCACGCATGGGTAGCCGGCAAATGTCGTGCCCCACGGTCGAAACCGACCCTGCATACGACCAGCAACCCCTGTTGCTTGAGGTGTAGCGGCACTCGTCACCGCGCAAAGCCCGTTCGTCCCGCCGAACACGGGGCTTGTCACAACAATGTGGTGAGCCGCAGCCTCGCGTGCTTTCCTGAAGCCATCCGAAATGACCGGGCTGTCCGGGCACCGACAGCGCCACGTCGTTTCGGCATGCGCCATTCGCGCCAACGACCCAAAGGACACGAGAAGCCCCATGCGTCGACCGACAGTCCGCGCCGCCATCGCCCTGTGGTTCATCGCAACCGCAACGTTTGCGTTGGCAGCTCCGCCAACGCAACCCGCGAGCGCTCCGACCACGATTCCCGACCTCACGCCTTGGCTCGGCGGCAGCGGCAAACCGAATGCCGGCACCTGGCGCCACGCGACACACTTCACGCTCGACAACGAATGGAAGCCCGGCCACAACCTGCCGGCACCGGTCGCGACCGACGTTTTTGTCGGCTACACCAAAACCGCAGTGTGGGTGCACTACGTTGCGAGCGATCCGCATCCCGATGACATCCGGGCCACGTACCGGCGCCGCGACAATTTTTCTCCGTTGGTGGACGACTATGTGGCGATGGTGTTCATCCCTTCCGGCGGACCTCAATGGGGCTACCAGTTCGTATGTACCGCGGGCGGGACCGAAGGCGACGTACTGCGCCGCCAGGTCAACCAAGGCTTTACTTTCGACGCCATCTGGTATTGCAGCGCAAAGCTCACCCAGCATGGCTACACGGTGACGATGCAGATCCCCTTTCGTTCACTCAGTTTTCCGCAGATCAGCCGTCCGCAAACCTGGCGCCTTTTTCTTTACCGCAGTTGGCCGCGCAACGTGCGTTACTGGATGACCCACGTCAAGCTCGATTACGACGACAATTGCAAACGACTCTGCCAGTCCGAAGTCGTGCGCACCGAGACACCGATCGACACGCATGGCTCGCATTTCCAACTCATTCCGGCGGTGACACTTGCGCGCACCGATTCCCGACCATCACCTGATTCCGGGTTGGAGCGCGGGAATCCAGGCGTTTCCGGAGGGCTCGACGCTCGCTGGGCGATCCGCTCCGACCTGGTGTGGTCGGCGACGTTGAACCCCAATTTTTCCCAGGTCGCGCCGGACGTGCTGCAGCCCACCGTCAACCAGCGCTTCGCCCTCTACTACCCGGAGAATCGCCCCTTCTTCAATCGCGGCACCTGGGTCTTCAATACACCGGGATTCAATTTCGGATTATCAGGCCCCAAACAAACACCGTTCCAGTCCGGAACCAATAACAGCTTCGTCGATACGCGCCAGATTGCCGACCCGCACTGGGCATCGAAGATCGTCGGCCAAATCGGCAAGCATGCGCTCGGCGCGCTTGTCGCCAACGATTCCATCACCAATATCCTGATGCCGGGCGAGCAGGCCTCGAGCCTCCAGTCATTCGATTTCGCAACGCACGATGCCCTGCTTCGCTACCGCTACGACCTGACCGGCCGCTCGGCAATCGGGGCACTCGCCACTGTGCGACGGGGCGGAGGCTATGGCAGCGATCTTGTCGCCGTGGGGGGAAATTGGCAGATCGACCCCAGCGACACGCTGACCATCCAGACCGCCCATTCCACGACCACCTATCCCGACGAAGTCGCGACCACATTCGGCATCGCGCCTGGCACAGTCACGGGCAACGGCGTGGTCGCATCGTTTCAGCGGACGCGCAAAAACTACAATGCATCGCTCAGCGCGGGCTACGTGGCCCCCGGGTTCCGCGCCGATCTCGGCTATCAACCCCAGGTCGGGTTCGGCGAAGTGCACCCTGAATTCGAATACGACTGGTACTCATCCAGCGCCTGGTGGCAGAAGATCGGCGTGGGCGGCGGCTACGACTGGGTGCAAGCAGCCGACCGCGGTCCCGTCCTCGATCGCAAGGCCCAGGCCTATGCCTTCGTGCAGACACTTGGCCAGACCCAGGTCGGCCTTTTCATCCGCCACGAAGATCAATTTTTCGCCGGCAGGACCTTTGCACTCGACCAACAGGAACTCGAACTGCAAACGCAACCTACCTCGTGGCTATGGCTGCAACTGGCGGCGACCGGCGGCGACGGTGTGGACTACGTTGGCGCGCGCAAAGGCGCCCTGCTCTCGATCGCGCCTTCCGTCACACTCACGCCGGGCAGGCACCTCAAACTCGCCTTCGTCGGAAACTTCGAACGGCTGAACGTCTCCGGCGGCCGCCTATACACCGCCGACCTGTACGACTTGCGTCTGGCCTGGTATTTCAACTCGCGCATGTTCGCGCGTGCGATTGCGCAGGGGCAGGATGTCCGTCGCAACCCGGCGCTGTATCCGACCGTGACGGAAAGCCGCAAGCGCACGCTGGCCACCCAGCTTCTGTTCGGTTACGAACTCAACCCATGGACCAGTCTTTTCGTCGGATTCACCAACAACTATCTCGGCACCGGCGACGTCGCCATGCTGCAGCAGGGGCGCACCTATTTCCTGAAGGTGAGTTACGCCTTGCAACTGTAAAAGGGGTTCGTGCTTGTTCCACGACAACTCACGAGGGTTTACGCCACGCTTGACGCAGAGTCATCGCGCGGCGCCATGCGCGCGTAGCCACGGCTTCATCGACAATCGGTAGAAACCCGTTGCAGTCGCGAAAATCACCATGTCGCCGTCGCGGCCGATATGTGAACTCCACCCCGGTTGTTGGTTGACGACGTCACCGAGATCCACGGGCTTGCTCCATTGACCGCCTTCGCGAAAAGCGATGCTCAGGCGACCCAGGCCACCCTCAGTCCTGCCGTAATCGAACACGATGAAGGACTGGTCCGACGCGATGGCAGGATCGAGCTCGTGCATGCCGTCGGGCATCAGGTTCGACTGCTCAGGTTCCTGTAACGGCCGCCGCGCCACGCGGAGCGATGGAGATGGAACTGGCGCGACGAATTGTCGCTGTTCTGGAAATACAGGTCGCCGTTCGCCGCGACGCTGGGCGCGAAGATGTGCGAGCCGAAGTTGACCGTGTCCTGCAACCGGATCGACGCGCTCCAGCCATCAGCCACGCGATCGACGCGCCACAAGTGACTGCTGTGCAACGCCCCGCCACCCGTCTCGTCGGGGCGATTGGATGCGAAGACGACGAATGGCCCGTCCGGAACGACAGCCGGATCGTGGTCGTGCCAGATTCCCGAAAACGGCGCGATCACCGGCGTCGACCAATGTCCGTTCACCTGGTGCGACACCATGATCATCCCGAGCGACCAGGGTTCCTGATGGAAAAAAACGGTCCTGCCGTCGGGCATGAAGGCAAGGCAATCCACGCCGGCTGTCGGGGAAATCGAGCCCGGCGAGAAGATGCGCGGCATGGCCGGCACGGCGGACGCCGGACCGGACACCAGGGAGTATGCCGCAATGCCGAGCACCGACAACAGGACCGAACGTCGCGTCATGTGTGTATCCTTTTACGGGGTCGGATACAACCACACAGGGCGGCTGCCGGATGACCTTAAGGCGGCCCCGACACGATTGCGGCGTGTTTGTGACGAAGGACACCATGGCCGGGACGAGCGACTGCTGCGGCGTGACGTGCGATCAGGGCAGCCCCAGCGTCTCCCTTGCTTGTGGCCGGAACCGTCGACTGAGGTTGAGACGGGTGCCATCGCGCAACACCACTTCCGCATTGCCGTTGAACAGGGGATGGATTTCGTGGATGCGGTCCACGTTGACGATCACGCTGCGGTGGATGCGCAGAAAGTGCGCAGGATCGAGCGATTCCTGCAGGTGGCGCAGCGTCTCGCGATGCAGGTACACCGCACCGCTGGTGTGGATGCTCACGTAATTGCCTTCGGCGCCGATCCAGTCGACCGTGTCGACCGCGATCACGCGGATGTGCTCGTCCACGTGGATGCTCAGCCGTTGCAGCCAGCGACCGTCGCTGCCGGATGGCGACACCGCACCCTCCGGCTGCGCATGCAGGCCCTGCCAATGCCGGTGCACGCGCGCCATCATCTGGTCGAAGCGATCCTGGTCGATCGGCTTCAGCAGATAGTCCAGCGCATTGGCGTCGAACGCGCGCAAGGCGTGCTGTCCGTATGCGGTAGCGAACACCATCATCGGCAAGGTGTCCGGTTTCAGTTCATGCAGCAGCTTGAAACCGCCGATGCCCGGCATGCGGATGTCCAGGAAAACCAGGTCGGGCTTCAGCGCGTCGATGGCCTGCATGGCCTCGGCCGCATTGCCGCATTCGCCAACGATGGTGACGTCCGCATGCGCTGCCAGCGCCTGACGCAGTGCGAGGCGCGCCAGCACCTCGTCATCCACCAGCAGCGCGCGGATCGGCGGCGTGTTCATGCCGCGCGCGCCGCCGCGACCGTTCGGAATGGCATGCGCAGCTCCACGCGCGTACCGCCTCCCTCGCGCGCGCGCACGTCGAGTGAAGCACGGTCCTCGAATTGCATCCGCAGCCGCTCGCGCGTGGTGCCGAGGCCAACCCCGTCCACGACGCCGCCCTCCGGCAACCCAAGTCCGTCGTCCTCCACCGAGAGGCGCAAGTGCGTACCGTCGCGACGAATCCGGATCAGCAGATTGCCGGGCGTGGTCTTGGCCAGCAAGCCATGCCGCAGCGCGTTTTCCACCAGCGGCTGCAGGATCATGCCGGGCACGGCTGCCTTCAGGGTATTTTCGGCCACGTCGAAACGAGTTTCGAGTCGGTCACGAAAGCGCTCCTGTTGGATCTCGAGGTAACAGCGCACGAATTCCAGCTCGTGCGACAGGGGCACCAGCGGCGCGTGGCGCTCCTCCAGCGTAAGCCGCAGCAGGTCGCTCAAGCGCGCGATCATCTTGCGCGCGCGATTTGGCTCGGCCAGCGCCAACGCCGAGATCGCGTTCAGTGTATTGAACAGGAAATGGGGCTGCAGCTGCATACGCATTGCGTGCAATTGCGATTGGGCAAGCTGCGTTTCCAGCTGCGCACTGCGCAGGCGTTCATCGCGAAGATGGCGCCTCGAGTCCATGCCGCGGAGCACGGCCAGGATGACCCAATAGGTCAACTGGGCGAAATAGAAATTGAACACGAACTCGCGCTGCAGGTATTCGCCGAACGTGTCTGCCGTCGTGATTTCCGCGTGCCAGATGATCCAGAACACCCCGACACGGACCAGCACCTGCACCAGCGCCATCGCAATGCTGGCCGGCACGTGGACAAGGCAGAAACGGCCCCAGCCCGTGCCGGCAGTCTGGCGTCCCAAGCGGGCCACCAGCGGGACCAGCAGCATCCACAACCAGAAGCTGGTCAGGTACCAGGTCGAGAGCCTGCCCCAGTTCGGTACCTCGCCTTCGCTCAGGCCCGACAAGCCGGCGCTCAACGCGTACGACAGGCCCAGAAGCGTCCAGAAACCGAGGGCCAGGGCCCATGGTTTGATGCGCGAAGAGGTGACGGGATCGGACATGATGGGGCGCAGTGTGCATGCGCTGCCAGCCAAGGGAAAGGCCTCGCCGCCACGGACGACGCTCGGGACCGCAAGCTTCCGCCCTCTCGCCACGAACCGACGCTCGTTGGTCAGCGCCACGATGCCGCTCGTCACAAAACCATGGAGGCCGACCCGGATGCGACGCAAGGTGTGCCCATGGCGACACCGCCTGACAAGGAACCCGATATGTCACACCCGATGCGTTTCCCGGATGCCGCCCTCTCGCTTTGCGCGGTCCTTATCGTGGCCGCCAGCGTACCCGTTGCAGCCAACGCCGCCCCGAAAGCCGACGAATCTGCCCGCACCAGCGCTGCCGTGATCGCCGTGGACCAGCACTGGCTGGAAGCCGAAGTGGGCGGCGACACCGCGTGGCTGGATGCGATGCTGATGCCCGACTACCGCACGGTAGGTGCCAACGGCAAGGTCGGCGACAAGGCCGCCATACTCCGGTCGGCGACGAAAAACCGCGGCTCCGACAAGATGCGCAAGGAGGTCGACGCGTGGCAGAAGTCCCATCCGACCAGGCAATCCGTGGTGCTGCACGGCGACGTCGCGATCCTGTCGTTCTCGAATCCAGAAACCGGACGCATCCTGTCTTCCGACACTTTCATCTACCGGAACGGCGGTTGGCACGCGCTGTATTCGCAGCACGCAAAGGTCGAATGAGTCGCGGGCGCGGCGTTTAGCGCTGGCGGGCTTGCGTGCGTGCCGCTCGCAACACGTCCAGCTTTTCCCTGATCTTCGCCTCGACACCGTTCGCGGTCGGCGCGTAGAACTCGGTGCCGACCAGCGCATCGGGCAGGCATTGCTGGTCGAGCGCGACGCCGCCTTCCACGTCGGGGTCGTACTGGTAACCCTTGCCGTAGCCGAGGCCCTTCATCAGTTTCGTCGGGGCGTTGCGCAGGTGCATCGGCACGTCCAGCGTGCCAGCTTCACGAACGTTGGCGCGCGCGGCACCGTAGGCGACGTAGGCCGCGTTGCTCTTCGGCGCGACGGCGAGGTACAGCGCGATCTCGGCCAGCGCCAGTTCGCCTTCCGGCGAACCCAGTCGTTCGTACGTGTCCCAGGCATGCAGCGCGAGTTGCCAGGCGCGCGGATCGGCGAGTCCGATGTCCTCGATCGCCATCCGCAGCATCCTGCGTGCGAGGTACAATGGTTCGCAGCCGCCATCCAGCATCCGCACCAGCCAGTACAGCGCCGCATCCGGATCGGACGAGCGTATCGACTTGTGCAGCGCCGAGATCTGGTCGTAGAACTGCTCGCCGCCCTTGTCGAAACGGCGGGTGCGATCGGCCAGTACCTGCTGCAAGGTGGATTCGTCGATGCGTCCGTCGTGCGCGAGTTCCGCCACGATTTCGAGGAACGTCAGCGCGCGCCGTACATCGCCGTCGGCGGCTTTCGCCATCAGCGCGAGTGCGTCGTCGTCGACCTGCAGATGCAGCGTGCCGAGCCCGCGTTCCTCGTCCGCCAGCGCGCGTTTCAAGGCGACCACGATGGCGTCGACGCCCACCGCGTCCATCACGTGCACGCGGCAGCGCGACAGCAGCGCCGAGTTCAATTCGAACGAGGGGTTTTCGGTGGTCGCGCCCACGAACACGATCACCCCGCGTTCGATGTGCGGCAGGAACGCATCCTGCTGGGCCTTGTTGAAGCGATGCACCTCATCGACGAACAGCACGCTGCGGCGGCCCTGTGCAAACAGGCCCTCCGCTTCCGCGAGCGCCTTGCGCACGTCTGCGAGCCCGGACAGTACCGCCGAGATAGCCTGGAAGTGCGCCTCGGCGTATTGCGCGACCAACAGCGCCAGCGTGGTCTTCCCGCAGCCGGGCGGCCCCCACAACACCATCGAATGCACGCTGCCGGCTTCCAGCGCCCGTCGGAGCGCGCTGCCCTTCCCCAGCAGGCGATCCTGGCCCACGATTTCATCGAGTGTGCGCGGGCGCATCCGCTCGGCGAGCGGCTTCAGCGCGTCGGATTCGGGAAACAATCCCGGAGATTGAGCGGTAGCTACATGACGGACCATGGCTTCATCTTAGAGAATCACGCACCCGCCGACACGATTTCCGCGCAGTATCTTTCCGCCACCGGTGATTCACCGGGGGGCGCGATGTGTCAAGTTCGAGCGCGGCGCGGACGGCAAGGTCGATGCGCTGATCCTGCACCAGAACGGTGCGGACCGGCGCGCCGAAAGGCTGAGGTGAGGTGCCCCGGGGCACCCGCGAAGGCATCGATGACCTGCGGCCACGCGGAGCCGGCGGTTTTTGAAAGTCATGGCACCGTTGCAGACAGCAGCGACGGATCGGATTAGAGTGCGCGCTTTTGTTCGTTCGCGCGGATAACCATGTCCACGTCGCAGCCCCCGGCCGGATCAAGCCTGCAGTTGTACGTCCCGAAGTTGGTGACGCTGTTGCGCCGCGGCTACCACTTCGACGATTTCCGGCACGACCTCATCGCCGGTCTGACCGTTGCCGTGGTGGCGCTGCCACTGGCGATGGCGCTGGCGATTGCGTCCGGCACCACGCCGGAAAAGGGCCTGTACACGGCCATCGTCGCGGGCTTCCTGATTTCCCTGCTGGGCGGATCGAGGGTGCAGGTGGGCGGCCCCACCGCGGCGTTCATCCCGGTGGTGTTCAATGTCATCGACAAGCACGGCTTCGGTGGGCTGATCCTGTGCACCCTGCTCGCCGGCTGCATATTGATCGCGGCGGGCATGCTGCGGTTCGGCGTGCTGCTGAAGTACATCCCGAAGCCGGTGGTCACCGGGTTCACCGCCGGCATCGCGGTCAGCATCTTTTCGAGTCAGGTGAAGGACCTGCTGGGCCTGGACATGGCCAAGGTGCCGGCAGAGTTCTTCGCGCGCTGGACCGCCTATGCGCAGCACCTGCCCGGGTTCAGCGCCGCCACGCTGGCGGTGTCCGCGGCATGCGTCGCGGCCATCGTGCTGCTGCGCCGGCATCGGCCGAACTGGCCGGGCTTCCTGTTGGTCGTGGTCGGCGGCGCCGCGGTCGTTGCCCTGATCGGGCTTCCAGTCGACACGATCGGCACCCGCTTCGGCGGCATCCCGGATGCGCTGCCGACCTTCGCGATTCCCCACATTCCGTTCGAGCGCACCGGCGAACTGCTGCCGGCGTCCTTCACTATCGCGTTCCTGGCCGGCGTGGAATCGTTGCTGTCGGCGGTGGTGGCCGACGGCATGATCGGCGGCCGCCATCGCTCGAATTGCGAGCTGGTGGCCCAGGGCGTGGCCAATGTCGGCAGCGCGCTGTTCGGTGGATTGCCCGCCACCGGCGCGATCGCGCGCACCGCCACCAACGTCCGCGCCGGGGCGCGTACGCCGATCGCCGGCATACTGCACGCGGCATTCCTGCTGGTCTTCATGCTGCTGCTGGCGCCACTCATCCAGTACGTGCCGCTGGCCACGCTGGCCGCGATCCTGGTGGTGGTCGCGTGGAACATGGCTGAAATCGAAAGCTTCCGACACCTGATGTCGGGGCCGATTGGCGATCGCGCGGTGTTGCTGCTCACCTTCGTGCTGACCGTGGTGTTCGACCTGACCGTCGCGATCCAGGTCGGCGTGGTGCTGGCAGCGTTCCTGTTCATGCACCGGATGGCCGGCGTGGTGGCGGTGGAATCGCGCGTGTCGCTGTTCGAAGACGACCAGGCCGACATCATCCACCCTGCCGGTCCCGACCAGCGCGCGCAATTGCCGCCCGGGGTGGAAGCCTTCCAGATTTCGGGCCCGTTGTTCTTCGCCGTGGCGAACCGGCTTGACGACGTGCTGAACCAGTTCTTCAAGCCGCCGCGCGTGTTCATCCTGCGCCTTGGCCTGGTTCCGCTGATAGACAGCAGCGGCGTCACCGCGTTGGGTCAAATGCTCGAGCGCTGCCATCGCACCGGAATCCGGGTCATCTTTTCGGGCCTGCAGGAGCAGCCGCGCACGATCCTGGCCGACATGGGCGTTCGGGAAGACGGCGTGCACCTGCGCTTTGCCCGGAACTTCGCCGAAGCGGTGCAATGGGTCTCGGCGGAATCCCAGTCTGAATCCGGTGAACCTGGAAAAGCTCCGAAGCCCTGAAACGTCCCGGCTTCAGCGCGGCTCGCCGCTCCCACCCGCGGCATCGCCCACCACGTCCGTGCCCTTGGGCGGCACGAACGTGAAGGTTCCGGCGGGAAGGTCGGGGTTACGTTCCCATCCGGAGAAGGCGATCTCGGTCCGGTTGCCGAGGGTATCCTTGAACACCATGCGCCGCGGACCGCTTGCATCGAAGCCGATGTCGGCGTATTCGAACTGCGGATCCTTGCTGCGCGACACCAGCCGCAACCATTCAAGGCCATCGTGCGTCCCGGCGTCGGTCGCCTTGAACTCGTCGTCGAGTTGCGACAGGTCGGTCAGCACCGTGAGCGGGCTGTGCGCTTCCTCCGTGCCCTGGTTGCGCACGGTGACCTGCTCCAGGTCGGGCTCGTAAACCCACACCTTGTGGCCGTCGGCGACGATCAGCTGCCGGTACGGGCCTGTCACCTGCCAGCGGAACAGGCGCGGCGCCTGCAGCGCCAGCTTGCCCTGGCTGGATGCCGTGACGTTGCCGTGCGCATCGTAGACCGTCTGCGAAAATTCGCCGCGCAGCGAATGCAACCCGTTGGCGAACGCGTCGAGGCGCGCGCGCGCGCCGGTCGCGGCGAAGGCGCTGCCCGCAACCAGTGACAGGACGAACAACAGGATCAATTTCCGCATGACGGCTCCCTGGCGCATAAATGCACGGGCGCATTGTGCCGGAGCCCGGTGAATGGTGCATGAGAACGAGCTCGCCAGCGGGAGACCCTGCGTCCTGACAGCCATCCCCCCGCGCGCCTGCGGCGCACCCGCGCTGCGCGCGCGTTCGCTTCGCTCTGCCCTTCGCTTGCGAAGGGGGTAAACGATTACAGCGCCGTGCACTGCCGCATCACAGGCGCGAGGCAACGGTGTCCCCTGCGGAGCAGCTGTTGTGAAAAGTCAGGCCAGGGATGGCCGTTCCGGACCCCGCAAGCCCCAGGTACCCCGGCAAGGCTTTCTGCACGGCGAATCGGCGATCAGGGACGATCGCACAAATCACGCCGGCGGCGGGGGCGCAAGCACTTCGCGGGTCCCGTTGTGCTGCGGCGCCGACACCACCCCGTCGGCTTCCATCTGCTCGATCAGGCGCGCGGCGCGGTTGTAACCGATCCGCAGGTGCCGCTGCACGCCCGAGATCGACGCGCGCCGCGAGGAAGTGACGATGGCCACGGCCTTGTCGTACAGCAGGGTGTCGCCATAACCGTCACCGTCCGCGTCTTCGGGCAGGCCCGACTCGTTGATGACCTTGCCGTCGCCCAGCGCCTGCACGTCTTCCAGCACGCCGTCGATGTAGCTCGGCTCACCTTGCGTGCGCAGCCATTCGACGACCTTGTGCACGTCGTCGTCCCCGACGAACGCGCCGTGCACGCGTTCGGGCGTGGCGGTGCCGGGCGGCAGGTACAGCATGTCGCCGTTGCCGAGCAACGTTTCCGCCCCGGACTGGTCGAGGATGGTGCGCGAGTCGATCTTGGAGGACACCTGGAACGCGATCCGGGTCGGGATGTTGGCCTTGATCAGGCCGGTGATCACGTCCACGGAAGGTCGCTGGGTGGCGAGGATCAGGTGCACGCCGGCCGCCCTTGCCTTTTGCGCGAGCCGCGCGATCAGTTCCTCGACCTTCTTGCCGACGATCATCATCATGTCGGCGAATTCGTCGATCACCACCACGATGTACGGCAAAGGCTGCAATGGCTGCGCCTTGTCGTCCGGTACTTCGGGATTGGCCTTGAACAACGGATCCGGCAGCGGCTGGCCCGCCGCCTCGGCGTCGCGCACCTTCTTGTTGAAGCCGGCGAGGTTGCGCACGCCCACTGCCGCCATCAGCTTGTAGCGGCGTTCCATTTCCGCGACGCACCAGCGCAGCGCGTTCGCGGCTTCCTTCATGTCGGTGACGACCGGCGCGAGCAGGTGCGGAATCTTGTCGTACACCGACAGTTCCAGCATCTTCGGATCGATCATGATCATCCGCACGTCGGTCGGTTTGGCCTTGAACAGCAACGACAACACCATCGCGTTCAGCGCCACCGACTTGCCGGAACCGGTCGTCCCCGCGACCAGCAGGTGCGGCATCTTCTGAAGATCCACCACCGCCGGCCGCCCACCGATGCCCTTGCCCAGGGCCAGCGACAACGGCGAGCGCGCGTCGCCGTATTCGCGCGAACTGAAGATTTCCGAGAGATAAACGATCTCGCGATGGGCGTTGGGGATCTCCAGCCCAATCACGTTTTTGCCGGGAATCACGTCGACCACGCGCACGCTGACCAGCGACAGCCCACGCGCGATGTCCTTGTCCAGCGAGGAAATCTGGCTGCCGCGGATGCCGGGCGCGGGTTCCAGTTCGAAACGGGTGATCACCGGACCCGGATGCGCGCTGACCACGCGGGCATCGATCCGGAAGTCCTTCAACTTCATCTCGACCTGGCGCGACAACACTTCCAGGGTTTCCTCCGAATAGGCCTTGCCCTGTTGCGGTTTCGGTTCTTCCAGCAGCGACAACGGCGGCAGTTCGCCCTTGGCAGCGGCACCGGTGAACAGCGGAATCTGGGTCTCGCGCCTGGCACGCTCGCTCTTGACGATCGGTGCCGCGACCGGCTCGATGCGCACCGGCTCGCGTTTGGCCCGGCGTTCGGTGTCGTCCTTGCGCGCGGTCTCGCGCTCGAGCCGTGCCGCGCGGGCGGCGAGAGTCTCGGGGGCCTTTTTCAATCGGGTGCGCACCCAGTCCGTGCCGACCAGCACCTGCTGGCCCGTCCAGTCCATGACCCGAAACCACGAGAGGCCGGTGATCCAGGTGACCGCGATCAGGAACAATGCCAGCAACAGCAGCAGCGCGCCGAGTTCGCCCAGGCCGCGGTGCAGGATGTCGCCCGCGCCACAGCCCAGCAAGCCACCCGCACCGACGACATTGCCACACTGCGGATCCGAGGCATGCAGCCATGCCAGGCCGCAACCGCCGACGAAGAAGGCCACGAAGCCGACGAGCCGCAGGCTCGGCTCCCATTTGCTCTGGTTCGCGTCGCGGCGATACCACCCGCGCAATACGCCGGCCGCGAGCACGATCAACAGCAACGGGAACGCATACGCGATCACCCCGAACAGGTGGAACAGGAGATCCGCCAGGTAGGCGCCGATCGCCCCCCCGAAGTTGTGGACCTGCTGTCCCGGAACGCCGGCGTGCCACCACCCGGGGTCCGTTTCACTGTAACCGACCAGGCACGCGAACAGGTAGATCGCGAGCGGAAACAACAGCAACGCCGCGGCCTCACGCAACAGCCGCCGCGTGCGCTCGCTCATCCCGCCGGGTTTGGTTGCCGCCTGTATTCTGGCACGCGCCACGCGCAACGACCTCGATGTCCAATGACGTCCAGCGCGGACACTATACCGCCGTTTCGGCAGCCCAAAACCCGTGCAGCAGCACACTCATGGCACGTCGGCGCCCATTCCCTTCATGGCGCAACGCGACGGTGTGGCGGCTCAGATTTTCATGCCCTTGAGCGCCGGGTGTACCAGTTCGCCGCGCTCGACGTTGATGCCGCTGGCGAGGATGTCATCCTTGTGCCAGCTTTTCTGCGTGAGGCGCAACACGTACGGCAGGATCGCCGCGGAAATTGCCTGCGAAGACGTCTGCGGCACCGCGCCCGGCATGTTGGTGACGCAGAAATGCGTCACGCCGTCGACCACGTAGGTCGGGTCCTTCCATGTGGTCGGCCGGGACGTCTCGAAGCAGCCGCCCTGGTCGATGGATATGTCGACCAGCACGCTGCCCTTTTCCATCGTCTTCACCATCGCCCTGCTGACCACGTGCGGCGCCTTCGCGCTCGGCACCAGCACCGCGCCGACCACGAGGTCGGCGGTCGCGACTTCCTCGGCCACCGCCGATTCGTACGAGTAAAGACCGCTGACGTTGTCGCCCCAGCTGCGCGCCTGCGCGAGGCGATCCGGCCGCTTGTCGAACACCACCACCCTGGCGCCGCCGCGGGCCGCCAGTTTGGCAGCGTTGCCGCCGGCCACGCCGGCGCCGAGCACGACGACCTTGCCGCGTTCGGTGGCGGCAAGACCGCCCAGCAGCTTGCCCTTGCCCCCCTGCGGCTGGTGCAGGAGCGTGGTGCCAACCTGGGTGGCCAGCTTGCCCGCCACCACCGACATCGGCGTCAGCAGGGGCAGCGAGCCATCGTGTTCCTGGACGCTTTCGAACGCGACACCGGTAAGGCCGATTTTCAACAAGGCCTTGGTGAGCTTGGGTTCGGCGGCGAGGTGCAGGTAGCAAAACAGCAAATGCCGCTTCTCCAGCAGCTTGAGGTCGCCCGCGATCGGCTCCTTGACCTTGACAATCATTTCCGCGGCGTCGTACAGCGCGGCGGCATCGGGAACGATCTTGACGCCTTCCCTGATGAAAAGTGTGTCGGCGAAGCCGCTCTT
>DASTIS010000098.1:0-10186 GCA_035717365.1 Rhodanobacteraceae bacterium
GTCCGCGGCGTGGTGATGAACCCGGTCGACCACCCGCACGGCGGCGGCGAAGGCCGCACTTCCGGCGGCCGCCATCCCGTGAGTCCGTGGGGCACGCCGACCAAGGGCTACAAGACCCGCAACAACAAGCGCACGCAGAAGATGATCGTGCGCCGTCGCACCAAGAAATAAGGGTCCATCGATATGCCACGTTCACTCAAGAAAGGCCCGTTCATCGACTTGCACCTTCTGAAGAAGGTCGAGTCGGCGAACCAGACCAACAGCAAGCGCCCGATCAAGACCTGGTCGCGCCGCTCGATGATCCTGCCCGAAATGGTCGGACTGACCATTGCGGTCCATAATGGCCGGCTGCACGTTCCGGTGCTGGTCAACGAGAACATGGTCGGGCACAAACTCGGCGAGTTCGCGGTGACCCGCACATTCAAGGGCCACAGCGGCGACAAGAAGTCAGCGGCACCGGCCGCCGCCGGCAAGAAGTAAATGGATACCGTCATGACTACAAGTCAAGCCAGGGCTGTCCTGCGCGGCGCCCGCATCTCGGCGCAGAAGGCGCGGCTGGTGGCCGACATGGTCCGCGGCATGCCCGTCGGCACCGCCAGTGCGTTGCTGGAACACACCAACAAGAAGGCCGCGCACTTGGTCCGCAAGGTGCTGCTGTCGGCGGTTGCCAACGCCGAGAACAACGTCGGCGCCGACGTGGACGAACTCAAGGTCTCGCGCATCCATGTGGACGAGGGCGCGATGCTGAAGCGCATGCGCGCGCGGGCCAAGGGCCGCGGCACGCGGATCCTCAAGCGCACGTCGCATATTACCGTCGAGGTAGGCTGATCATGGGTCACAAAGTCAATCCAATCGGAATTCGCCTCGGAATTTCCAAGGACTGGAACTCCAAGTGGTTTGCGGGCAAGCGTCAATACGCCGAAAACCTGGTGTCGGACCTCAAGGTACGCGAGCTCCTGAAGAAAAAGTTGGCGCAGGCCGGGGTGTCGAAAATCCAGATCAACCGGCCGCAGAAGAACGCCGACATCACGATCTTCACGGCGCGTCCGGGTGTGGTGATCGGCAAGAAGGGCGAGGACATCGAGAAGCTGCGCCGCGAAGTGTCGAAGATCATGGGCGTGGACGCGCACATCAACGTCAGTGAAGTGCGCAAGCCCGAACTCGACGCCCAGTTGGTGGCGGAGTCCATCGCGCAGCAACTGGAGCGCCGCATCATGTTCCGCCGTGCCATGAAGCGCGCGGTGCAGAACGCGATGCGCCTGGGCGCGCTCGGCATCAAGGTCAACGTGGGTGGACGCCTCAACGGTGCCGAGATCGCGCGCTCGGAGTGGTATCGCGAAGGCCGCGTGCCGCTGCATACCCTGCGCGCGGACATCGATTACGGTCTGGCCGAGGCCAGGACCACGTACGGCGTCATCGGCGTCAAGGTGTGGATCTACAAGGGCGAGATCTTCGATTTTGCCAGCGTCGGCCACGCAAAGGACGACGAGCGTGAAGGTCCTGCGCCGCGGCGCGACCGTGGATCGCGGGACGACGACCGCCGCGAGCGCGCCCCGCGCGGACGCCGCGACCGGCAGTCTGCGGATAACTGAAAAATCAGGCAAGGTCGGCCGTTCTTGAACTTTGCGCTCAGGGACGATCGCACAAATAAAGAGTAGGGATCATGTTGCAACCCAAACGCACCAAATTCCGCAAGCAGTTCAAGGGCCGCAACCGGGGCTTGAGCCTCAGCGGCAACCTCGTCAGCTTCGGCGAATATGGCCTGAAAGCGACCACCCGTGGCGCGATCACCGCGCGCGAGATCGAGGCCGCGCGCCGCTGCATCACGCGCTACGTGAAGCGCGGGGGCAAGCTGTGGATCCGGGTGTTTCCGGACAAGCCGATTACCAAGAAGCCGATCGAAGTGCGCATGGGCGCCGGCAAGGGCAACGTCGAGTACTGGGTCGCACCGATCCAGCCGGGCCGGATGTTGTACGAAATCGAAGGCGTCAGTGAAGCCGAAGCGCGCGAGGCATTCCGCCTTGCCGCGGCCAAGCTGTCGGTGCAAACCCAATTCGCGACCAGGGCGCTGCTGTGATGGATATCGAAGAGATGCGCAAAAAGTCGGCGCAGGATCTGCAGGACCATATTGCCGATCTGCGCCGCGAGCAGTTCAGCCTGCGCATGCAGAAGGCGCAGGGCCAGAACGCCCAGACCCACCAGTTCGCCAAGGTCCGCCGCGAAATCGCGCGTGCCGCGACGATCCTGGTCGAGAAGCACACCCACGGAGCCGCGTGATGAACGATAACCAGGGCCAGGTTGAAAAGGGCAGCACGCGTACCCTGCAAGGTCGCGTCACCAGCAGCAAGGCAGCCAAGACGGTGACGGTGAGCGTCGATCGCCAGGAGCAGCACGGCGTGTACGGCAAGCTCCTGCGTCGTTCGACCGCACTGCACGCGCACGATGAAAAGGGCGAGTGCCGCGAGGGTGATCTGGTGCGCATCGCCGAGTGCCGGCCGTTGTCCAGGACCAAGCATTTCCGCGTCGTGGAAGTGCTGGCGCGCGCGGCGGAATGAGGAGCCGACGATCATGATCCAGATGCAAACCATGCTGGCCGCGGCGGACAACAGCGGTGCCCGCGAACTGATGTGCATCAAGGTGCTGGGTGGCTCCAAGCGCCGCTACGCCAGCGTCGGCGACGTCATCAAGGTTTCGATCCGCGATGCCATCCCGCGCAGCAAGGTCAAGAAGGGCGAGGTCTACAACGCCGTGGTCGTGCGCACTGCCAAGGGCGTGCGTCGCCCGGACGGTTCGTTGATCCGATTCGACGACAACGCCGCGGTGCTGCTCAACAACAAGCTGGAACCGATCGGGACCCGCATCTTCGGGCCGGTCACCCGTGAACTGCGCAGCGAGCGTTTCATGAAAATTGTCTCGCTCGCGCCGGAGGTTTTGTAGGAGCCTGCCCGCAGGCGACCGGAAACGCCGTCACATTGGCAAAGATCTTGGAATCGCGCGCAGGCGCGCTCCTACGAAAGCAGAGATACGCATATGAAAAGGATCCGAAAAGGCGACACGGTGTTCGTGATCGCGGGACGCAACAAGGGCCAGCATGGCGAGGTCACGCGTGTCGCGGGCGATCGCGTGTTCGTGCAGAACGTCAACATGGTCAAGCGCCACACCAAGCCGAACCCGCAGCTCCAGCAGCCGGGCGGCATCGTCGAGCGCGAAGCCCCGATCCACATCTCCAATGTCATGTTGTACGACCTGGCCACCGGCAAGGGCGAACGCGTGGGTCGCAAGACGCTTGGCGACGGGCGCAAGGTTCGCGTATTCCGCTCCAGCGGCGAAGTCGTGGACGCATGAGGACGAAGCAATGATCCGCCTAGAAAAAATCTACAAAGACGATGTGATGCCCGCGCTGATGAAGCAGTTCGGCTACAAGAACGCGATGCAGGTGCCGCGGGTCAGCAAGATCACGCTGAACATGGGCGTGGGCGAAGCTGCCGCGAACAAGAAGGTCCTGGAAAACGCGACGGCCGACATGGCAAAGATCGCCGGCCAGAAGCCGGTGGTCACCAAGGCGCGTGTATCGGTGGCCTCGTTCAAGATCCGCGACGGCTGGCCGATCGGCTGCAAGGTCACGTTGCGCCGCGCGCGCATGTACGAGTTCCTGGATCGCCTGATCAACGTTTCGCTGCCGCGCGTGCGCGACTTCCGCGGCGTGTCGGGCCGGTCGTTCGATGGCCGCGGCAACTACAACATGGGCGTGAAGGAACAGATCATTTTCCCGGAGATCGACTTCGACGAAGTCGATGCGATGCGCGGCATGGACATCTGCATCACGACCACCGCGCGCACCGACGCGGAAGCCAAGGCGCTGCTCGAAGCGTTCCATTTTCCGTTCAGGAACTAGAGACAAGGAATTGGAAATCGAGAATCGGGAATCGTAGAAGCAACGGCATTCGATCCCCTGATCTTCCCATTCCCCATTCACGATTCTCAAGGATTCAACCATGGCAAAGAAATCGATGGTGAACCGCGACATCAAGCGCGCGAAGCTGATCAAGCGGCACGCCGGCAAGCGTGCCGATCTGAAGAAGATCATTGCCAGCGCCGACGCGGGCTATGACGAGAAGATGGCAGCGCAGGCGAAGTTGCAGAACCTGCCGCGCGATTCCAGTGCGTCGCGTTTGACGACACGCTGCGCGTTGACCGGGCGTCCGCGCGCGGTGTACCTGAAGTTCGGGCTGGGCCGCAGCAAGCTGCGCGAAGCAACCATGCGCGGCGACGTGCCCGGGCTTCGCAAGGCCAGTTGGTAAGAAGAGCCGGGGCCCGGAATCAACAAGATCGATTCAACAAACCGGATATCGATGCAGTTTCAAGGAAATCACCCATGAGCATGACTGATCCCATCGCCGACATGTTTACCCGCATCCGCAATGCCCAGGCCATGGGCAAGCCGACGGTGAGCATGCCGGCTTCCAAGCTGCGCCAGGCGCTGGCTGATCTGCTGAAGGCGGAAGGTTACGTGCTGGATTCGCGCCGTTCCGAAGACGCGGGCAAGGCGCAACTGGAAATCAAGCTGAAGTATTTCGAGGGCAAGCCCGCGATCGAGCGCATCGAGCGCATCAGCCGCCCCGGCCTGCGCGTGTACCGCGGCAAGGGCGCCCTGCCGAAGGTCCTGAACGGTCTCGGTATCGCGATCGTGTCGACGTCGTCGGGCTTGATGACCGACGCGCGGGCGCGCGCCGAGGGGCTCGGCGGCGAAGTGATCGGCCGCGTCGCGTAAGAACACGGAGCACTGACATGTCACGAGTTGCAAAAATGCCGATCGCATTGCCCAAGGGCGTCGAGTGCCAGGTGGCCGCCGACGGGATCACCGTCAAGGGCCCCAAGGGTACGCTCAAGATGCACGCGATTCCGGGCGTCGAGATCAAGAACGCCGACGGCCACCTGACGTGCGCCGAAGGCAGTGCCGACGTCAGGTTCGCGGGCACCGCCCGCGCGCTGCTGGCCAACATGGTCCACGGTGTGACCCATGGCTACGAGCGCAAGCTCGAGCTGGTCGGGGTGGGCTTCCGCGCCGCGTTGCAGGGCAAGAGCCTGAACCTGTCGATCGGGTTCTCGCATCCGGTGGTGTTCCCGTCGCCGGAAGGCGTGACCCTGGAGACCCCGTCGCCTACCGAAATCCTGGTGAAGGGCGCCGACAAGCAGCAGGTCGGCGAGACCGCCGCGAAGATCCGCGCGTTCCGCCCGCCGGAGCCTTACAAGGGCAAGGGCGTGCGTTACGCCGGTGAGCGCATCACGCTGAAAGAAGCGAAGAAGGCCTGACGATGATCAACAAGAAATCCTCGCGTTTGCGCCGCGCCAAGACCGCGCGCGCACGCATCCGCAAACTGGCGGTGCCGCGTTTGTCCGTGCATCGCAGTGGGCAGCACATCTATGCGCAGGTCATCGCGGCCGACGGCGAAACCGTGCTGGCCGCTGCTTCGACCATCCAGAAGACCGTCAAGGGTGGGTTGAAGGGCACCAAGAACAAGTTGGCCGCTGCGGCGGTGGGCAAGGCAGTCGCGGAAAAGGCGCGCGCCGCGGGCGTCGAGTCGGTCGCGTTCGACCGCTCCGGATTCAGGTACCACGGACGGGTGGCGGCGCTGGCCGACGCCGCGCGCGAGGCGGGTTTGAAATTTTGATGTAGGAGCCTGCCTGCAGGCGACCGATCTTCCGATCGCGCGCAGGCGCGCTCCTACAAGAGCTTTACACAACAACTCCAAGCGGCTTGATGCCGCAAGCAAATGCCCGCATCTCGCGGGCGCAAGGTGAAGAACAATGGCGAGAGACGATCGCGACAATTCGGACGGGATGCTCGAGAAGCTGATCGCCGTCAACCGCGTGGCCAAGACGGTCAAGGGCGGACGGCAGATGAGCTTCACCGCGCTGACCGTCGTGGGCGACGGTGCCGGCAGGGTCGGTTTCGGGTATGGCAAGGCACGTGAAGTGCCGGTGGCCATCTCGAAGGCGATGGACCGTGCGCGTCGCAACCTGGTCACGGTGGGCCTCAACAACGGCACGATCTGGTACCCGGTCAAGGCCAATCACGGCGCGGCACGGGTGTACATGCAGCCGGCTTCGGAAGGTACCGGCGTGATCGCGGGCGGCGCGATGCGCGCGGTGCTGGAAGTGGTCGGGGTCAAGGACGTGCTGGCCAAGGCGGTGGGTTCGCGCAACCCGATCAATCTGGTGCGTGCCACCATCAAGGGCCTGCAGTCAGTTGCCAGCCCCCAGCAAATCGCGGCCAAGCGCGGCAAGAAGGTCGAGGAGTTGGGACATGTCGGCTGAGCAGAAAACCGGCGGCACCGTGAAGGTGCGCCTCGTGGGCGGGCTGCGCGGCGTGCAGTCGCGGCACCGTCTGAGCGTCAAGGCGCTGGGTCTGAACCGGACCGGCGACGTGCGCGAATTGAAGGACAGCCCGCAGGTGCGCGGCCTGATCAACACGGTCAACTATCTGGTTCGCGTTGAAGACTAATCGACGGACGCCGGGAATCACGGCTGACGAAATGGCCGTTTGTCCCGAGTCCCGGGTCCCGGGTCCCGAATCCCGGATTGGAGTTCCGTCATGCGTTTGAACACATTGAAACCCGCCAAGGGCGCGCGCAAGGAGCGCCGCCGCGTCGCGCGCGGCATCGGTTCGGGCCTGGGCAAGACCGCGGGGCGCGGCCACAAGGGCCAGCACGCACGCGCGGGCAATACCCATACGATCGGCTTCGAAGGCGGACAGATGCCGCTGCAGCGCCGGCTGCCCAAGGTCGGCTTCCGCTCGAAGATGCAGGCCGGATCGCAGCAGGTGTTCCTGTACCAGCTCGCGGGCCTCAAGCAGGATACGGTCGACTTGACGGTGTTGCGTGAGGCCGGGCTGGTCGACGGCCGCGCCCGGCGCGTGAAGATCGTCAACAAGGGCGAGATCGGCCGCGCGGTGAAGGTCAGCGGCGTCCTGGCCACCGCGGGCGCCAAGGCGGCGATCGAAGCCGCCGGCGGCAGCGTCGAATAAGGTGTCGTAGGCGCCGGCCTTGCCGGCGACCGTTCGCGCGCAGGCGCGCTCCGACACATACAGATTGGAACGGTTCGGGTTTTTATCGAGAGACGGCATTACGTGGCAAGTTCGAAATCCAGCAACCCACTCGCCCAGTTCGGCAAGCTGACCGAGCTGCGCCAGCGCCTGGTATTTTTGGTGCTGGCGCTTATCGTGTTCCGGCTGGGGTCGTTCATCCCGGTCCCGGGCGTCAACCCCGAGGCCATGACCCGGATGATCGAACAGGGCGGCGGCCTGTTGAACATGTTCAACATGTTCTCGGGCGGCGCGCTGGCGCGCTTCTCGCTGTTTGCCCTGGGTGTGATCCCCTACATCTCGGCGTCGATCGTGGTCCAGATGATGGGGTCGGTGCTGCCGAGTTGGCAGGCGCTCAAGAAGGAAGGCCAGTCCGGCCAGCGCATTCTCACCAAGTACACCCGCTGGGGGACAGTCGGCCTGTCGGCGTTCCAGGCTTTCGGCATCGCCATGGCGTTGCAGAAGCAGGGCCTGGCCGGCGGCGTGCCGATCGTGTACGACCCCGGCTTCGGGTTCATCTTCTCGTCGGTGATCGGCCTGACCGCGGGCAGCATGTTCCTGATGTGGCTCGGCGAACAGATGACCGAGCGCGGTGTCGGCAACGGAATCTCGCTGATCATCTTCGCGGGCATCGTCGCGGGCCTGCCGCAGGCGTTGACCCAGACCTTCACGATGGCGAGCAACGGCGAACTTTCGGCGATCAAGGTGCTGCTGGTGGTTGTGATCGTGCTGGCAGTGACCATATTCTGCGTGTTCATGGAAAGCGCGCAGCGCCGGATCACGGTGAACTACGCGCGTCGCCAGGGCGGTGCCAAGGCTTACCAGAACCAGAGCTCGCACCTGCCGCTGAAGATCAACATGTCCGGCGTGATTCCGCCGATCTTTGCATCGTCCTTGATCCTGTTCCCAGCCACCGCGTCGACCTGGTTCTCGAACGCCAGCCAGATGCAGTGGCTGCAGGGCCTGACCACGGCGCTGTCGCCGGGCGAGCCGCCGTACATGATCATCTACGCCGGGATGATCATCGTGTTCGCGTTCTTCTACACCGCGATCGTGTTCAATTCCCAGGAAACCGCGGACAACCTGAAGCGGTCCGGTGCCCTCATTCCCGGCATGCGCCCGGGCAAGGCCACGGCCGACTACATCGATGCCGTGCTGACCCGCCTGACGGGCGCCGGCGCGATTTACCTCGCCGCCGTGTGCCTGGTCCCCGACTTCATGCAGACCGAGTGGCACGTGCCGTTCTATTTCGGGGGGACTTCGCTGCTCATCGTGGTGGTGGTGGCGATGGACTTCAGGGCGCAGGTTTCCGCGCACCTGGTGTCGCACCAGTACGAAAGCCTGCTCAAGAAGGCCAATTTGAAGCGGACTTGAGCCCTTCGGGGCGGATCGCCGGAGGCGGCGGGACGGGTTTCACGGGCTTGGGACGGGGTTCCCGTCCAGTCGAAATTCTTGCTACAATTAACAGTTTGCCGAACCGGCAACGCATTCAAGGTGGAGTATCCACAACATGGCACGTATCGCGGGCGTCAACCTGCCGGTCAACAAGCACGTCTGGGTCGGCTTGCAGAGCATCTACGGCATCGGCCGTACCCGGTCGCGCAGGATCTGCATCGAAGCCGGCGTCGATCCGGCCACGCCGATCAAGTCGCTGTCCGAGGGCGAAGTCGAAAGCCTGCGCCGTGAAGTGGCGAAGGTCAGCGTGGAAGGTGACTTGCGCCGCGAGGTCGGCATCAGCATCAAGCGTCTGATGGACCTCGGTACGTATCGCGGCCTGCGCCACCGCCGTGGACTGCCCGCGCGCGGGCAGCGCACCCGCACCAATGCACGCACCCGCAAGGGCCCGCGCCGCGCCATCAGGAAGTAATTCCGGCGAGCCTCGCCGATCAATTTTTCTACCGGACACCCCATGGACAAACCAGCTTCCAAGTCGAAGAAGAAGACCAAGCGCGTCGTCACCGACGGCGTCGCCCATGTCCAGGCTTCCTTCAACAACACCATCGTCACGATCACCGATCGCCAGGGCAACGCATTGTCGTGGGCGACCGCAGGTGGCGCGGGTTTTCGCGGGTCGCGCAAGTCGACCCCGTTTGCCGCGCAGGTGGCGGCGGAAAAGGCCGGCCGCGTGGCGCTGGATTACGGCGTCAAGTCGCTGGAAGTGCGCATCAAGGGACCGGGGCCGGGACGCGAGTCGGCAGTGCGTTCCCTGAACTCGCTCGGTTACAAGGTCACCAACATCATCGACGTCACGCCGATTCCGCACAACGGCTGCCGTCCTCCGAAGAAGCGGAGGGTTTGACATGGCCCGTTACCGTGGTCCCACCTGCAAGCTGGCCCGCCGCGAAGGCGCAGATCTGTCGTTGAAGAGCCCCGCCCGCGCGATCGACTCCAAGTGCAAGTTCGACAACAAGCCCGGCCAGCACGGCGTCGGTACGCGGCGTTCGCGCCCTTCCGACTACGCGGTGCAGTTGCGCGAGAAGCAGAAGGTCAAGCGCATCTACGGCGTGCTCGAGCGCCAGTTCAGCAACTACTACAAGAAGGCCACCCAGTTGAAGGGCAACACGGGCGAAAACCTGTTGCGCCTGCTGGAAGCCCGCCTCGACAACGTGGTCTACCGCATGGGTTTCGCGGTGACCCGGGCCCAGGCGCGCCAGCTGGTGTCGCACAAGGCCATCATGGTCAACGGCAAAAAGGCGAACGTGCCATCGCTGGTGGTTCGTCCGGGCGACGAGATCAAGCTGACCGAGCGTGCCCAGAAGCAATTGCGCGTGCAGGAAGCCCTCAAGGTGTCCGACAGCATGGATCTGCGCCCCGGCTGGATCGAGGTCGACGCGAAGAACGCCGCCGGCGTGTTCAAGGCATTGCCGGATCGCGGCGACCTGCCCAGCGATATCAACGAGGCATTGATCGTCGAGTTGTATTCGAAGTAGCGCGTCACAGCCGGCGCGGCACGGCAGTCCACCGTGCCTGCGCCAGCGACGCAAGCCGGACGGCGCGACCGTTCCGGGGTTGAACCATCGGAGCCCGAATCCTGCGCGGCTCCACCAGTGATCTTTCGGAGTAGCCCATGGCAGTCTCTTCCACCCAGGTTTTGCGTCCGCG
>DASTIS010000099.1:0-12898 GCA_035717365.1 Rhodanobacteraceae bacterium
CAGCGCCAGCGCCGTGTCGTCGCCGGGTCCGACCAGGCGGCCATTGACTGCCGCGGCACCCGCCTGGGTGAGCAACTGCGCGACCTTGCCCTTGCCGGATTGCGCGCCGAGCGCCCCTTCGCGTGCCCGCGCGGCGATGACACCGGCCGGCGCCAGCGAAATCGGCGGCCCCGCGTTGAGTTCGGACTCCGCGGGCGTCAATTGACGCGGCGCCGGGCGCGTTCCCGCGGGCCCCCTGGCCACCGCGGCAGGGCGCGACTTCAACATCGTCGGCTCCACCTTCAGCGCCGACGGGAAGAATCGATATACCAGTGCAAACACCAGCAGCAACACGCCGATCGCGCCGCCGATCGCGTGTTGACGAGTGACGGTTTGGGGATTCGGCATGCGGATTCGGGCGCTGGCTGTTATCGTGTACGGTTCACGATAGCAAACCGATGCGCAATGGGACACCAATTCAGGGGCAAACACGGACGATGAGCGCGAACTGGATCGACCACGCGGGTTGCGTGCCGGTGCCGCCGGACCAGGACCCGGTCGGTCTGGACACCGAGTTCATGCGCCGCAACACCTTTTATCCGAAGCTTGCATTGGTGCAGGCGGCGCACCGCGGCGAACGCTGGCTGGTCGATCCGCTGGCCTACGACGCCGGCGCGGACCTGCGCGCGCTTGTTGAGGGCCGCTGCTGCGTGATGCACAGCGCGGGCGAAGACATGGAGGCGCTGGCTCCGTTGCTCGACGGCACGCCCGTGCAATTGTTCGACACCCAGATCGCGGCGGCGCTGTGCGGGATGGGTCCGGGGCTCAGCTACCAGAAACTGGTGGCGGCGTTGCTGGGTGTCGACATTCCCAAGGACGAGACCCGGTCCGACTGGCTGCAACGTCCCCTCACCGCGAACCAGCGCGAATACGCCGAGCAGGACGTTGCCTGGCTTGCCGAGCTGCACGGCAAGCTGTCCGAACGACTCACCCGTCTCGGCCGCCGCGAATGGCACGCGGAGGATTGCCGCCGGCTGGCGCAACGCGCCGACCGGCGCCGCAACGACACCGACCCCCAACCGCAGCGAAGCTTCCACGCCGCGCACGACTGGTCACCGGAAGCGCAGGCGCGACTGCGGCGGGTCCTGTTGTGGCGCGAAGACAGCGCCCGCAAGCTCGACAAGCCGCGGCCGTGGCTGCTGGACGACGCACACGCCCTGGCGCTGTCGCAACAGCCGCCATCCACGCCCCAGGCGTTGTTCGAACGGGTGAAGGGACAGCGCGCCCTGCGCGGGCCTCAACGCGCGGAACTGCTCGAGCTGTTGCACGCCGCCGCCTCGCCCAGGGAACTGGCCGCCCTGGCCCCGATCCCGCAGTCGCCCCGGGGCGAATTCAAACGCGCCGTCGACGCGATGCGAACGGTCGTGCAGTCCACCGCCGCGAAACTCGACGTGCCGGCGGGGTTGCTCGGCCCGCGCCGCCTGATCGAGGAATTCGCCGTGACCCGGCAGTGGCCGGAAGGATTGCAGGGCTGGCGCAAGACGCTGCTGGAGTCGGAGATCGCACCGCTGTTGCCGGCGTGATCGCATGAACGGTTTGCTGCTTGGCGGAACCCTGGGTTCCCGTTACCATACGCGGCTCGCGCAACGAAGCGTCTCCGCAAGGGAGCCACAGCGGCTCCGGGATGGGCCGACGCGCGACCGACACCACGTGGGGCTGTAGCTCAGCTGGGAGAGCGCTGCGTTCGCAATGCAGAGGTCAGGGGTTCGATCCCCCTCAGCTCCACCAATTCCCATCCCGCACCGCCTGGAATTTGCCGGCGCAAAAAAACAGTCCCCGTTTCCGGGGACCGTTTCAGGTATCGGTTCGTGCAAGCGTGGGTCGTTGTCTAAGGTGTGTCGCCCTGCCGTGCCCCCCGGCGACGCTGTTGCCAGCCATAGCCGATGCCGAGCGCAAGCAGCCCGAGCCCGAACAACCCCAACCCACCCGGCTCGGGAACGGCCACGGATACGGTCACGAGGGCGGGATCCGGCATGTTGACGAAGTCGGTGTAAAGCCAGAAGTTCGAACCGTTCTGGAGCGACGGATCCGTGAAGTACGTAATCTTGAGCCGGTCTTCGGCCGATACCGTGCCGTGACAGGTGTTGGTGGAAGAAAAGCCGGGCACATTCGGGGCAACGGCATCGCAAGTCAGCACGTCGGTCTGGTCAAGCGACCCCCCCTCCGGGATCGTGAACTCGAACGTGAACTTGTTGACCGATGTCTGGGTGACGTTGTTCATCCACAGGCACCAGCTGAATGTCGGTGGAGGTGTCTGTGTGGGAATGCCTTGGGTGGAACAAGGCAGGAACGTCACCTGGTACGCCGGTTCGCCGAGGGTGAAGATGTTGCACGCCTGGTTGCTGGTGACGACAGTGAGACCGTCGCAGATGTAATTGTTCGGCGGCGGCGGCTGCAACGTAATGAGTGGGGGTGGGTCCGCAATGCGTATGCGAACCGCGAGTGCGTCCGGCACCACCAACATGGCCAGCACGATCGCCGAGAGGGCCAGGAACAGATAGCGCTTCATCGTTGGGATACCCCTGTGTTTTCGATTTTGGCTGCGAAACCGCGACGTCGGGCGCATGCTCTTTGCCACGCCTACCTGCACGCCGCGTGCCAAATCGTAAATCGTTGTTTTTATTTATGTTGCGTAGGAGCCGTTCATCAAAATTGTAAATTTATTCGACGGTTGGGCCTCGCGTGAGCGTCGGAATGCGGTTCAACACGATGTTTTTACACCGCTTTCCCACCCAGGCGATGCCAGGACAAGGTGTAAGCCCCCCCGACAGCCACGGGTGTATCGCCACGGCGCGCGTTGGACGGTGAGGCGACTTGCCCGAACCGGGCGCCCGTCCTGTCACGGCAATCCGTGCCCGACTGGTCAGGTCCCGCCTGGGGAGACCGCAGCCGCCACCGGCTGTCCCGGCAGGGGCAGCCCCGCCTGCCTGCACAAGGCGGCGAAGCGCGGATCATTCTCGTAAGGACGCAGGAAAGGATCGGTCAACAGGACGAATCCCGGATCGCGCTGGGTCCAGGCGCGCTGCAGCCATTCGAACATCTCGTCCGGCTGCTTGCGCAGCGCATACAGGTCGGCGACGTTGTAAGGCTGATCCTTTCCGTTCTTGGCGATGTAGTCGTGCAAGGCCGCGTCGGCCTGCTTGCGGTCGTGGCCGATTTGTTGCGCCATCGCCCGTATCCACGGGCCGTACACCGGGTCGGTTTCCTCTTTGGCGTCGCGCACCGCGGCAGTGGCATCGCCACGCAGGATGCCGACCTCCGCCAGGATCATGTGCAGACCCGGAAAACCGGGATGCAAAACCAGGGCCTTGCGGATGGCCTGTTCGGCGGCATCGAGTTGATGTTGCGCCAGCAGGACGCTGGCAAGGCTGACGTAGAAGCCGGTGCGCAGCGGATCGGCGGCAATCGCCTGGCGGAACAGTTCGGCGGCCGGTCGCGACTGTCCCACCGTGGACAGTCCGTGAGCCAGGAAAAACGTTGCCGTGGCATCGTTCGGCGCCAGCTCATGGGCGCGCTTGTACTCGGCCAGCGCACCCACCGGGTCGTTGTTGACCACTTCCAGCAGGTACCCGCGGTCCCTGTGGGTAAACGCCGCGTCCGGCGCCAGCAGCCGCTCCTTGTCGGCCGCCTCGCGCGCCTGCGCGTAGACCTGCAGGCGTGCATCGCCTGTCAGGAATCCCACCCCCAGGTTGATCGAAGCGTTGGACAGCAGGCCCCAGACGAAAGCGTAATTCGGCTCGAGCTCGAGGGCTTGCCGAAACAGTGCGATGCCCTGGCGATAATCCGATTCGGTTCCGCGCCGCGTGAGGTCGCGGCCCTGCAGCATGAGTTGGTAGGCCTTGATGTTGCCGCCGGGCGGTTTGTCGCTGGACACGATTGCATGACCCAGCAGTTTGATCTTGAGCGCCTCCGCCACGGCCTGCCCGATCTTCGACTGGATCGCGAACACGTCATTCAATTTTTCGTTGTAACTGTGTGACCAGATGCTGGCGCCGTCCGACGCGCGAATCATGCCGACCGTGACACGAATGTTGTTCCCCTGCTGGAACACCGCGCCCTGGATCAGGTGGGCCACGCCCAGTGCCACGCCAATTTGCGCCGGGGTGTCCTTGGAATCACGGAATTTGAAGCTGGAGTACCTGCCAATCACCTTCAATCCGTTGATCTGGGTGAGCTCGGAGATCAGCTCCTCGGACATGCCATCGGAAAAGTATTGTTGCTTGGGATCGCCGCTGTCGTTGCTGAGCGGCAGCACCGCCACGGACTGTTGCGGCAACTTGGCCAGTTCGGCGGCGAGGACCTTGGCATCGGCGGCGCTGGCAACGCTGGTGGCATCGCGGCGCACCACGAACTGGTTGGTGGCCAGCATCACGACGGCCACCGCAAGAATGCCGATGATCCAGAAATCGAGCTTGCGGTCGGTCCGACGCGAGCCCGGATCGGACTCGCTGGTCTCGCTCTCGCGCTTCAGCCCGGCCGGTGTGAACTCGAAAAACCAGGCGAATGCGATCCAGAGCGGGAACCCGACAATTGCGGCGACCAGGAACCAGCGCGTGACCCATTCCGGCGCGCCGACCGAGGGCCCCAGTTGCGCGATACCCTGCGCCAAAGCCCACGCGGCGGCGATGTACAGCGCCCCCGCGCGCAGCACGTTGCGGCGCTTGAGTTCTTCGAACAACCCGCGCATACCCGCCACGTGTCACCTTGGTCTTCCCGCCGGCACCCCGCCGGCCTCCGCCTGTTGCAGTGTGAACAATCACGCGGTGGGGCGCAACCCGCCGGAGCCATTTCCACAGAAGGAGTCGGGCCCGTCGAGCGCGCGATGCAGCGGGCGCCGCGGCGCTCGACGCTCACCGATCGCGGTGCACGATGTAGCGGGCCATCCAGTGCAGCGGCTCCGCCGCATCGTCGAAACGATCCAGCGCAGCCAGTGCTTCGGCATACAACGCATCCGCGCGCCGACGGGCCGCATCGATCCCCATCAGCCCCGGATACGTCGCCTTGCCGCGCGCGGCGTCGGCGCCCCGGGTCTTGCCGGTGAGCGCCTGGTCGCCCTCGACGTCCAGGACATCGTCCTTGATCTGGAACGCAAGGCCGATGTTCCCGGCATAGCGTTCCAGCGCCTCGCAGACTCCATCCGGCGACTCCGATGCCGCGCAACACGGCATCGTCACCGCGGCGCGGATCAGGGCGCCGGTCTTGTCCCGATCCAGTGCCTCGAGATCGGCAGTGTCCAGTTGGTGGCCTTCGGCTTCCAGGTCGACGGCCTGCCCGCCGGTCATGCCGAGCGAACCGGTGGCGCCCGCAAGGATCGCGATCATCCCCAGGCGTTCGGCCGGATCGCGTCGCCCGTCGCCCGCCAGGATCTCGAAAGCCCGCGTCTGCAACGCGTCACCCGCGAGGATCGCCAGCGCGACGCCGAAAGCCTTGTGGGTGGACGGCCGGCCGCGCCGCAACGCGTCGTCGTCCATCGCCGGCAGGTCGTCGTGGACCAGCGAGAATGCATGCACGCACTCGACCGCGCACGCGGCGTCGTCGAGCCGCGCCGCGTCGACACCCAGCAGTTCGCCCGTCGCATAACACAACAGCGCGCGAACCCGCTTGCCGCCACCGAGTACCGAATAACGCATGGCGTGGTGCAGCGAGGCGGGTCGGATATCCTCGGCGGGCAGACGCGCGTCCAGCGCACGTTCGACGCGTTCGCGATAATCGGCCACGCGGTCGGCGAAAGACATCGGGTCGGGGCTCCTGCGGGACGGGGCCATGGAAGACCCTGGTGCGCGAGCCTAGCGACCGCCCATTGCGCGTGTCAAAGCCTCCAGGCCACGACTTCCACCTGATCTTCACGGACAATTGATAGGATCAGCAGGTGACCGGATGGCAATGCGCCGAAGGAGACAAGCAGGATGACAATCCATGCTGCCGCACGCACGCCGCAACATGCCGCCGAGGCTTACCAGAACCGGATCCTGCCGGCAGTGTCGCGCACCTTTGCATTGACGATCCCGCAGCTCGACCCGCGCCTGCGCAAGGTCATCGCCAACGCCTACCTGCTGTGCCGGATCGCCGACACCATCGAGGACGAACAATCCCTGCCGTCCGACGTGAAGCAGCAGTTCCATGACCGCTTCACGCGCGTGGTCGGATCCACCGAGGACCCGGCGTCGTTCGCCCGCGATCTCGCGCCACTCTTGAACGGCAACACGCTGGCTGCCGAGCGCGATCTCGTCGAACACGCGCAGGCGATCATCGAGATCACCGACGGGTTCAACCTGCACCAGCGCGAAACGCTGGCGCGCTGCATCCGCATCATGTGCACCGGCATGCCGAGCTTCGAACGCCGCGCCAGCACCGCCGGCCTCGCCAACATGCGCGAGATGGACCGCTATTGCTACTACGTCGCCGGCGTCGTCGGACAGACCCTCACCGAACTGTTCTGCGATTACTCACCCCGGATCGCGGAAAAGCGGGAAGCCATGGCTTCGCTGGACGTGTCGTTCGGCCAGGGCCTGCAGATGACCAACATCCTCAAGGACTTCTGGGAAGACCGCGACCGCGGCGTCTGCTGGTTGCCACGCGACCTGTTCGCGCGCGCCGGCGTCGAGCTCGGGGCGATCCGCCGCAGTGATGTGCCGGCTGCATTCGGCCAGGGATACGCGCAACTGATCGGCATCGCGCACAGCCACCTGCGCAATGCATTGAACTACACCTTGTTGATCCCCGAGAAGGAAGTCGGCATCCGCCGCTTCTGCCTGATTGCGCTGGGGCTGGCCATGCGCACGCTGGCATCGATCCTGGCCAAACCGGATTTCACGGCAAGCGCGCAGGTCAAGGTGTCGCGCCAGGTGGTCAAGAAGGTCGTGATCGCGACGCACCTGTTCGCGGGCTACAGTCGCGTGCTGCAACGCTGGTTCACGCGCCTCGCCTACGGCCTGCCGCTGCAGGCGCTGGCCGACGACTGGGGCGGACTGTTGCCCGACCCGCATTCGGCGTGGCCACGCAGCGACGCCTGCGGGCCCGCCCATGCGTTGACATCGAAGTAACCAGCCATGGCGCCCGATTTCGGCCTTCCGCACTTGTACCCCGAACCAGGCAGGGAGCCCAACGCACACGATCGACTGGGCGCCGCGGTCGAGGCCGCGCGCGAGCGCATCCTCGCACGGCAGCATCCGGACGGTTACTGGCAGTACGAGCTCGAAGCCGACTGCACCATTCCCGCCGAATACATCCTGATGTTGCATTACCTGGGCGAATCGGACCGCCTGCTGGAGTCGCGCCTCGCCAACTACCTGCGCGACCGCCAGTGCCGCGACGGCGGCTGGCCGCTCTATCCCGGCGGCGCCCTGGACGTGAGCTGCAGCGTGAAGTGCTATTTCGCGCTCAAGCTCGCCGGCGACCGTCCGGACACCCCGCACATGCTGCGGGCGCGCGCGGCCATCCTCGCCCACGGCGGCGCCGCGCGCAGCAATGTCTTCACCCGCATCGCGCTGGCGTTGTTCGGTGAATTGCCCTGGCGCGGGGTGCCATTCCTACCGGTCGAAATCGTGCTGCTGCCGCACTGGTTTCCCTTCAATTTGGGCAAGGTCTCGTACTGGTCGCGCACCGTAATGGTTCCGTTGTCGGTGCTGACCTCCCTGAAACCGCGCGCCGCCAATCCGCGCGGTGTGCATGTCCGCGAGCTGTTCCTCACCGCTCCCGAGCAGGAACGGCATTACTTCCAGCCGCGTTCGCTGCTGAACCGGTTGCTGTTCGTGTGCGAGGAAATCTTCCGGCACGGCGAGGCGCTGATTCCACGCCGGCTGCGCAGGCAAGCGCTCAAACGCGCGGAAGCGTGGATCCTGGAGCGCCGCAACGGCGACGGCGGGCTCGGCGCGATCTTCCCGGCGATGGTCAACGCCTACGAGGCCCTGGCACTGCTGGGCTACCCGTTCGGCCACCCTGCGCAAAAGCAAACCCGCAAGGCCATCGACGATCTGCTGGTGGTCCATGACCATGCTGCGTGGTGCCAACCCTGCGTGTCGCCGGTATGGGACACCGGCCTGGCCTGCCTCGCGTTGCAGGAAGACGCGCAAGCACCGAACGGCGCGGTGCGGCGTGCGCTCGACTGGCTGGCCGCACGCCAACTGCGCGACGCCCCCGGCGACTGGCGCGACTACCGGCCGAACCTTCCCGGCGGCGGCTGGGCGTTCCAGTTCAAGAACGACGCCTACCCCGATCTCGACGACACGGCGGCGGTGGCGCGTGCGCTGCACCAGTCGCCCGATCGCGCACGCTACGCGGCGGAGATCGATCGTGCCGCCGACTGGCTGGTCGGGATGCAGTCGCGCGACGGCGGGTTCGCCGCGTTCGATGCCGACAACGACCACCGGTGGCTCAACCAGATTCCGTTCGCCGACCACGGCGCCCTGCTCGATCCGCCCACCAGTGACGTCAGCGGCCGGGTGCTGGCCCTGCTGGCCCTGCTCGACCGCCCGCAGGATCGTGAATCCCGCGAGCGCGTGCTGCGATTCCTGCTCGACGAGCAAACGCCGGGCGGCGCGTGGTTCGGCCGCTGGGGTACCAATTACATCTACGGCACCTGGTCGGTGCTGGTCGCGTTGCGCGCGGCCGGCCTTCCCGCCCACACACGGGAAGTCCGGCGCGCGGCGACCTGGCTCAAGTCGGTGCAACAGGCCGACGGCGGCTGGGGCGAGGGCAACGACAGCTACCTGGACCCGGAACTCCAGGGGCGCGGCGCGCACAGCGGTCCGACCCAGACGGCGTGGGCGTTGCTGGCGCTGATGGACGCCGGCGAAGCCGACAGCCCGGCGGTTGCGCGGGGCATCGACTATCTCGTCAAGGCGCAAATCGACGGCGAGTGGCACGACACGCGCTTCAACGCGCCCGGCTTCCCGCGCGTGTTCTACTTGAAGTATCACGGGTACAACCGCTACTTCCCCTACTGGGCCCTGGTGCGTTACCGCAATGTCCACGCCGGTCGCAAAAGTTGACTGCATCGGGCTGGTGGTCGCGTTGCCCGCCGAGGCGCGCAGCGTCGGGGCACGGGGCGTGCGGCCGGGTGAATGCACGCGCTGGCAGCACGGTTGGGTCGCGGTATCGGGCGTCGGCCCGCACAATGCAATGCGCGCGGCAGAGCGCCTGCTGGCCTGCCGCGTGACCCGACTGGCGAACTGGGGCGTGGCCGGCGCACTGGACGCCCGCCTCGAGCCCGGGGACATTCTGGTCCCGGATCGAATTCGTCACGCACCGGACGATCCGGGCTTCGCCACGGATCCGGTCGCGCGCGAGCGCATCATTTCGGCTTGTTCCGGGACCCTGACCGTCCGACGCGGTGCGCTGTGGTCGGCGTCCGAGCCGATCCCGACCCGGGCCGACAAGCGTGCGCTGGCCGAGCGTTCCGGCGCCATCGCCGTCGACATGGAAGCCGCGTCCGTCGCAGCGGTCGCGGCCCGCGCCAACCTGCCTTTCGTGGCGGTCAAGGCCATCTGCGATCCGCTGGCACGGGAGTTGCCGCCGCGCATCGTGCGCGCGCTGGACGGCGGCGATGGAGGCGTGTCCTGGAGGATGTTCGCGGCGATCGCGTTCGGGGGGCCCGCGACCTGGTCTGCGGCACGATCCCTCGCGCAGGATTTCTCGCATGCCCGGCGTGCGCTGGCGTCGGCCGCGCGGCTCGCCGCGCGCGAATCCGTTGCTGCATGAGCGCGCGCATCCTCGTCAGTGGCGCCAACGGATTCGTGGGATCGGCGGTATGCCTTGCCCTCCTGCGGCACGGTTACGGGGTGCGGGCGCTCACGCGCCCGACCAGTGATACCGCCAGCCTGGATGGCCTGGATGTAGAAACCGTGCGCGGCGACCTGCTCGACCCGCCAACGCTGCGACGCGCGATCGAAGGTTGCGAAGGGCTGTTCCATGTCGCCGCCGACTACCGGCTCTGGGCACGCGACCCGAACGAAATCCGCATGGTCAACGTGCGGGGGACACGCAACATCCTCGCCGCCGCGCGGGATGGCGGCGTCGCGCGCGTCGTGCATACCTCCAGCGTCGCCACCCTCGGGCTGCACGAGGACGGCACACCCGCCGACGAAGACACCCCTGCGAGCTACGCCGACATGATCGGTGAATACAAGCGCTCGAAATACCTGTCCGAGAAGATGGCCCGACGCCGCGCTCGCGCGGGGCAGGACATCGTGATCGTGAACCCGTCCGCGCCGATTGGCCCGCGCGACCGCAAGCCCACGCCAACCGGGCAAATGATCCTCGACGCCGCGCGTGGGAAGATGCCGGCCTACGTCGATACCGGGCTCAACATCGTGCACGTGGACGACGTCGCCGAAGGCCACGTACTGGCGTATGAGCGCGGCGAGCGCGGCCGCCGTTACATCCTCGGCGGCGAAAACATGAGCCTGCGCGGGATCCTCACCGCCATTGCGGAACTGACCGGGCGACGCGGGCCGCGGGTGCGCCTTCCGCAGGGCGCGCTGCTGCCGGTCGCGCATGTGGCCGAGGCCTGGGCACGCGTCAGCGACCGCGCACCCACTCTCACCGTGGCCGGACTCAAGCTGTCGCGCCACAAGATGTACTTCACCAGCCGTCGCGCCGAAGCCGAACTCGGATACCATGCGCGGCCCGCGCGGGAGGCGCTGGCCGACGCCATACAATGGTTCCGGGACAACGGATACTGCTGATGACCTCGACATCCGGGCGGGCCACCGCCGTGGCGCAACCCAACATCGCGCTGGTCAAATACTGGGGCAAACGCAACGACGCACTGAACCTGCCGGCTTCGGGTTCGCTGTCGATCACGCTGGATGCGTTGCACACCCGTACGTCGGTCCATTTCGACGCGGCTCTCGCCAGCGACGACATCGTCCTGAACGGCCGTCGCGACGAGGCCGAATCGCGCAAGCTCGGCGCATTCCTCGATCTCCTGCGCGACCGCGCCGGCGTCGCCACCCGTGCGCAGGTCACCAGCGACAACGATTTTCCGACCGGCGCCGGGCTCGCCTCCTCGGCCTCCGGTTTCGCCGCGCTCGTCGCCGCCGCCGATCGCGCGCTGGGCCTGGGTCTCGATGCCGCTGAACTTTCGCGGCTGGCGCGGCGCGGCTCGGGTTCGGCCGCGCGCTCGATCTTCGGCGGCTTCGTGGAAATGGCCGCCGGCACCCGCGACGACGGCGAGGACGCCTTCGCCACGCCATTGCTCGCGCCGCACGAATGGCCGCTGGCGGTGGTTGTCGCGGTCACCACCCGCGCGGCAAAATCGGTCAGCTCGCGCTCGGGCATGGACCTCTCGCGGCGCACCTCCCCGTTTTACCGCGACTGGATCGCCATCGGCCCGGGTGACCTCGCCGACGCGCGCGAAGCGGTCATGAAGCGCGATTTCGACCAACTCGCGCGCGTCGGCGAAGCGAGCTGCTTCGCGATGCACGCCGTGATGCTGTCGACGCGCCCGGGCCTCGTCTACTGGAACGGCGCGACAGTCGAGTGCGTGCAACGCGTGCGCCATTTGCGCGAACGCGAAGGTCGAAGCGTATTCCTCACCATCGACGCCGGACCGCAGGTCAAGGCGGTATGCCTGCCCGATGAAGCGCTCGCGGTGGCCGACGCGCTGCGCGACGTGGCGGGCGTCGAGGACGTGCTGGTCAGCGGCCTCGGCGATGGCGCACGGGTGCTCGATCCCGCCAAGGCAACGGCCTGATGCACGTCACCTCCAGCGCGCCCGGCAAGTTGGTATTGCTCGGCGAATACGCGGTACTGGAAGGCGCGCCGGCACTGGTGCTGGCAGTGGACCGTCGCGCGAAGGTGACGCTTGCCACCGGCGCGGGCGAGCGCTGGGACATCCACTCGCCGACGCTCGGGCTCGACGCATCATTGCACGTCGGACCCGCGGGCGTCGCATGGTGCAGTGCGCCGCCGCCGCAACTTGCATGGCTGGCCCTGCCGTTCGAGCAGCTGCCGTCTGCGCCCGGTCTCGCGCCCTGCCGCGTCGAGCTGGACAGCGATCCGTTCTACCTGCATCACGCAGGCGAAAGAACGAAACTCGGCCTCGGTTCCAGCGCCGCGCTCACGGTTGCGCTGCTCGGCGCGTTGCACGCGCACGCCCGGCAGTCCGCGCCGGGCCTCGATGCGTGCATCGCCGTGCATCGCGCGATCCAGCACGGCCGCGGCAGCGGCATCGACATCGCCGCCTCGCTGACTGGCGGTCTGTCGCGATTCGAGCTGGCCGGGACCACGTCGAGATGCACCCCCATGCACCTGCCGGAAGAATTACACTGGCGCTGCGTGTTCAGTGGCCGGTCGGCATCGACCGGCAAAATGCTGGCTGCGATCGCCGACTGGCGTGATCGCGAACCGGCCCACTACGCGCGTCGCATGGATGAACTCGCTACAATTGCCTTGCGCGGTGTCGACGCCGTAGCCAACCGCGATGCCCCCGCGTTCCTGTCCAGCCTCCAAGACTATTCGCAAGCCCTGGCCCGCCTCGGCGAGGCCAGCGGAGCGGAGATCGCCAGCCGCGAGCATCGTGTCATCGGTGCCCTGGCGCGGGATTGCGGCGCTGTCTACAAAAGTTGCGGCGCCGGCGGCGGTGACGTGGGCATCACATTCGCCGTGGATGATGGGCGCTTGAGGAAGTTTGCCACGCGTGCCGAGCGGGCAGGATTCCCCGTGATCGGGTTGGACGCGGACCTGCTGGGTCTGGAAACGAACGTTGTCGCTTGAGGCTTCGAGGAACGAGGATGGACCAGTCGAGAATGCCGGGCTTCTACAAACTGTCGGTGCCGGAGCGCGTCAATCTGGTGCGCGAACGCGGCATGCTGTCGCGCGAGGATTTCCACACGCTGATCAGCGGCGCACACACGCT
>DASTIS010000100.1:0-5181 GCA_035717365.1 Rhodanobacteraceae bacterium
CTGCAGGCTGCGCACGTCATCGCCAACAACAGGATTGCGAGGATCCTCATGGCGCGTCCTCCGTGGCGTGGGCATCCGGGGCCGCTTCGATCGAACTGCCGAGCATGAAATCGGACGTCGCCTGTCGTTTTGGATCGCCGCGGTCGAACACGATGGCGCCGTCGATGAACACCTTTTCGGCACGGTTGTACACGCTGAACGGGTCGCCGCTCCAGATCACCACGTCGGCATTCTTGCCGGCTTCCAGCGACCCGATGCGATCGTCCAGCCCGAGCGCCTTGGCGGGGTTCAGCGTCATCCAGGCCACCGCATGCGCCTCGCTGATGTCCAGCCCCACGCGGTGTCCCGCGGCCAGCGCCTTGGCGACTTCCTGGTTCAAGCGCTGGATGCCGTTTTCGTCATCCGAATGGATCATCGCGCAGGCGCCACCGGCATCGACCATCGCCAGATTGGCGCGGATGCCGTCCCAGGCTTCCATCTTGAAGCCCCACCAGTCGGCCCATACCGCGGCGCAGGTGCCCGAGCGCGCCAGCAGGTGCGGAATCTTGTAAGCCTCGACCGCGTGGTGGAACGCGGCGATGTGGAAGCCGAATTCCTGCGCGACATCCAGCATCACGGCCATTTCGTCCGAGCGATAGCAATGCATCTGCACGCGGATCCGGCCATCCAGCACCATCGCCAGGGTCTCCTTCCCAAGGTCGCGCTTGGGCGGTGCGCCCGCCTCGGTGCGCCCCTTGGCATCGACCTTGGCCTGCCACGCCTTCCATGCGCGGTCATACGCCTGGGCATCGGCAAAGGCTTGGCGATAGCCCGCGACATCGCCCATGATGGTCGACGGAAACTGGTGGCGGCTGCCATACACCCGCATCGGATTTTCACCGCAGGCCATCTTCAACCCGTACGGCGCATCCGGAAATTTCATCGCCTCGACGGTGGTGGCGGGCACGTTCTTCAGCACCACCCCGCGGCCGCCAATGAGGTTGCCCGACCCGGGCAGGATTTCCAGCGTGGTCACGCCGCCAGCGCGCGCCGTGTTGAATCCGGGGTCCTGCGGCCATACCGAATGTTCCGCCATCACCTGCGGCGTGGTCGGGTTGGTCATCTCGTTGCCGTTGGCCGTGGCGCTGACGCCGGGCGACGGATACACGCCCAGGTGCGAGTGCACGTCGATGATGCCGGGCGTCACGAACTTGCCCTTGGCATCGATCACCACCGCGCCGGCGGGTGCGTCGAGCTTGTTGCCGACCGCCATGATCTTGCCGTCGCGCATCAGCAATGCGCCGTCCTTGATGCGTTCGCCCGTACCCGTGAAAATCGTCGCGTGCCGAATCAGCGTGGGCTGCGAAGGCAGCGGCGTGTAGGTGGACGGAAACGCGTTCGGCGGAAATTCGGTGGGCGGCGGCGCGGCGGACGCAGCGCCCGCGGCGGCCGTCACGAGCAACGCGAGCGTGCTCGCGGACAGGTGTGGCAATTTCATCGTGGCTCCCGATTCGGAGAGGCGTCGTTTCTGACGTAGTCGGCGTCTTCCGGAGGTCCGTTTCCGCAGGCGCGCACTGTAACCCGAAGCTCGCCGCCAAAGATAGGGCGCGACCGGCGACGCGCCATCGCGCACGGTGCATCCCGGCGGCGGCCCCCCGACGATACACTCGGGCGACGCTTGCTCCCGAACGGATGGTGACATGAAATCGCTGCAAACCCTTGCGTGCCTTCTCCTCGCCCTGCCCTGCGCCGCGATGGCGCTGGGCGCACCCGCACCATCGCATGACGGCAACGTCTCCGCGCGCGTGCAGCGCGTGCTAGCCACGACGCCGCTGATCGACGGCCACAACGATTTGCCCTGGGCGATCCGCAGCGGCTTCGGCAACGTCGGCAACCTCGACCTTGCTGCCGACACCTCCAACCTGCGCGGCAAGCAGGACGACGGCAGCATCGGCAAGGTTTCGCTGATGACCGACATCCCGCGCCTGCGCAAGGGCCAGGTCGGGGCACAATTCTGGTCGGTGTGGGTGCCGCCTTCGGAGGCCGGTCCCAAGGCCGTGGAGCTGACGCTCGAGCAGATCGACATCGTGCGCAACATGGTCGCCAAATATCCCGAAACTTTCGAGATGGCCTATACCGCCGACGACATCGAACGCATCCACAAGGCCGGGCGCATTGCCAGCCTGATCGGCGTCGAGGGCGGGCACCAGATCGACAACTCGCTGGCGGTGTTGCGCGAGTATTACGTGCTTGGCGCGCGCTACATGACGCTGACCCACTGGAAGAACACCGACTGGGCCGACTCAGCCAACGACAAGCCCGAACACCACGGCCTGACGCCGTTCGGCCGCGCCGTGGTGCACGAGATGAATCGTCTCGGCATGCTGGTCGATTTGAGCCACGTGTCGCCCGACACCATGCGCGATGCATTGAAAGCAACCGAAGCGCCGGTAATTTTTTCCCATTCCGGCGCCCGCGCGCTGGACGACAACCCGCGCAACGTGCCCGACGACGTGCTGCGGATGGTCAGGCAGAACCACGGCATCGTGATGGTCAACTTCTACCCGGCGTTCGTTTCGGCGGAGGTCAACCTGTGGAATGCCGACCGCGCCGGCGCCAGGGCGCGCTTCGATACGCTGTACAGCGGCCAGTCTGCTCGCGCCCGGGCTGCCCTGGAGAAATGGGAGCACGAACACCCACGCCCCGAAGCCACCATCGGCATGGTGGCCGACCACATCGAACACATCCGCAAGGTCGCCGGCATCGCGAGTGTCGGCATCGGCAGCGATTTCGACGGCATCGGCAGCACGCCGGTCGGGCTGGATGGAGCGGACAAATATCCCGCGTTGTTCGAGGAACTCGCACGCCGTGGCTGGACCGACGACGAATTGGCCGACCTCGCCGGTCGTAACCTGCTGCGGGTGATGCGTGGCGCCGGAAAGGTCGCCCAACGCCTGCAGGCCAGCGAGGGTCCCTCCTTTGCGACCCTCGACGCCAAACAAGGGGACGGGGGTAAGTGAGGAACCTCTGATCAATGTTCTTGATCGTCGCCCGGCGCGTCGCGCCGTCTAGTCTTTTTGCGCAGAGTCTCCCCCGGAAGTGCTTCTGATCCGGGGCCGGGGTCCAGTTTGACTTTGTATCGCGGCCACGGGC
Source organism: Rhodanobacteraceae bacterium (assembly GCA_035717365.1). Classification (GTDB taxonomy): domain Bacteria; phylum Pseudomonadota; class Gammaproteobacteria; order Xanthomonadales; family Rhodanobacteraceae; genus 66-474. Next base: position 3,133 of record DASTIS010000100.1, read on the forward strand.
CGCGATCTCCTTCTCTACTGGATTACTCGCGCCGTCCTTGGCGCTCGCCTTCCGGGCCGCCGCAGCCTGCTCCGGACTTGATCCGGGGGCGTTCGCGTTGGCAATCCCGCAAACGCAGTCCGGCCTATGCCGGTATGACGAGCAAATCAGAGCTTCCTCAAGTCAACTTGATTACCCCCGTTCCCTTTGCGGGTGGTTATAGTACTCATCTGCGTTTGACTCGGTGCAACGTCGGGGCCGACGCGGCCGGACAAGGTCGATGCCCCCGGCGCGGATATGGTCACCCATGGCCTGGAGCCGAAATGGAAGTCACTGCTGACGAGTTTGCGTCCGTCACTGGAGGTCGCTGGGAGGTCCGCCCGGCAACAACGTGGCGATACAGGGGGCTCGGCTGGGCCTGGCAAACCTGTGCGCCGGGACGAATCATCGTGGCCAGGGGACAAGGCTTTCGCTATGGCATCGACTTGTCCACGCTGAAGCGGGACATGGGACATCATGGAGTCATTCTTGGAGCCGATACACCACGGCCCAAAGGGAATCTGCCGATCCTGCGGGTCGATTCGATCCATCACGCCATCGGGAAGCTCGCCGGCCACGTCCGTGCCCAGGTCGACACCCCGATCATTGCCGTTACGGGAAGCGTAGGAAAAACCACGACCTGCCATCTGCTCCACCACCTTCTCGGCAGCCTGGGTGCGGTGGCCATGAACGGACAATGCAACTATCCAGACGGCATCATTGGCGAAGCGGCAAATCTGGGACAGGTGGACTACGGCGTCTTCGAGGCTTCCCTCCAGGGACTGGGCGAGGCTACGACCATTCTCAAGCCGAACGTCGCAATGGTCACCCAGGTTTCGCCGGTGCATCTGGCAGAAACCATGAGCCTGCTTGAATTGGCAAAGCGAAAGGCCGGCCTCTTCAACGCATTGGCGCCCGGTGGCACGGCAGTGATCAACAGGGATATTCCCTATTTCACCGAGGTTCTGGGCATAGCCAACGCCAATACACGGAACGTTTTGACATTCGGCGAAGACGCTCGTGCCCACTTTCGCCTTGTTGACTACGACATTGCGGAACAACGCGTGAAGGCGCGTATCCTGGGCGAGGACGTCGAGTACGAGCTGGGCATACGGGGTCGCCACATGGCCATCAACAGCCTGGGCGTGCTCGCCGGCGCGCACGCGTTGGGCGTCGACTGGAATCCGCTGCTGGCACGCTTCGCTGCCGCTCGTCCAGTTTCAGGCCGGGGGACCGTGGAACGCCTGCAGTTGGGCCGGATACGCGTATCCATAATCGATGATGCCTACAACGCCAGCCCGGCGGCGATGGAGGCTGCGTTCACGACGCTCGGTACAACGTTGCCGACCGGCAAAGGGCGGCGGATCGCAGTCCTCGGGGACATGCTCGAGCTTGGCGACGATTCTCCTGCATTCCACAGGCAGCTTGCCAGTCCGCTCCTTGCATCGGGCATCGACAAGGTCCATGCCGCAGGCGAGATGATGAAATGGCTCTGGGAAGAACTTCCACCCGAACGACGCGCTTCGCGTGCGGCAAAAGCCAATGACATCTTTCGTCCACTCGTGCGAAGTCTGACTGATGGCGATGTCATTCTGCTGAAGGGATCGCACGGAACAGGCGTGCATCAACTGGCCGAGGATCTGAGATATCTTGCGCTGGCGCCGGATCTGGGGGAAGTCGGGCTATGGGCATCCTGTTGGCTCGTAGCTGCAGTCCATGGAGTGGAACGCTACGCACCCAGCCGGATCCGACGCTGGGTGGCGTGGGAGGTCAGCAAGGCAGTGAAACATTGAGGGGTGTGCATATCCGGAGCGCTGTCTGCAGGCACCGTGCACGGCACGCACGGGCAGTGCAGAGGTGAACCCTGACCGTGGGCCTTGTCACCGCCGCAGCAACCGCAGCGGCGGGGTGCGCAGCACGCGGCGGGTACCGACGAGCCCGAGGGCCGCGACCACCACGGCCGACAACACTGCCGCCAGGATCAGCGGCCCCCACGGTGGTGTGAACGTGTGGATGCGGAACACCGTGCGC
>DASTIS010000101.1:0-5560 GCA_035717365.1 Rhodanobacteraceae bacterium
GTTCACCGACGTGATCATGCCCGGCGGCATGACCGGCCCCAAGCTGGCCGAAGCCGCGCACGCGCTGCGACCCGGCCTGCCCGTGCTGTATACCTCCGGCTATACGGAGAACGCGATCATCCACCATGGCCGCGTGGATCCGGGCGTCAACCTGCTGCACAAACCGTATCGGAAACCCGAGCTGGCGACCAAGATCCGCGCGGCCCTGGAAGCGGAACGACCCAAGGATGGTGACCACTGATGGACGCGGAGAGACCCCGACGGCTGCTGATCCTCGACGACGAACAGGCGGTGGCGCAGACGGTGGCGTTTGCCGCCAAGCGCCACGGCTTCAGCGTGCGGATGTCGGAATCGGCAGAAACCTTTTTCGACGATGTCGCAAGCGTCGTGCCCAGCCATATCATCATCGACCTGCTGATGCCGGACATGGATGGCGTGGAAGTGCTGCGCAATCTCGCGGCGATCGGGTGTCGCGCCAACATCATCATGATGAGCGGCATGGGCACGAAGGTGCTGGAATCGGCGCAGCGGGTCGGGATCGAGCGCGGTCTGCGCATCATCGGGATCCTGCCCAAACCGTTCAAGCCGGCCGAGTTGCGCGCGCTGCTGGATGCGGACGCGCACGACCGGATGCGTCCCGAGCCCGTCGCGACAGCCGATCGCGAAGTCTTGCTGGACGACATCGAGACGGCCTTGCAAGACCGGCAATTCGTGCTGCATTACCAGCCGAAATTGCATCTCGCCACGGGTCGGCCGATCGGCGCGGAGGCGCTGGTGCGCTGGCAGCATCCGGTATTCGGGCTGCTTCCGCCCGACCGATTCCTGCCGTTGATCGAGCAGTCCGGCAACATGCACCGACTCACCTTCCGCGTCATCGAAGCCGGCCTGACGTGGGTTGCAGGGTTCGCGCGCGACAGCACGCTGGAACTGGCGATCAACATTTCCGGCAGCAGCCTTACCGACGTCAGGTTCACCGACGTCCTGCACGAGCAATGCGCACTGCTCGAAGTGGATCCCGCCCGCATCATCCTGGAGCTGACGGAAACCACCGCCGCCCAGCGCACCGCCGAGCTGTTCGACATCCTTACGCGCGTCAGGCTGAAGGGATTCCAGCTCAGCATCGATGACTTCGGTACCGGCTATTCCTCGCTGGCGCAATTGGCGCAGTTGCCGTTTTCCGAGATCAAGATCGACAGATCGTTCGTTTCGGCGATGCTCGCTTCCGGCGAAGCGCGGAAGATCGTCGCCACCACCATCGGACTCGGCAAGGAGTTGCAGCTCACCACGGTGGCCGAAGGCGTCGAGACCGATGCCCAGGCGCACGCGCTGGCGGGACTCGAGTGCGACCAGGCGCAAGGCTATTTCTTCGCCAGGCCGATGGACGGCGACGCCGTGCGAACATGGCTGCTCGAGCGCGGTTAGCGGGAGCGCCGAAGGCTAACCGCGCGGCGTTCAGCTCGCACCGCGCATCCTCACGCTCCATACTGCACCAAGGAGGCCGCCATGGGATTGCTGGTAGACGGCAAGTGGCAAGACAAGTGGTACGACACCGACAGCACCGGAGGGCGTTTCGAACGTTCGGCCAGCCAATTCCGCAACTGGATCACGCCCGACGGCAGCGCCGGACCGTCCGGACAAGGCGGTTTCAAGGCCGAACGCGGTCGCTACCACTTGTACGTGTGCTACGCCTGCCCCTGGGCGCACCGCACGCTGGTGATGCGGGCATGGAAGGGCCTGGAAAAATACATCGACGTATCCGTGGTACATCCGCTGATGCTGGAAAACGGGTGGGAGTTTCGCACCGACTTCGACGGCGCCACCGGCGACCGCCTGTACGGTTTCGACAAGCTGTACCAGCTCTATCTGAAAGCCGACCCGCATTACAGCGGCCGCGTGACGGTACCGACCCTGTGGGACAAGGAACGCGAGACGATCGTCAACAACGAGTCGTCTGAAATCATCCGCATGCTCGGACATACCTTCGACGGCATCGGTGCACGCCCGGGTGACTACTGCCCCGACGATCTGCTCGCGGACATCGACGCGGTCAATGCAACCGTGTACGACCACGTCAACAACGGCGTGTACAAGGCCGGCTTCGCAACCCGCCAGGAAGCCTACGACGAAGCGGTCACCGCCCTGTTCGAAACGCTGGAGTCACTCGAACAGCGCCTCGGGCAACACCGCTACCTGGTCGGCAACACCCTGACCGAAGCGGACCTGCGCCTGTGGACCACGCTGGCGCGTTTCGACGCGGTGTACACGACGCACTTCAAATGCGACCGCAAGCGGATCAGCGACTATCCCAACCTCGAGGGCCTGCTGCGCGACATTTACCAGATGCCCGGCGTGGCCGATACCGTGTGGATGGACCACATCCGCCACCACTACTTCTGCAGCCACAAGACGATCAATCCGTACGGCATCATCTCGATCGGCCCGACCCTTGCCTTCGATGCCCCGCATGACCGCGATCGGTTGGGCAAGCGCGAAATACGAGGCGTCGCCTGAGCGACTGGATCAGCGGCGCGGGGCGGGAGTAGCGCAGCGACAAACTCGTCTGGAACGAATCCGGACCGCCCGACCGGACATTCTCACGACGCCTTCAGCACGATGCCTTCCACCCGGTTGCGACCTGCACGCTTGGCCGCATACAACGCCACGTCGGCACGCTGCAGCAACCCGTCGAGACTGTCGCCGGTCCTGGCAATCGTCGCCCCGCAACTGATCGTGGCCCGACAATGGCCGAACAACGGCTCCGCCGCGATGCTGCATCGCAGCGCCTCGGCGATGCTCCCGGCAGCCACGGCATCGACATCCCGGACCACCGCCACGAACTCGTCGCCACCCCAGCGCCCGAGGCTGTCCGTGCCGCGGAGTACCTGCTTCGCGCGCGTCGCCAATGCCTGAAGAATCTTGTCGCCGACGCCGTGCCCAAGCTGATCGTTGATGGCCTTGAAGTGATCGATGTCGAGAAGCACGACCGCGAACACATTGCCTCCATCCGCGCAGCGCACAAGTTCGCCATCGATGGCCGCGGTCATGTGGCGGCGATTGGACAACCCGGTGAGGTCGTCGGTGTTCGACAGGTGCGCCAGCTGGTCAACCGTCCGTTGCGCAAGTCGCAGGCGATGCTGGTAGCTGGAAAAGAAATACAGCGCGGCGATCAGCACGGCTGACACGAAGTGCAACTGCAAGGTCAGGTTGCCGAATTCGGCCTCGCTGCCGCGCATGAGATATGGCAGGCTGATGCCGACGAACAACACCAGCATCCCCAGCGAGACGATCAGCCCGGTCTTGTGATCCGTCAGGGTGAAGGCGAACACGTACACGACCGGAATCCACAGATACAGAGGCTGCAGGTGGAGACCCGCCCCATACCGGGTCGAATACATGGCCAACGCCATGCATGCCGCGCAGATGATGACCGCGGTCATCAGGCACCCGAATTCGATCACGCGCTGCGGCAACAACTTCCGCCAGGCCGCAATCAGCAACGCCGCAATGACCAAAGCCGTGACCAGCTGGACCCTGTTGAGCGCGGGCGTCAGCATCCCGCGCGCGCCCATGGCCGCCCACCCGATGAGTGTGCTCAGCAGGGCCAACACGATGATCAGCAGCACCATCGCGCGCTTGAACGAATCGATGGAAGGGGGCGCCACGTTCTGGTGCTTCATGGAAGGCAGCCGTCCGGAACCTCGCGCTCGTCCACGCACTCCGCGCCGTGCGGTCGGCCTGCGTGCGCCGACCCGAAATTCATGAGACGTGTGCATCAAGCTTTTCATGCACAAGGCATGCCACATGGCACGACCAGCACCCACGTCATCGAAGGCGTCGCCGGCATCGTAACCGTGGTCGCGTCGGACACCAGCGGCGACATCACCGGCTGGGTCCTCCACGTCAACGGCGGGGGGCTATGGTGGATTGGAAGACTCGTGCCCGTGGACAGCCTCGACCTGCTTGCAACCCTCCACTTTCACAAGCTGCCCGACCTCATTGTTGGGGCGACGTGTGTCCAGTGCCGTTGGGCACAGGCTCGGGAGGCGATCCACCTGGCCGCATCCGAAGGAAGCGCGCAAAGCGCGGCAGCCCGGTGCTGGTGAGGCCATTGAACCGATAGGTCACCCACGATCCGACCGCCGGAGGGTGCGCACGCTCCTCATCGGAGAATCCCGATCCGATCGCAAATCGACGCCCGTCCGGCGTGCGGACCTCGATCGCTCCCATCATGCCCTCGAGCCGACCATGCCCGGGTTCGATCGCGACAACCCTGGCTTCGGCATCTTGATAAGGTTTCACTTTGAGCAGGCCGACGCCACGACCGGCCCGATACGGCAGGTCACCACGGTGGAGCACCAGTCCCTCGCCGTCCTTGTCGATTACCCGCTCGAGCGCGGCCTTGAGTTGTGCATCGTTCGCGACACGAAACTGGCGAATGGCAACGACCCACGGATCGCCAATCGCGGCGACGACCGTGCGGATTGCAGGCACGCGCGCGTCGAAGTCGCCCGGTTGCGCGGGCAGATCGAACACCTGATAGCTCATCTTGTGCCACGCCGGATCATCCGCGCCAGCCGATCGCACGATGGTCGAAGCGCGCTCGAACCGGCCGTAGCCGGCCCACAACTCGCCGTCCATGGGCGTGTCGGGCCAGTTCTTCGTGAACCAGCCCGGCGCCTGAACCACGGTGCCGCCACGCGTCAACAAGCGGTGGCCATCCCAATAACCGCGCACGCCATCGAATTTCTCGCTGACCCAGTAACGGGACAGATCCACGCCGCCGTGGTAGACGTCGACCAGTTCAACGGGCGGCGGCGGCACGGCCCAGGCCAGCACCGGCGCGCACGACACCGACGCGACCGCTGCCACCGCGAGCCATCGCAAGATCCAACACATGATTGCCGCTCCGCGGATTGAAAGTGCGGATTGTCGGATCGCCTGCCGAAGCGCACTATCGGCCAACTTCCTCCTCGGCCCGCAACGACTTCCGAAAGATGCGTCGGTGACCCCCTACAGCGCCGGGCAACCGCGGCAATTCGTGCCCGCGTCGTGGCGCCGTGCACGCCTGTCGTTGTCGAGCATTCCGCAGCCAATCCCGCTCGAAGATCGGCCGACCGCGAAGGCGCGCAGGAAGTGCACGCCGGCCCCGGTTTCATGACGCCGCGCGCGCGGCCTCGATCGTCGTCGGCGCCTTGGGCCTTGCGTACATCTTCTCCACGTAAGCGCGGAGCACGGGCGAGTCCCCCAGCATGCCCGCTTCCCGGGCCCAGTCCAGCGTGTAAGCGGCGTTGAGGTCCGCCACGCTCAATCGATCGCCGACGAGATACTTGCGTCCGTGCATGTGCTTTTCCAGCACCGCCAGCATCGCCTTGCATTCGCCTGTCGCCATCTCGATGTCGGCCGGCATCCGCTTGTCTTCCGGGTAGATCGACGTGTTGCGCGCGATCCGCCACAGCGGCTGTTCGATCTCCGTGACCAGGAAAAAGATCCAGCGATACATTTGCGCCCGCTCGGCGATGTCCTGCGGAATCAACCCGGCTTTCGGATACTTCTCCGCCAG
>DASTIS010000102.1:0-7944 GCA_035717365.1 Rhodanobacteraceae bacterium
CAGGTGCTGCACGAATACAAGGACGGCCAGCGGACCAATGCGATCATGAATGGCATGGCCGCGCCGCTCAGCGAGCAGGACATCAAGGACCTGGCCGCGTATTTCTCCAGCTTGCCCAGCAAGCTCTCGGACCTGCACGGCAAGATCCAGGGAAGCGACGACGGGCTGCACTCGCGGTGAACCTCGTCGAACTGGCAGCGCAGAACTGCAAACCCCGCAAGGGAGAGCCCGCGCTGGACACGGCACGCGTCGAGGAACTGCTGGTGCTGCTGCCGGGATGGAAGGCGGCCAGCGATGGCACGTCCATCGCCAAGGCGTTCAAGTTCGCGAACTTTTACGAAACGCTGGGATTTGTCAACGCGATCGGCTGGATGGCAAATCGCGAGGATCATCACCCCGACCTCGAGGTCGGCTACAGCCGCTGCACGGTGCACTGGTCCACACACGACGTCGGCGGCCTGTCGATGAACGATTTCATTTGTGCCGCGCGCGTGGAGGCAATCGTACGATAGCCCCATGCAGCGGTGGCGCACCGGACCGATCGACATTGCGACACCCAATGAAAAAGCGCGGCCCAGGGCCGCGCTTTTTGCTTTCCGCGATTCGGGTCGCGTGGTCAATCGCCAATCTTGACCAGCGTTACGTCGAAGATCAGCGTCTCGTTGGGCGGGAAGCCGTTCTTGGGCTGTGAGCCATAGGCCAGATCGGACGGAATCACGAACTTGTAGTGGCTGCCCACAGGCATCAGCATCAATGCCTCCTTGAACCCGGGAAACACGTTGTTCAGGTCGAGCTTGGCCGGACCACTGCCGTGCTTGGCCGAGGAATCGAATTCCTGACCATTGACGAACGAACCGGTGTAGTTCACCTGCACGGTATCGGTGGCCTTCGGCTTTGGACCCGTGCCTTGCGTGACCACCTGATACTGCAAGCCGTCCTGCGTGGTCCGCACGCCCGGCTGATTCTTGTTCTTGGCGAGGTAAGCGTCGCCCGCCTTCTTGTTCTGTGCCGAAACCTGATCGTAATGCTGCTTCGCGAGAGCCTGGAACTGCGCGCCGAACGCCTTGGCGGTACTCTCCAGATCGCTGTCGCTCATGGTCGGCTTCTGTCCCTGGAGCGCACGCGTCACCGCCTGACCGACCTGCTGCGGATCGATCAGGCCACGCGCCCATTCCGGATACCTGCCAGCCAACTCGTAACCGACGATCTGGCTCGCCTTGGCCTTGTCGACCTTGGCCGGCGCCGTGGATTGGGTCTGCGCCTGCGAGATGCCCGTGACGCCAAGGGCGATCACGGCAACGGCGGCCAGGGTCGGCCGCATGATCTGCTTCATCGATGTTGTTCCTCTGGTGGAAGGTGACTGACGCGCTGGCGCGTTGATGCGTCATGCATGAAGCTGCCCATTCTGCGTGGTTCGCTGCGGAATGGCAACGTGCAGGCGATGTGACCGCAGCGAGGCGGCAGGGTTCATTCAGGGCCCGCCCAGGCACCCGGCCGCGACGCAAACTTTTGTTTTGCCCGGCCCGGAAGGCCGGGCCACCGTCGTGAATCCACAGGTGCGCCGCCGGCGGGATGGATTTTCGACCATGACTGATGGCAGGGGGTGTTGACAGGGTGAATTATGGTGTTATAGTTCACTACAACACTGGTCAACGAGGTCACTAAAGGAGACCGCCATGAACGCCCGCAAGCCCATCGCACTCGTCATCGCCATGCTGATCACCGCCGCCGGCATGACCGGCATCGCCACCTACAGCAACGCCGCCGCGGATGCCGCCCGCCGGAGCATGCCGGTCGCGGCCAGTGTGGGCACGGGCGCCATCCAGATCCTGCCCACGATCTACGTGTATCCCAGCCGCGAACAACTGCGCGAACTGCACCGCGACGACGCCGGGGCCGGATCCTCCACGGCTGCCGACGCCCGCATGCCGTTCTATTCGTTCGCCAACGATGCGGTCGGCGCCTGACGCGGTTCCCGGATCCTCGCGCCTGTCGTGCGAGGATTGACCCGACACAGCAAGGATCCCGTCATGAGTGTGACCTGGAACGACAACGTCCCGATCTACCGCCAGCTGCGCGAACGCGTGGTGGCCATGATCCTGGACGGTGCCCTGCACGAGGGTGATGCCCTGCCCTCCGTGCGCCAGGTCGCGGCCGACTACCAGATCAACCCGCTGACCGTTTCCAAGGCTTATCAGGAACTGGTCGACGAGCAACTGGTGGAGAAACGCCGCGGCCTCGGCATGTTCGTGACCGACGGCGCCCAGGCGGCGCTGCTCAAGAGCGAACGCGAACATTTCCTGCGCGAAGAATGGCCGCGCCTGCGGGCCCGCATCGAGCGCATGGGGCTGGACCTGGAAAAGCTGCTGGCGACGCCGCCACACCAACCTGACAAGAGGGACTCATGATGAACGACGCATTCGAAGCTGTCGCGGAACGGCCCGCCGCCGCACCGGGCGCTGCCGACATCGTCATCCGCGCGCGTGGCCTGACCAAGCGTTACAAGGCGACCCGCGCACTCGACAACGCAGAATTCGAGGTGCGTACCGGCCGCATCGTGGGCCTGATCGGACCCAACGGGGCCGGCAAGACCACGGCGCTCAAGGCCATCCTCGGCCTGACCGACGTCGAGGGCGAACTTTCGGTGCTGGGCATGGACCCGCGTCGCGAACGGCCGCAGCTCATGCGCGAAGTGTGCTTCATCGCCGATGTCGCCACCCTGCCCCGCTGGATCCGCGTGCACGAAGCCATCGATTTCGTCGCCGGCGTGCATCCACGCTTCGACCGTGCCAAGTGCGAACGTTTCCTTGCCCGCACCAAACTGCACACCAATCAGCGCGTGCGTGAAATGTCCAAGGGCATGATCGTCCAGTTGCACCTTGCGATCGTGATGGCCATCGACGCGCGCCTGCTGGTGCTGGACGAACCCACCCTCGGCCTCGACATCCTTTATCGCAAGCAGTTCTACCAGAGCCTTCTGGAAGACTACTTCGACGAGAACAAGACCATTCTCATCACCACCCACCAGGTCGAGGAAGTCGAAAACATCCTCACCGACCTGCTGTTCATCCGCGACGGCAAGATCGTGCTCGGCACCACCATGGACGAGATGGGCGCACGCTTTACCGAGGTCCTGGTCGGACCCGACCAGGTCGAAGCCGCCCGGGCGCTGCACCCGATCGACGAACGTGGCGCGGTGTTCGGCAAGATGATCTTCCTCTTCGACGGCGCCGATCCGGAACGGCTCGCGCAACTGGGCGAGGCACACCGGCCCTCGGTATCGGACCTGTTCGTTGCCACCATGAAAGGGACCTACGCATGAACGCCATCACGCAATCACGCTTCGCCTGGTTGCTGAAGCGGGAGTACTGGGAGGAGCGACGCGGCTTCCTGTGGGCACAGGTGATCGCGGTCGGGGTGATCATCGGGATCACGATCCTCGGCATCATCGCCGGCGAGGTGTTCCGGGCGCGCGTCGGAGGCTCCGGAAATATCAACATGGGCATGAACCTCAGTGAATTGCTGCGCAACGGCATGGCCCACAACATGGTTGATGTGGTCAAGTCGCTGGACATGACCATGTTGCTGTTCGGCGTCGTGTCCGCGGTCGTGCTGTTCTTCGTGGTGTTCTTTTACCTGTTGGGCGCGCTGTACGACGACCGCCGCGACCGCAGCATCCTGTTCTGGAAATCGCTGCCGCTTTCGGACACCTCGACGGTGGTTTCCAAGGTTGTCGCGGCCATCGTCATCGCGCCGCTGATCGCGGTGGTGGTGGTGCTGGCGGGTTACATCTGTGCCCAGATCGTCATGAGCCTGTGGTTCCTGGCGCACGGCGTCAACCCGTTCGGACTGCTGTGGGTGCACGCCGACCCGTTCTCGGTCTGGCTGCACCTGCTGGCCATGGTGCCGGTCAACGCCGTGTGGGCGTTGCCGACGGTCGGTTGGCTGCTGTTCTGGTCGGCCGCGGTACGCAGCAAGCCGTTTCTGTGGGCCGTGGTCATTCCGATCGTCGCCGGGGTGCTGAATTTCTGGATCGGCCTGCTCGGCCTGCCGAACATCCCGACGCAGTTCTTCTGGAGCAATCTGGTCGGCCGCGCGCTGCTCAGCGTCATCCCTGGAACGTGGATGGCACCCGACGCCCAGCGGATAGGCGTGCACTTCATGGATTCCGGCGATTTCGCCAGGATCAGCTACTCGTCCATGGCGCACGCCTTCACCCTGCCGGGCATGTGGATCGGTGCCGTGGTCGGCATCGCGCTGATCGCCGCCGCGATCTGGTTCCGCCGCTGGCGCGACGAAGTCTGACAACACACGGGAGACAACCATGAAGCGGATTCTGACCGTCGCGGGCGCTGCCTTGATCATGGCAACGCTCGCCGCCTGCTCACCGGGCATCCACACTCTCGACAGCAGCATCACCTTCGATTCGGACGGCCTGGTGGTGCACGCATCGGGACACCCGAACGCGCACGTCAGCAGCGACGGTGACCTCAATATCGGCGGCAAGACCGTCGCGGTCACGCCCGCACAACGCCAGCTGCTCAAGCGCTATTACCAGCAGGCGCACGACACCATGCATGCGGGCGAAGCCGTGGGCAAGCAGGGGGTGCGAGTGGCCACCCGCAGCATCGGCGCGGCGATCCGCTCGATCTTCCACGGCGAATCGTCCGCGGCCAAAAAGCAACTGGACGCCCAATCACAGAGCATCGAAACCGCGGCCAATACGCTATGCGGCGACATCAACACACTGGGCGCCACCCAGCAGGCGATCGCCAATCAGATTCCCGCGTTCAAGCCCTACGCGTCCAGCAACCAGTTGAAATGCAAGATCACCCACACCACGACCTATACCACCGCTGGCACGCCTCACCCGTCCGCACAAGGCGCCGGCACCGCTTCCAAATCCTTCTCTTCATCTTCGAGCAACCCATGAAAACCATGCGCACCGTTGCAATCGTCCTCGCCGCGAGCCTCGTCGCACTGACCGCGTGCAGTACCGCTGATGAGGGCTCCAGCCATTCCAGCGTGTTCCAGCATCTGTCGATCGACAACCACGGCAACGTCATTGCCCTCGCCCGTGACGGCCGCGAGGCGACGGTGACCCCTGCGGGCGATCTCGTGATCAGCGGCAAGCCGCTTGCCGTCACCCTGGAACAACGCCAATTGCTGGAAACGTACCGCAACGCAGCACTCGAACTGCGGGACGACGGCGTGGCCACCGGCAAGGCCGGCGTGCACACCGGCATTCATGCAATCGGCGCGGTCGCCAGTGGGCTGGCAAGCGGCGACCCCGACTCCATCGACGCGAAGGTGAATGCCAATGCCGACAAGGTCGACGCCTTGGCGCGCGAGGTGTGCAACGACCTGGCACGACTGTACGCGCTGCAAGGCAAACTGACCGTCGCGATTCCCGCATTTCAACCGTACGCAACCATCGAACGTCGCGAAGTATCCGGCTGTCGTGTCGACTGAAGCCGGAAGACGGGTGGCGTGAAGACCGTGACTGGGCCTCGCATCTGATCGCCGCGCTTCCGGATACGGTGCACTCGACCGACCGCGTGATTGCGGCCACGGGTCGACCGCAATCCGCACTGACCGCACGCCACGCGTGTTGTCCCCACCACCAGAAAGACTGAAGATGCCCAGGTACCCGAAAACACTGCTCGGCGTCTACGCCGCCGTCCTCACCGCCGCTTTTGACACGCTGCTGTTGATGGGCGCACGCGCCCACGGCCCCGTCGATTTCGACACAATCAACGTCCACCGGATCAACGTGCGCGAACCCGATGGCACGCTGCGCATGGTGATCTCCGATCGCACCGAACTTCCCGGCCTGATCGTGCACGGAAAGGAGCATCCACACCCGCGCCCCCTCGCCGGCATGCTGTTCTACGACGATGAAGGTACCGAGCAGGGCGGGCTGGTCTTCTCGGGCAAGAAGGGGGGGACGGCAAGGGCGACAGTGGCCTGAGCCTGACCTTCGACCGCTGCAACCAGGACCAGCAGTTGCAGTTGATCGGCCTCGACGAACACGGCCACGCGTTTGCGGGGATGGCGGTAAACGACGTGCCGGCGATGCCGATCCAGCAGGTGCTCGACGAACAGAAGAAGATCGATGCCATGCCGGACGGTGCCGCGAAAACGCGGGCGCAAGCGCAGTTGCGCGAGCAAAGCGGGATCACGCCGCGCTACTTCGCCGGCAAATCGCGATCAGGGAACTCCGTGGTGATGTTGCAGGACGCAACCGGTGCGCCTCGGCTGGCGCTGATGGTGACGCCGGAAGGCAAGGCTTCCATCGAGTTCCTCGACGCCAGCGGCAAGGTCCAGCGCACGTTGACGGCCAATGACACCGCGGCCGGGAAGCCATAGTTTCCGGAGCGTGCGACCCGCCGTACCGTCAAGTGCAAGCTGCAGCCGAAGCGCCATTGATTCGGCTGGCCCCATCGCATCCAGTTATCGTCATTCCGGGGTCGCCCGCGTCGTTTGCGGGCGGAACCCGGAATCGGTTCGCATTGGGAAACACACCGATTCCGGGTTCATCGCCGATGAGGCCCGCGATGCCCCGGAATGACGAGAGTGCGGGCGGTTTCGCCCGCAAGCATTGATCCGGGCTATTTCCCGTGGATACCGCCCTTGGTCAATGCCACCGGATCGAGCAGCTTCTTCAACTCGGCTTTCGACAAGCCTGTCGTTTCGAGCGCCACGTCCAGGATCGGACGCTTTTCCTTGTAGGCCTTTTTCGCGGTCGCGGCACCCTTTTCGTAGCCGATCACCGGATTCAGAGCGGTCACGAGGATCGGGTTCAGCGCGAGCGCCTCGTCCACCCGCCGCTTGTTGACGGTGAAGCCCGCGATGGCCTTGTCGGCCAGCAAGCGCGAGGCGTTCGCAAGGATCGTGATCGACTGCAGCAGGTTGTACGCGATCACCGGCAGCATCACGTTCAACTGGAAATTGCCGGCCTGGCCACCGATGGTGATGGTGGCGTCGTTGCCGATCACCTGCGCGCACACCATCGTCATTGCCTCCGGGACCACCGGGTTGATCTTGCCCGGCATGATCGACGAACCCGGCTGCAGCGCTTCCAATTCGATTTCACCGAGGCCCGCCAGCGGCCCGGAATTCATCCAGCGAAGATCGTTGCTGATTTTCATCAGCGAGCACGCCAGGGTCTTCAACTGACCGGACAATTCCACTGCGGCATCCATGGAGGCCATGCCCTCGAAGAAATTGTCCATCGAAGTGAACTTCACGCCGGTTGCCTTCGACAACCCGGTGCAGAACGTCTTCGCGAACTTCGGATCGGCGTTGATCCCGGTGCCGACCGCGGTACCGCCCTGCGGCAGTTGGCGCATCCGCTTGCCGGCGTCCTCGATGCGCGCGATGCCCGACGCGATCTGCGCCGACCAGCCCGAGAGTTCCTGCCCGACCGTCACTGGCATCGCATCCATCAGGTGCGTGCGCCCGGTCTTGGCGACGTTCTTCAGCTCGCGCGCGCGTTTGTCGATGCTTTTCTTCAGATGCCTGAGCGCCGGCAACAACTGCTCCTGCGTGGCCAGCACGGCGCCGACGTGGATCGCGGTCGGGATGACGTCGTTCGAGCTCTGCGCAAAGTTGACATGATCATTGGGATGGATCTTCGTGCGCGAGCCGGCGGTCGCGACATGCGCAATCACCTCGTTGGCGTTCATGTTGCTGGACGTGCCGGAACCGGTCTGGAAAATGTCGATCGGAAACTGCGCGTCGAACTCGCCCGCCGCGACGCGCTGCGCAGCCTTGCGGATCGCCGACGCCTGCATCGGCTTCAGGTGCCCAAGCTTCAGATTGGCTTCGGCTGCCGCGGACTTGATGAGCCCCAGCGCCCGGATGAAATCGCGCGGCAGGGTCAGCCCGGAAATGGGGAAATTGTCCACCGCGCGCTGGGTCTGCGCGCCCCACAGCGCATCG
>DASTIS010000103.1:0-44242 GCA_035717365.1 Rhodanobacteraceae bacterium
CAGCACGCCGATCGATGCCATCACGGCCTGCAGCACGATGCCGTGGTAGCGCACCTCGAACATCGCCGAGATCGCGCCGAGGAAGGTGCCCTCCGCGAGCGCGTACAGGGGCGCCGTCACCGGCGTCCAGTTCGGCTTGAAGGCGGATGCGATCGCGAGGATGAAGCCGACGATCATGCCGCCCCAGAAATACGGCTGCACCGCCGCCGCGCCCGCGGCGAGGTCGCCACCCGCGACGGCAGCCATGAAATGGCTCCAGGTCCAAGTGCCGGTGATGATCATCAGCACCAGAAGCAGGCCGGTACGAACCAGCGTGCCGTTCAAGGTCATCGGCTCGGCGGTTGCCGGCAGGTTCTGGAAAATCTTGTCGCGCAGGACAGGGTTATGGGAACGCAGGGCCATGGATTTCCTCACTGGATTGGTCGAACGTCGCCGGCCGCATTCGGCCGTGCCGCAACTTTAGCGGACGCGCAACTGCGCCGCCACGCCGGGGGTGCCATCTACAGACCACGGGTGTCGACCGGGGTTCCTGCCGATCACATGCCTTCGGGCGCCCCGCAAAGCCGCCCGCGTTCCGTTCTTCCCGCTTCTTCGACGGGCGTCAGGCGCCGCGCGCGGCCGGCGCGGGCGCCGATCCGGGCGGTCGCACGTCGGGCAGGAAGACGGCCAGGAGCCCGAGCAGTGGCAGGAACGCGCACACCTGATACACGAACACGATGCCGAAATGGTCGGCGATCACGCCCAGTACCGCAGCGCCGATACCGCCGAGCCCGAAGCTGAAACCATAGAACATGCCTGACACCATCCCGATCCGGTGGCTCAACATGTCCTGCGCGTACACGATGATCGCCGGGAAGGCCGAGGCCAGCACCAGCCCGATCACGACGCTGAGACCCACCGTCCAGTACAGCCCAACGTGCGGCAGCAGCAGCGTGAACGGCGCGCAACCGAGGATCGAGAACCAGATCACCCGCCGGCGCCCGATGCGGTCGCCCAGCGGCCCCCCGATCAACGTGCCGGCCGCCACCGCGAACAGGAACACCCCCAACAGGTTTGCGGACGCGTGTACCGACAAACCGAACCGGTGGATCAGGTAGAACTCGTAATAGCTGCTGATGCTGGCGAGGTAAAAGAACTTCGAAAACATCAGCACCAGCAGCACGCCGATCGTGCGTCGAACGACCGGCGCCGGGAACGGCGGCTTGTCGTCGGGGCGACGCTTGCGGACGCGCTCGTCGACGTGCCGGCTGTACCAGCGGCTCACCTGCAGCAGGATCACGATCGCGAGCAGGGCCGCCAACCCGAACCAGCCCACGTGTGACCGGCCGACTTTCAACACGATGGCGGCGGCGAGCAACGGGCCCAATGCCTGCCCGACGTTGCCGCCAATCTGGAACACCGACTGCGCGAATCCGTAGCGGCCGCCGGAGGCCATGCGGGCGACGCGCGAGGACTCCGGATGGAACACCGACGAACCGCAACCAATCAAGGCCACCGCCAGCAGCAATACCGGGTAGGAAGGCGCGACCGACAGCAGCAGGAGGCCGCTCAGCGTGAAGCACATCCCGATTGGAAGCGAGTAAGGCAATGGTTTCTTGTCGGTGACCATCCCGACCACCGGCTGCAGCAGCGAGGCGGTCAACTGGAAGGTCAGCGTAATCGCGCCGATCTGGAAGAAACCGAGGTCGAACTCGCCCTTGAGCAGCGGGTAGATCGCGACGATCACCGACTGCATCATGTCGTTGAGCACGTGCACGAAACTGACCGCACCCAACACGCTGTAGCGGGTCGGCCCGTGCGGCGTCGACGCCGACGCGCGTTCCGGCACCACCGCCTCGGCGGCCGTGCCGCGCGTGACCGGGTTCAGGTCCATGCCGCGACCCGGAACATCGGTTTCATCGCACTGGAAATCATGGTCCTCTTGCCGTACCCGCAAAGTCGATCGCCGTGCGGCGCAGCACCCATGGTGCGGGCAACGCACGCAGCCGCACTCCTGCAGCCGTAGTCCATCAACGTGGGGACTTTCGCCGCGCCGGTGTCGCGCGCTTTGTCGCGGCGCCACCCTCCGATCGCGCAAGTCGTCCCGCGGCCTCGACGATGTCGGCCTCGCCGGGCAATACCAGCAGCGCCGCGCCGGCAAGCGGGGTGTAGGTGTCCGCGCCCACCACGCGCTCGAGCGGGGTGGCGCCGAGACCGGCTTCGACGATTGCGGTGATGACGCCTTCGCCCACCCCCGCGCTCTTGCGGCCTTCGTCGACCACGAGGATGCGCCTGGCCGTCTTCGCCTGCCGCGCGACGAAAGCATCGTTGAGCGGCACCAGCCAGCGCAGGTCGACCACGCGCACCCGCCACTTCAGCTTCCTTTCGATCTCGCGCGCTGCACGCAGGCTCATCGGCACGCCGTTGCCGAAGGTGAAGATCACGAGATCTTCGGCCTCGTCGTCGTAGACGCGGCCTTCGCCCAGCGGCATGGCCTGATCGGGCAACGGGTATGCGAACTGCCATTGCCCGTCGCCGTGTTCGTACAAGTCCCTGGTCATGTAGAGCGCGATCGGTTCGAGGAACGCGCAAACGCGGCCATCGACCTTGCACAGGGCGGCCAGCGTGCGCAACATCATCGCGGCATCGTCGCCACGCGACGGACAACCCACCACCAGGCCCGGGATGTCGCGCAAGGCGGCGATCGAGTTGTCGTTGTGGAAGTGGCCGCCGAATCCCTTCTGGTAGCCGAGCGACGCGATCCTCACCAGCAGCGGGTTGCGGTACTGGTCGTTGGAGAAGAACTGCAGCGACGCCGCTTCGCCGCGGATCTGATCACAGGCGTTGTGAAAATAGGCGAGGTACTGGATCTCGGGAATCGGTAGCATGCCCATGTTGGCGTAGCCCTGCGCGAGGCCGAGGATCGTCGTTTCATCCAGCAGGGTGTTGAAGACGCGCGCGCCCTTGAAGGCCTTGTAGAGCCCGCGCGTCAGCGTGTACACGCCGCCCTTCTGCGCGACGTCCTCGCCGAACACCAGCGACTCCGGATACTTCGCGAGCAGGTCGTGGAGCGCCGCATTGATCTGCAGTGCCAGATGCCGCGGTGGCTGGCGCTCGGGCAGCTTGTCATCGCCGCCGAACACTGCGACGCGCTTGTCCGTGTAATCCGAACGCGCGGCCTCCGTTGCCACGGCTTTCGGCGTGTAAGGCGCCAACGGCGCCGTCACGTCCTTCAGCTTCGTGAGTTTCGGGCGACAGTCGGCCACGTCGGCCGCGTCGAAGCAACGCTTGCGGATCGCTTCGTATTGATCGAGCAACGACTGCTTCGTGTACAGGCCTGATTCGAGGCCGATCGCCGCCGAACGCAGCAGCGGATCGGTCGCTTCCAGCGCCATCAGTTCCTCGAAGCTGCGCCATTCGATCTCGAAATCGGTTCCGGCGTGGCCGGTCAGGCGCGTGGTCCGAAGATGCAGGAAGGTCGGACGGCGCGTCCTGCGGCAATGCTCGGCCGCACGCCGCACCCCGGCGTAACCTTCGGCAAGGTCGAGTCCATCGGCGAAGAAATAATCGAGATCCTTCCTGTCGCGGAAGTTGTTGGCGACCCACCCCGCGGGCGTCTTGACCGAAATGCCGATGCCGTTGTCCTCGCACACGAACAACACCGGCGCCGGCAGCCGTTGGTACGCCGTGTACGCCGCCGCGTTGAACGCGACCTGCGCGGTCGCGTGGTTGCTCGACGCATCGCCGAACGAACAGATCACGATGGAATCCTTCGGCACGGGCAACTCATGCCCGATGCGCGGGGCCTGCTCGATCGCGACCGCCGTGCCGAACGCCTTGGGAAGATGCGAAGCGATGGTGGAAGTCTGCGGCAGTACCCACAGCGGCTTGGACCCCCACACTTTGTGGCGCCCGCCCGAAGCCGGGTCATCCTTGCTGGCCGCGAAACTCAGCGCGGAATCCATCACCGGGTCCATGCCCGGCAGCTTGCGGAAACGCTCGGCCATGAAGGCGCCGGAGCGATAGTGCAGGAACGCCGGATCGGTGTGCCGCGTCAGCCGCGCCACCATCGCGTTGCCCTCGTGGCCCGACGAGCCGATGGTGTAGAACACCTTGTTCTGCACGCGCAGCACCCGCGCCATCAGGTCGAGATGCCGTGAAATCAGTTGCGATTCGAACAGCTCGCGAAAGCCCCGCGCGTCGAGGCTGCTGCCCGGCAACACCGGCGCGCCGTCGCGCGGCGCCGGCAACACCTTGCCGTCCCACGCCTGCACGAACTCGATGAAGTTCCCGTCGACGATTTCGGCGCGGTTGAAGCCTTTGTGGCGCGCCGGGACGGGGGTCTTGATAGCGTTCATGTCGTTGCGAAAGTCATTATGCGCGGCGCGCGAACCATTCCTCGCGGGTCTGGCCCCAGATGTCGATGGGGTCCTTGTCGTACGGCGCGGGCATCTGGCCCGGCCCGCGTTTGCGTGAGCCCAACCTTCGCGCGACCTCTTGCGAAGCGAGGTTGTCCGGCGCGATGCAATGGATGATTGCCTTCCAGCCCAGGGCGTCGAAGACCCAATCCGTCGCGGCGGTGGCGGCCTCCGTCGCGTAACCCTCCCCCCACGCACGCCGCGCCAGCGTCCAGCCTATTTCGTCGCCGGGCCAGCCTTCCGGATGCAGCGGTCCGATGCGTCCAATCCATGCGCCGTCCGCCTTGCGGATTACCGAAAACACGCCGAAACCCAGGACGTACCACGAACCCACGGTGGCGAGAAAGTGCCGCCACGCGGAAAAGCGCGGCTGCACGCCGCCGAGGTGGACCATCGCCTCGGGGTCGGCGAACACGTCGGCCCAGCCCGCGAAGTCGTCACGGCACGGCACGCGCAGGATCAGCCGCGCCGTTTCCAGCGTCGGACCCAGCAATGGCGCATTGCCCGTCATTCGGTACTAGTTGCCGGCAGGATGGTAGGTGCAGTCGGTCTCAGCGGACGCGATGTCCGGGATGTTCGGGCTGTAGCACTTGTACGTGACGCCTTTCTTGCCCTGCTTGTCGGTCACGACCGACGGGACCAACTGGATAATGCCATCCGTGACGCCCACGGCCGGCGTCAGGTAAACGTTGATCACGCCGCCCTCGCTTACCAGGATGGCGCGGATTTCGTGGCTACCAAGCTTGTTGGGTGCCGCCACGTGCGCTTCGGCGTTGCTCGATGGCGGCGTGGGATTGGACAGCGTCGCGTTGGCGACGCCGATCTTGACGAGCGCCAGGCGCAGCGACGTCAACGCCAGATGGATCGAGTCGGCGTTGACCGCCGCCATCGCGCCACCCGACGCCAGCATCGCGCCCACGGCGACACCGCCAAGGATCTTGTTGCGAAGTTTCATGTCAAGTACCTCGGTGAAAACATTTTCGGGCGAACCCGCTGGCTCTACCTGCCATTCGCGTCGCAATCCCGTGCAAGCAAAGTTCAGGGCGCACGCCAATATTCTCCTCCCCCTTCAAGGGGGAGACTGGGAGGGGTACTGCGGCGTCAATACTTGAATTCATCACAAATCCTTTTACACCATCCCCACCCAACCCTCCCCTTGAAGGGGAGGGCTTGGCATCCCGGATCGCGCTGCGTTGCCTGGCCGCGTGTTTGGCCGACGCGGCGCGCGCGTCCATCAAAAAGCATTGATGCCAGTCAGTTCGCGCCCGACCACCAGTTGATGCACGGTCTGGGTGCCCTCGTAGGTCACCACCGATTCCAGGTTCAGCGCGTGCCGGATTGCGACGTGTTCCGTGGTGATGCCGGCGCCACCGAGGATGTCGCGGCACTCGCGCGCGACGTCCAGCGCCATCCGCACGTTGTTCCACTTGGCCAGCGAAACCTGTGTCGTGTGTATCTGACCGGCATCCTTGAGGCGGCCGAGCCGCAGCGCCAGCAACTGCGCGGTGGTAATGCGGCGCGCAATGTCGGCGAGTCGCAGCTGGATCGCCTGGTTGGCGGCCAACGGGCGCTTGAACAGAATGCGCTCCTGTGTGTAATCGAGCACTTCCTTCAGGCACGCCTGCGCCGCACCGACCGGCCCCCAACTGATCCCGAAGCGTGCCGAGTCGAGGCAGCTGAGCGGGCCGCGCAGGCCTTTCACGTTCGGCAACATCGCGTTCCCGGGAACTCGCACGTCGTCGAGGAACAGCGCGCTGGTGACCGACGCGCGCAGGCTCATCTTCTTGTGCACTTCCTGTGCCGCAAAACCCTTGCTGTCAGTGGGCACCAGGAAACCCCGTATGCCGTCATCGGTTCTGGCCCACACCAACGCGACCTGTGCGAGATTTCCGTTGGTGATCCACATCTTGGAGCCGTTGATCACCCAGTCGTCGCCATCCTGCCTGGCGACCGTCTTCATGTTGGCGGGGTCGGAGCCACCATGCGGCTCGGTCAGCCCGAAGCAACCGATGATTTCACCCGTCGCCATCTTCGGCAGGTATTCGCGCTTCTGTTCCTCGCTGCCGAAGGCAAGGATCGGATACATCACCAGCGAGGATTGCACCGACGCGAAACTGCGCAGCCCGGAATCGCCGCGTTCGAGTTCCTGGCAGATCAGCCCGTAGCTGACCGCGTTCATGCCGGCGCCGCCATATTCCTCGGGAATCGCGGCACCCAGCAGGCCCAGTCCCGCGATTTCCGGAATCAGTTCCGTCGGGAAACGCGCCTGATCGAAGCAGTCGCCGATGATCGGCAGCACCTTGTCATCGACGAAGCGCGCTACAGAATCCTGGACCATGCGCTCCTCGTCCGACAGCATCGAGCGGACGTCGTACAGGTCGAGGGGGTTGAGCGGGGCTGCGGGCATGACGGAATCCGTGGAAATGCGGCAAGCCCGTTATTGTATCGGGACTCGGACTGCGGAGGCAGGACGCCGGAGCGAACATCGGCGTAGCCGATGGCCCGGAGGGCGAGCCGCAGGAGCGGCGAGTTTCCCGGGACCCGGGAAAAGCGCAACCCTCCCGGTCGTCATTCCGGCGAAGGCCGGGATCCATGTTGCATAGCTCCCCCGGAAATCGATTCGGAACCCTGAACGCACGATCGCCGTGCACCATCCGCGGCCAGTAGCCGCCCCGTGCTCGATTACTCCTTTTTCGGGATCCGGGTCCCGGGTCCCGAGTTCGGGTTGCTCACCCCATGCGGCACATGTCCCGTCGCGACATGCCGCCGTGCCGATTCCACGTTGATCGGGGAATCATCGAAGAACAGGTCGGCGCCGAAGGCTTCGAGGAACGGTCCCTTGTCGCGCCCACCGAGGAACAGCGCCTCGTCGATGCGCACGCCCCATTGGCGGAGGGTCAGGATCACGCGCTTGTGGGCAGGCGCCGAGCGGGCGGTGACCAGCGCCGTGCGGATCGGCGAATGCTCGGCGGGGAACGCGGCCTGCAGGCGGTGCAGCGCGGCCAGGAAGCCGCGGAACGGGCCGCCCGATAGCGGCTCGTTCCAGCGTTCGGACTCGTTGCGGTGGAACGCCTCGATGCCTCGTTCCTGCGATACACGCTCCGATTCGTCGCTGAAGATGACCGCGTCGCCATCGAACGCGATCCGCAACTGCTGCGGATGGGTATCGTGCATCTGCGATGGCAGGATCGTGGCCGCCGCCACGCCGGATTGCAGCGCGCGCGCCACGTTCTCGGCGTTCGCCGACAGGAACAGGTCCACCTCGAACGGTGCGATGTACTCGCTGGTCGCCTCGCCCGAGGTGAATGCCGCGCGGGTGATGGCCAGCCCGTAATGCTGGATCGAGTTGAAGATGCGCAACCCGGTATCGCCCGAGTTGCGCGACAACAGGATCACCTCGACGTAGGGCAGGTCGGGTTCCGGCCGGTTCAGCGCCAGCAGCTTCTTGACGACCGCAAACGCCACGCCGGGCCCGAGCACGTCGTTCTCGTGCGCGATCTGGTAGTCGCGGTACGCCTCCAGCCCTTCCCGCTCGAACAGCGCGTGCGATTCGGTCAGGTCGAACAGTGCTCGCGACGAAATCGCGACCACCAACTTGTCGTCGCGGGTCGCGCCTTCAGCGTGCAAGGAGGGAATGCCCACACACGCAGTCTACCGCTTCGATCCCCGATTCTGCGTGCGCAGCGGCTGTTGTGGAAAGTCGGGGCATGGATGGCCGTCCTGATTGTTCCCGGCGCAATGGGCACCACACCTGGGGCCATTCGTCGACGCAGCGTTCATGGACGAACACACAAACCAACCCCCGCCCTAATTCCAGTACGGATTGGAAAGTTCCACCAGCACCCACGCCATGAATGCACTGATCGGCAGGGTCAGGAGCCATGCCCACACCATGCGCTCGACCACGGTCCAGCGCACCGCGGAGAAGCGCTTGGAGGCGCCCACGCCCATGATCGACGACGATATGACATGGGTGGTCGAGACCGGCATGCCGAAGATCGATGCAAGGATGATCACCGCGGCGCCGCTGGTCTCTGCGGCAAACCCGTTGATCGGATGCAGCTTGACCATCCGGTGGCCGAGTGTCTTGATGATGCGCCAGCCGCCGCCCGCGGTGCCCGCCGCCATCACCAGCGCACACACCACCTTCACCCACACCGGAATCGGGAAATGCCCACCGACGTCGGGCACGCGCAGGAAGTGCAGCCACCACGGCAAGTGGTCGAAATTGTGCGCGGCCGTGGCGCTCGCAAGCGCAAGCGCGATGATGCCCATGCTCTTCTGGGCGTCGTTCATGCCGTGCGACACGCCCATCGCGGCAGCCGAGAACAGCTGGGCCTTGCCGAAAAACAGGTTCACGAACGGCGTGCGGCCGAGCCGGCGCAACCATCCCCGGCGGTTCGCCAGCCACGCGAACAACGCCAGCAGCGAGCCCATGACCAGGATGCCGAGAATGAACCCGCCGACAGGCGAGGCCACCATCGGCACGATCACCTTGGGGATCACGCCATCGCCACGCCACCACCGGGCCGGATCGGTCGCCCAGATGATTGCACCAAAATTGCCGTCGGAGGCCGCGAACGCCGCCCCGCACAGACCGCCGATCAATGCGTGCGACGACGACGAAGGCAGCCCGTACCACCACGTGATCAGATTCCAGACGATCGCCCCGAGCAACGCGCAGATCAGCACTTCGGCGCCGACTTGCAGGACGCCGGCATCGATCAGGCCGGTGGCGATCGTGAGCGCCACCGCGGAGCCCAGCAACGCCCCGGCCATGTTGGTGGTTGCCGCCAGCAACACGGCTTGTCCGGGCGACAACACCTTGGTCGCCACGACCGTCGCGATGGAATTGGCGGTGTCGTGGAACCCGTTGATGTAGGTGAACACCAACGCGATCACGATGACGGCGATGAGGAGGCCGAGGCTCATGCAAGCGCCGGGGACGAGGGACCAGGGACCAGGGAACGAGGACCGGCTACATCGTGCGTTCCTTCCGCTCCTCCTCCCCCTTCCGCAGGAAGGGGGATTGAGGGGGATGCCTTTTCGCGCATCGAAGTCATTCGTGTCGGCTTCCGGCGAAGCGCATCCCCCCACCGCTGCGCGGCGACCCCCTTCCCGCGGAAGGGGGTGGTCGACCTTGCACTGTTCCGGTTGCCCGTTTGCAGTCCCGAGCCCCGGCCTTCATGAGTTCTTCAACACGATCGAATAAATGACGTTGCCGACGTCGCGGCAGCGGTCGACGGCTTTCTCGAGCAACTCGAACAGGTCCTTGGCCAGCATCATCCGGATTGGATCGTCACTGGAAAGGTACAGGTCCCGGTAGGGCTCCAGCAGCAGGCGGTCAGCCTCGGACTCGACCGCCTGCAGGCGATCCTGCAGCTTGCGCATGCGCCCGATGCTCATGCCGTTGCGCAGCTCGCGCACCATCTCGACAACGCCCTCGGTCGCGCTCATCAGCAAGCTGGCGCGCGACACGAAGTCGATGCCGTCCACGCGTTCGGCGACGATCACGTAGCGCTCGGCAAACTTCTCGACGGTCTTGGGAATCCGATACAACGCCGAGGACATCGCCTCGATGTCTTCGCGGTCGAGCGCGGTGACGAAGGTGTTGACCAGCGCCTCGCTGATCTGTGCCGCCAGCTCCTTCTCGCGCCGTCGCGCCGCGCGGAAACCGTCGAGCAGCATGGGCTCCCCGTGCGCCTCGAGCAGTTCCTGGAGCGCCCGGGCACCGTCCCGGGCCGCGCCGGCGCTGGCTTCCAGAAGGTCGTAGAAACGATCGCCCTTGCCGAACATCGCCTGCAGCGAAAACATGATGATTCACCCGGTCCAAAACCGTGCGAATGATACACGAGCAGCGTCACGGCCCGAAGTTTCGCGGCCCTTGCTAGACTGCATGGATGGACCCTCCCCCGCGGCATGGGCCTATCGCCGCCATGCCACGTGGCCGCGCCGTCGGCCATTTGCCTGCAGGGCAAGGAAGAGCGAGGAGGATGTATGTCGATACATAGACGAGTGATGACGCAGCCATGCAGGCAAATGGCCCCGGCCCGAAGGGTTGCTTCGCAGCGGCCGCCATACGGTGGCGCGTGCCTTGACCATGGAACCACCATGGCGCTGCGCCATGCACCTTGTCTGGCGGCCGCTGCGAAGCAACGCGGCTCGCGCGGCAGGGCGGTGACAGGCCGTTAATGCTGACCGAACTCGGCCTGGTACTGCTGCTGGCGCTGTGCAACGCCTTCTTCGCGCTGGCTGAAATTGCATTGATCGCCTCGCGCAAGAGCCGCCTGCGGCACATGGCGCGGACGAGTGCCCGCGCGCAGGTGGCGCTGCGGCTCGCCCAGCGCCCCGATCGCTTCCTGTCCACGGTGCAGGTCGGGATCACCCTGATCACCCTGATCACCGGCGCCGCCACCGGTGCCGCCGTCAGCGACACGATCCGCCAATGGCTCATCGACATCGGCATGCCCGCGGCCGCGCACGCGTCGCTGGTCATCGGCCTGGTACTGGGCTTCATCCTGGTAACCACGATCAACATCACGGTCGGCGAACTGGTGCCCAAGCGCGTGGCGCTGATCGCTCCGGAGCGTTTTTCCCTGGCCGTCGCACTTCCAATGCAGGTCCTGTCGTGGTTGCTGGCCCCGTTCGTGTGGGTCCTGAACACGCTGTCGGAGCTGGTGCTGCGCTTGCTCAGGTTGCACAACGTCCGCCGCGAAAAGGTCAGTGAAGAGGAGATCCGCATGCTGGTCGCCGAAGGTGCGGAACAAGGCGTACTGGATCTGGACGAACGCAACATGGTCAACCGCGTGCTCAGGCTCGGCGACCGCACGGTGGACAGCGTGATGACGCCACGCCCCCGCATCGCCTGGCTGGATGTTGCCGCACCGCTCGAGGAGAACCTCGCGGTAATGCGCGCGACGCCCTATTCGCGCTACCCGGTTTACCGTGAGAGTGAAGACGACGTGCTGGGCATACTGGAGGTCAAGCGCGTGCTGCAAATGCTGACGCAAAGCCCGCATACGGCCGTGGCACCGGCGCGGCTCGACCTGTTCCGCAAACTCAGCAAGCCGCTGTTCGTCCCGGCCACCGCGCGCGCCCTGGACATTCTCGACGAATTCCGCGACGCCGGGATGCCGTTCGCGCTGGTGGTTGACGAATACGGCGACATCGAGGGACTCGTCACCGTCAACGACGTGCTGAATGCGGTGGTGGGGCGCACCGCAAACACCAATGGATCGACCGAGCACGGTCTCGCCGCGGTACACCGCGATGACGGAAGTTGGCTGGTCGAAGGTTCGCTTTCGACCGACGATCTGCGCGAGTTGTTGCAAATCGACGAACTTCCGAACGAAAAGGAAGGTGACTACTACACCCTCGCCGGCATGCTGATCGAGATGTTCGGGCACATCCCCGTCACCGGCGAAAATATCGCCTGGCACCAATGGAAGTTCGAAATCGTGGACCTGGATGGCGCGCGCATCGACAAGGTGCTGGTCTCGCCCGTGATGGCGGAAGAGGACGTGGACACCTCCGGTTGACACGGCAGTCATGATGTTGGGCTTCCCCCGGACGAAGCCCGGGGTCAACCCAACCTACGCCCTCGCAAGCAGGTTGGGCTGAGCAACGCGAGGCCAGACAAACAAGCGCCGCGGCGTTGGGCTTCCCCCGGATGAAGCCCGGGGTCAACCCAACCTGCGCCCTCGCGGTAGGTTGGGTTGAGCAACGCGCAGCCCAGCAAACAGGCGCCACGGTGTCGGGCTTCCCCCGAATGAGGCCCGCGGTCAACCCAACCTACCTTTTCGCCAGGCGCGCCATCCGCTCGGCGTCGGCGAGCACGCCATGCAGGATGCGCAACTCACGCGCGTCGGGCTGCGCACGATGGAACAATCGTCGCAGGCGCTGTTCGATCGTGGTGGCCGAACGACCCTTGTGGAAATCGATCGCCTGCAACGTCGTGAACAGGTGTTCGAAGAAGCGTTCCATCTGGTCGGCGGTGGCGGGGGCATCGTGCGCGGCAGGCGGCACGGCAAGTCCCGCGAGCGTCGCCATGCGGAGCTCCCAGGCCATCAGCTGTACCGCCTGCGCAAGATTGAGGGAGGAAAAATCATCCACGCTCGGAATCCGCACCATCGCGTGACAGACCGACAACTCCTCGTTGTCGAGCCCGGAACGTTCGTTGCCGAACAGCATCGCGACTTCTTGCCCCTGCTCCAGCAGCGGTGCGATCTCGGTGGCGGCGGCGCGCGGATCGAGCTCGGGCAGGCTGACGCCGCGCCGTCGCGCAGACAGGCCGTACACGCGCGTGCAATGGGCCACGGCCTCCGGCACGCTGCGAGCCAGCACCAGGTTTGCGAGCACGTCGTCCGCACCCGCAGCCATGGCCTCGACCTGCAAATCGGGATACCGCTGAGGCGCGACCAGCACCATGCGCCAGAAACCCATGGTGCGGATCGCACGCGCGGCCGAACCGATGTTGCCGGGATGCGAGGTGCGCGCCAGCACGAAGCGGATCGACTGCGGCGCGGGCGGGATGGCGGCGGTGGATTGGTTCATGTCAGGAGTGAAGTCATTTTGCTCGTCATCCCGGAATCGCGTAGCGATATCCGGGACCCAGTGCCTTCGCGCATCGACGCGTTGCAGGAAAGACACTGGGTAAACTCGCGCCATCCATGGCGCTCGCCCTCCGGACGGCCTTCGGCGTTCGCGTTTGCTGTCCTGCAGACGCAGTCCGCTTTCGCGGGAATGACGACAAGGGAAGGGGATCTGCCCGACTCAAGGTTAACGGGTCAACCAGTGCCGCTGCTAAACTGACGCCCGCGCCGCTCCGTGCGGCGCGTTCTTTTTCAAGCATCCGGAATCCCTCGCCATGGCCCGACCCGCCGTCACCATCGCGATCCGTGCCGCGCGCGCCGCGGGCAGCGTGATCCTGCGATACATGAACCGCCTCGACAGCGTTGCCGTGATCGAGAAGCACCACCTGGACTTCGTCTCCGAAGTCGATCGTCAGGCCGAGACCGAGATCGTGCGCGAACTGCGCCGTGCCTATCCCAGTCACGCCATCCTCGGCGAGGAAACCGGCGCTTCCGGCAAGGCCGGCGCGCGCTTCACGTGGGCCGTCGACCCGCTCGACGGCACCCACAATTACCTGCGGGGAATCCCGCACTTCGCCGTTTCGATCGCCCAGCTCGATCGTGGCGAGCCGGTCCATGCGGTGATCCTCGACCCGTTGCGCAACGAGATCTATACCGCCAGCAAGGGCGACGGCGCGTTCCTCAACGACCGCCGCATCCGGGTCGGCAAACGCGAAGCCCTCGACGGCGCCATGCTGGCGACAGGCTTCCCCTACCGCGAGCGCAGGCATCTCGATGCCCAGCTCGGCATGACCCGCGAATTGCTGAAGCGCGCCGAGGACATCCGCCGCACCGGCTCGGCCGCGCTGGACCTCGCATGGACCGCCAACGGACGTCTGGATGGCTATTTCGAAACAGGCCTGAAGGTGTGGGACATGGCGGCGGGCTGCCTGCTGGTGCGCGAGGCCGGCGGGCGTTACTGCGACCTGACCGGGCGCGACGGCATGCCGGAATCGGGAAACCTCCTCGCCGCCAACCACATGATCGCCGCACAGCTCGTCGAGGCGATCGCACCGGCGCTCACGTCGGAACTGAAGCGCTGAGAACGTCAAACTGCCCGCCCTGCCCCAGGATCGTCACCCTGCGCCGTCTGCGGTGAGCAACGTGGAACCCGTCCCGGCCAGGGCCTTGCGATAGCGCTGGTACAGCAGCGCCACGCGCTTGACATACACCTGCGTCTCCGCATAAGGCGGCACGCCGCCGTACTTCGAGACCGCGCCTTCGCCGGCGTTGTAGGCTGCCGCGGCGAGGCCCACGTCGCCGTGGTAATCGCGCAGCAACATCGCAAGATAACGCGCGCCGCCCGAGATGTTCTCGCCCGGATCGAAGGCATCGCCCACGCCGAGTTCAAAGGCGGTAGCCGGCATCAACTGCATCAGTCCCTGCGCGCCCTTGTACGAGAGAGCGCGCGAGTTGAATCCCGACTCGGCATGGATCACCGCGCGCAGCAACGCCGTGCTGACGCCGGTCTGCTTCGCGGCAGCACGGATGTCGTTGCCGTAGGCCGCCAGGTGCAGCGGCACGGTATGCCAGTCGATCTTCGAATGCACGTTGCAGGCGTAGCACTCGACGATATAGGTGAACAACTTCTTCGCGTTCGGGCCCTTCGCCAGCGACGCGACGTTGGTATAGAGGACGGCACCGTCCTTCTGGACGACGCGATACACCGCGCCACGCCGCGGCGGCCTGGGCACATCGACTTCCAGCTTCAACGGAATCGGGGTGGTCGTGGCAGGCGCGGGAACGGCGGTGCCTGCCGGAACCGGTGCCGGTTCCGGAGCCGGTTGAGCAAGACCGAGCAATTGCGGCAATACCCGGCCACCCAGCGAGTCCAGTATGACAACCGGCAGTGGCTGCCAGATCTGCGGTCGGGTCAGCTTCTGCACCTTGATGGCGTCGCCGTCGCCAAGCGGCGTCACCTTCAGGATCGCCGGATTGGCCTTGACGGTCTTCGGAGGCTTGCCGGGCAGGACGGTACCGCTGGGCTGTCCCTTCTTTTGCGGAAGCGACTTGCGCTCGCTCACCTTGACCGGACGCGCGGGGGGCGGCTTCGATTTCCACGCACCGACTTTCTCGCAATCCCGGTAACCCGCAGTGTGGCTGACGAATGCCGTTTCGCCGCCGGGGCCGATACAGCGATACAGGATGCTCGCCGACGCCGGACCGGCCCACGCCGACGCCAGCAGCAGCGCGCACGCCACCCCGACCCGCGCAATGCGAACCGATTTCGGATGGGGCATCGCTCGCCTGTCGCCGCGCGTCCCCAGGCGGAATGTGGCGTCCATGGGGTCGCAGTGTGCCCCCGCTGGGCGCGGATGCCAAGCCAATCCTTCACATTTCCCCACTGCCGGACGGGCTTTTCCAGCTGGCAGGTCGCATTGCTCCTGGACCGGCACCGTTACAATGGTGGATTCAGCAGGTTTCCAGCGCAATCGAGATGGCCGACACACCCGCCGCCACCAGCCCCACCAGGACGCTCCATCCCGGAAAGCAGGCCTCCGGAAAACTCTTCATCCAGACCCACGGGTGCCAGATGAACGAGTACGATTCCCGCAAGATGGAGGAAGTCCTTGCGGTCGAGCGCGGGATGGTTCGCACGCAGGACGTGGCCGAGGCGGACGTGATCCTGGTGAACACCTGCTCGATCCGCGAGAAGGCCCAGGAAAAGGTCTTTTCGCAACTCGGCCGCTGGAAGGAATTCAAGCAGGCCAATCCCGACGTGCTGATCGGCGTGGGCGGCTGCGTGGCTTCGCAGGAAGGCCAGGCAATCGTCGAGCGCGCGCCTTACGTGGACCTGGTGTTCGGGCCGCAGACCCTGCACCGCCTGCCCGACCTGATCGACGCGCGCCGCGCGAGCGGCAGGCCGCAGGTGGACATCTCGTTTCCCGAGATCGAGAAGTTCGACCGCCTGCCCGAGCCGCGCGCGGAAGGCCCGGCCGCGTTCGTGTCGATCATGGAAGGCTGCAGCAAATACTGCTCGTTCTGCGTTGTGCCCTACACCCGCGGCGAGGAAATTTCGCGTCCGTTCGACGACGTGCTTGCGGAAGTCGCCTCGCTCGCCGAACAGGGCGTCAGGGAAATCAACCTGCTGGGCCAGAACGTCAACGCCTACCGCGGCCCGATGTTTGATGGTTCGATCGCCGATCTCGCGCTGCTGATCCGCGCGATCGCCGAGATCGACGGTATCGGCCGGATCCGCTTCACCACATCGCACCCGCTGGAGTTCTCCGATTCGCTGGTCGCCGCGTATCGGGACGTGCCCAAACTCGCGAACTTCCTGCACTTGCCGGTGCAATCGGGTTCCAACCGCATCCTCGCGATGATGAAGCGCAATTACACCGCGGCGATGTACCGCGAGAAGATCGCGAAGCTGCGTGCGGTCCGACCGGGGATTTCCGTCTCCAGCGATTTCATCGTGGGCTTTCCGGGCGAGACGGACGCCGATTTCGCGCAAACCCTCCAGGTGATCGAGGACGTCGGCTTCGACCAGAGTTTTTCCTTCATTTATTCGAAGCGCCCCGGCACCCCGGCATCCAACCTGTTCGACCCGACCCCCGAAGCGGTCAAGCACGAACGGCTGACGCAGTTGCAGAACGTGATCAATTTCCACGCCGCGAAGATCAGCGAAGCGATGGTCGACAGCGTGCAGCGCATCCTCGTCACCGGTCCGTCCCGGAAGAACCCGAACGAATTGACCGGCAAGACCGAAAACATGCGGCAGGTGAATTTCGCGGGCGACGCAAATTGGATCGGGCAATTCGTGGATGTCACGATCACCGCCGCGCTCACCAATTCCCTGCGCGCGCGTCGCAACTGATTGAGCATAAGATTGTGCTTCTGATCGTCATTCCGGACGCCGCGCAGCGGCGATCCGGAACCCGGTGCCTTTGATTTCAAGTCCACTGGATTCCCCGCTTTCGCGGGAATGACGACAAAAGGGATCCACCCAATACGCGCCCATGACCGATTCGCTTGTCCAGCACGATTTCACACTCGAACCCGACGACGCGCAAAGGCTGGCCAACCTGTGCGGGCCATTCGACGAACACCTGCGGCAGATCGAAATGCGGCTCGGCGTCGAAATCAACAACCGCGGCAACGTGTTCCGCGTGATCGGCGAGGATGTCGCCGTCAAATCCGGCGAGCGCGTACTGCGCACGCTGTACGCGGCAACGGAACACGAAACACTGGACGGTCGCAAGATCAGCACCCGTTTGTCGGAAGCCGGCATCGACGCGCTGGCCGAGAAGCGGGCCGAAGGCGCCCAGGAAGTCGTGATCAAGGTGAAGCGCGGCACCATCCGCGGACGCGGCCCGAACCAGGAGCGTTACCTGCACGCGATCGCGACCCACGACCTCAACTTCGGCATTGGTCCGGCCGGCACCGGCAAGACGTATCTGGCCGTCGCGAGCGCGGTCGAGGCGCTGGAAACCGGCCGCGTGCAAAGGCTGGTCCTGGTGCGCCCGGCGGTCGAAGCCGGTGAGAAGCTCGGGTTCCTGCCGGGCGACCTTGCGCAAAAGGTCGATCCGTACCTGCGTCCGTTGTATGACGCGTTGTACGAAATGCTGGGCTTCGATCGGGTCGCGCGCCTGATCGAGCGCAGCGTGATCGAGATCGCACCGCTCGCCTACATGCGCGGACGCACGCTCAACGATTCGTTCGTGATCCTCGACGAGGCGCAGAACAGCACCGTCGAGCAGATGAAGATGTTCCTGACCCGCATTGGTTTCGGCACCACCACGGTGGTGACCGGCGACGTGACCCAGGTGGACTTGCCGCGCAGCACCCGCTCGGGCCTGCGCAACGTGATCGAGGTGCTGCGTGGCGTCGATGGCATCAGCTTCACTTTCTTCACGGCACGCGACGTGGTGCGGCATCCGCTGGTGGCCAAGATCGTGCGAGCGTACGAGAGGGCGGAAGATGACGAGGCCGGGACTCGGGACCCGGGACCTGGGAAAAGCGCGGCGGCTCCTCGTGACTAGGCCAGATGTGGTCGTGAGCAAACTTCCGAAATTGCGAGCGGGCGGTTCTTCGGGTCCCGGGTCCCGGGTCCCGAGTCCCGTTCTGGTACATGTCGGTTACGCCCTGCCCCGCCGCGGCATCCCGTCGCCCACGAGTTTCCGCGAATGGGTCACCGCGGCGCTGGCCGGTGCGCACCATCGCAAGCCCGCCGAATTGTCGATCCGCATCGTCGGCGCACTCGAGGGCCGCTCCATGAATCGCCGCTACCGCGGCAAGGATTACGCCACCAATGTGCTGTCGTTCCCCGCGGATCTGCCGCGCGGGATCACCTCGCCGTTGCTGGGCGATCTGGTGATTTGCGCGCCGGTCGTCCTCCGCGAAGCGCGCGAGCAGCACAAGGTGCCACGCGACCACTACGCGCACCTTGCGGTCCACGGCACATTGCACCTGCTCGGCTACGACCATCTGAACGACCGCGATGCCACCCACATGGAGGCGCTGGAAACGCGCATCCTCGCCGCGCTTGGCATCGCCGATCCGTATTCATGCCTGGAAGCATCCGATCGCAGGTAATTGGAGCCCTCCCCTTCAAGGGGTGGCGGCCGTCGGCCGAGCGCGTAGTGCTGGGTAGGGATGGTGTTGCACGACAGATCCACCCCATCCCGGCCGGCCCTCCTGCCCTTGAAGCCCGGTCTGCACGTCCCTGTGCAGCGGCTCGCCGGGGCGCGGCAGTGCCGCGCGAAACCCAGGCTCACCCCCTTGAAGGGGAAGGAGAAAGGCACAGTCGGCGCCGTGGTTGCCATCGGGACGGGTGCATTTCTCGAACCATCGCTCCTGCGCCCGAGGTGCATATCCGCTAGAATTGACGACCCGCCCCTGCGGGGACGTGCTTCCTCCTATGTCCGCAGAACCACCCAGTACCAACGGCCCCGCCCACCGTTCGTTGTGGGACCGTTTGGGCCACCTGCTTGCCGGCGAACCCCGCAACCCCGAGGAACTGCTCGAGGAGCTGCGCGACGCGCAGACCAACGGCCTGCTGACCGGCGAAACCTACGCGATGATCGAAGGCGCGATCCGGGTCACCGAGATGGTGGTCGGCGACGTGATGGTGCCGCGCGCGCAAATGGTCATGATCGACGTCGACGACGACCTGTCGAAGATCCTCGACACGGTCATCGAATCGGGACACTCGCGTTTCCCGGTGCATGGCGAGGACAAGGACGAGATCCTAGGCATCCTGCTCGCCAAGGACCTGCTGCGTCGCGACGAGGCCGGCACACTCGACATGCGCGCGCTGCTGCGCCATGCGGTGATGATCCCAGAGTCGATGCGGCTCAACGTGCTGCTGGCCGAATTCCGCCGCTCACGCAACCACATGGCGGTGGTGGTGGACGAATACGGCGGCGTGGCCGGGCTCGTCACCATCGAGGATGTACTGGAGGAGATCGTCGGGGAAATCGACGACGAACACGACGACGCGGCACCGCCCAAACTGATCGTCGCGCAACCGGACGGCAGTGCGCTGGTCGATGCGCTGACCCCGATCGAGGATTTCAACGAGCATTTCCAGACCGGGTTTTCCGACGAGGAATACGACACCATCGGCGGGCTCGTCACCGCGGAAATCGGCCACCTGCCCGACCCCGGCGAATCCGCCGCGCTGGGCGAGTACGCGTTCGATGTGACACGGGCCGACGATCGGCGGGTGCTGCAGTTCCGGGTGCGCAGGCAGGAAGCGGCGTAAGTCCGGGACTCGGGACGAGCATAAAGCGTCTTGTCATTCCGGTGCATCGCCAGCTCCATCGGCGATGAACCCGGAATCCAGTGCCCTTTTTCCCAGACTCCAAACCGCCCGGTGCAATCGAGAAGCGGGAATCCGCATCCTGGGAAAAATCGGGTGACGCTGATATGACGAGACTTGCATAATTCCGCGAATGCGCAAAACGCGGCATCATGCGTGGTCACCCTGTCGCGGAAATCCATCCTTGTTACCCACTGCCCCGCATTGGACCATCGGACACGTTGCGCGCGTAGTCTTGATGGCGCTGGCACTGCTGATTGCGTCGGCGCCGCACGCCCACGCCGGCGTGGCCGACACGCCGGGCGCCGATTTGCGCGTGGACCTCTACACCTATGGTCCCGGCACGATCTACTGGGAGCGTTTCGGCCACGATGCGCTGGTGATCACCGACACCGGGAGCGGCGAGTCGTATGCGTTCAATTACGGCATGTTCGACTTCGACCAGGAGGATTTCTACTTCAACTTCGCGCGCGGGATCATGATCTACCGCGCCGCCGCGTGGCCGACCGCCGACGACATCCGGCAATTCTCCGGCGAGGGCCGCTCGATCACCGCCCAACGTCTCAACCTGACGGCCTCGCAGCGCGCCGCCTTGCGCGATTTCCTGGTCTGGAACGTGCAGCCGCAAAACTCGCGCTACCGTTACCGTTATTTCGCCGACAACTGCACCACGCGGGTTCGCGACGCGCTGGACCAGGTACTCGGCGGCGCGCTGCGCCGGCAACTGACCGCGCCGGCCGAAGGCGGCGAAACCTACCGCAGCGAAACCGACCGCCTGATGTCGGGGCAACCGTGGCTGATGTACTTGCTGGATCTTGGACTCGGCCCTTACGCCGACCAACCCCTGACGCAATGGACCGGCGCGTTCCTGCCGGCGCTGCTGATGCGCGAGCTGCGCAACGTGCACGGTGCCGATGGGCAACCACTGGTCGCCTCCGAAACGGTGCTTTCACCGCAACGCCTGCCGTCGCCACCCGCCCAACCGCCCGACCTGCGCTGGCCGCTGCTGATCGCGGGATTGATCCTGGGCGTGGCCTTCGTGGCTGCCGCGTCGCTGAGCAGCCGGTATGACATCGACCGCTGGTGGTTCGCGGTGGTCGGCGCCCTCTACGCGCTGTTGGCGGGCCTGGTCGGGGTATTGCTGCTGGTCCTGTGGTTCGCCACCGCGCATCGCGCGGCGTGGGCCAACGAAAACCTTTGGCTGTTCAATCCCGCCGCGTGGTTGCTGGTTCCCACGCTGCTGCGCCTGCGCAAACCCCGAGCGGGCGCTTCGCGGCCCGCGTTGTGGATCGCGGCTTTGCTCACCCTGCTCGCCGTGTTCGCACTGGTCTCGAAACTGCTGCCATGGTTCCCGCAACACAACCTGCCGTGGATCCTGTTCGGGTTGCCGGCGTGGCTGGGATTGCTGGGCGGTTTGTGGCTGATGCGCGGCAAGCAAACCGTCCGCAAATGAACACCAACGCAAGGGGCACGTGACTGCTTGCAGGTCAAATCCCCGCGTTGACCCGCGTTCATGCGCAGGCCGATCCCGTTCCGCTTCGCATCGCCGATCCTGCATAATCGACGCATGGACCAGGCTTCCTCCAACCCGATGGTTGCCAACTGCGTCGCCTACGGAGCCGACGGCAAGCGAATCGGTGACCTTACCCTGGACGAGATCAGCGACTTCCTCGCGCAGCCGGACGGTTTCGTATGGCTCGGGTTGATCGAGCCCGACGAAGCCCTGCTGGAGAAGCTGCAGGCCGAATTCGGATTGCACGAACTCGCGGTCGAGGATGCGCACACTGCCCACCAGCGACCCAAGATCGAGGCCTACGGCGACTCGCTGTTCATCGTCGCGCAGACCGCGCAAATTACCGACGGCAACATCGCCTTCGGCGAAACCCACATTTTCATCGGCAAGCGCTACCTGCTGACCGTGCGCCACGGCGCTTCGCTTTCCTACGTGCCGGCGCGCCGCGGCTGCGAACAGGCGCCCGAGCATCTCGCACTGGGCCCGAGCTATGCGTTGTATTCGATCCTCGACTTCATCGTCGACAACTATCTGCCAATCGTGCAGGACTTCAAGCAGGAACTGCAGGATCTCGAAAAAGACGTGTTCGGCGAGATCGCCAACCGCGAAGTCACGCGCCGGCTGTACGACATGCAGCGCGAGCTGCTGACGCTGAAGCTCGCCGCCACGCCTTTGCAGGACATCCTCAACCAACTGGTGCGACTGCACCCCGAAGTGATCCGCGACGAAGTGCGGCCCTACTTCCGCGATGTGCAGGATCATGTGACCCGGGTCAGCGACGCGATCGGCTCGATGCGCGAAATGCTGGGCGCGGCCATGAACGTCAACCTGTCACTGATCACCGTGCGCCAGAATGAAGTGGTCAAGCGCCTCGCCGGCTGGGCCGCCCTGCTGGCGGCACCGACCCTGCTGGCGAGCTGGTATGGCATGAACTTCCACGGCATGCCCGAGCTCGCCAACCGCTACGCCTACCCCGCCATCATCGCGTTCACGATCGCCGTCTGCGTCACGCTGTTCATCGTGCTCAAGCGCGCGAAGTGGTTGTAGCCACGACCGGTCGCGGCTCGACGACCGGCGCGCGCCGCGACATCCACAGCAGGATCAGGCCGACGACAATCAGCGGGATCGACTGGACCTGGCCCATGGTCACCCAGCCGGTGTGGAACAGGTACCCGATCTGCACGTCGGGCTCGCGGACAAACTCGATCGCGAAACGAAAGCAGCCGTACAACAAGGCGAACAGGCCCGACACCGCATAGCGACGGCGCGGCCTGATCGAGAACACCCACAGCACCGTGAACAGCACCATGCCTTCCAGCAGGAATTCGTAGAGTTCCGAGGGGTGGCGCGCGTAGGCGTCGAGCATCCCGGACGGGTACAACGCGCGCAACTGCGCGGCCGTCATGCCGGCGAATTTCGGGTTTTCCTGCAACGCATGCGGGAAGATCATGCCCCACGGCTGGTCGGTGACCCTGCCCCACAACTCGCCATTGATGAAATTGCCCAGCCGGCCGAGACCGAGTCCGATCGGCACCAGCGGCGCCACGAAGTCCACCACGTCGAAGTAATGCGTCACCGCCGCGCGGTTGCGCCACCACCACCACAGGCTCGCGACCAGCACGCCCAGCAGGCCACCGTGGAACGACATCCCGCCGTCCCATACCTTGAACAGTTGCAGCGGATCGGTCCAGATCCAGCGGATCGGCTGGTAGGTCAGCATGTACCAGATCCGCCCGCCGACGATGACGCCGAGCATGCAGTAGAACGTCAGGTCCAGGAACGGGTCGCGTTCGACAGCGAGCCGCCCGCGCTTGCGGCGGTATTCGCCGAGCGCCAGGCCGGCGATGAAACCCATCAGGTACATCAGCCCGTACCAGCGCACTCCGAAAGAGAAGATGTGGAAGGCGACGGGATCGATGTCGACGAAGAACGGATGGGCCATCAGCTTTGCTTCCTTCTCCCTTCGGGAGAAGGGCCGGAGATGATGATTCGATGATCGCGCAATGCGCGATTAT
This sequence comes from Rhodanobacteraceae bacterium, assembly GCA_035717365.1. Classification (GTDB taxonomy): domain Bacteria; phylum Pseudomonadota; class Gammaproteobacteria; order Xanthomonadales; family Rhodanobacteraceae; genus 66-474. Next base: position 23,319 of record DASTIS010000103.1, read on the forward strand.
GCAGGGATTCGCCCCCCAACCCCAACCGCGTTCCCGGCACGCCCATGCACCTGGCCGCCCATTGCGGACGAGACGACCGATCGTTCCGGTCCTGTCCGGGCGGCGTTACGATGGCGGTTCCACCAAAAGCCATGATGAGCAACCGTCTCGCCACCGCCGCCAGTCCCTACCTGCGGATGCACGCCGACAACCCGGTCGACTGGCAACCCTGGGACGACATGGCGCTCGCGCACGCACGCGATACCGACACCCCGATCCTGCTGTCGATCGGTTACAGCGCCTGCCACTGGTGCCACGTGATGGCGCGCGAGTGCTTCGAAGTCCCCGCGATCGCCGCGGCGATGAACCGTTCGTTCGTGAACATCAAGCTCGACCGCGAGGAGCGGCCAGACATCGACCACGTGTATCAACTGGCCCACCAGGCGCTGAGCGGTCGCGGCGGCGGCTGGCCGCTGACGGCGTTTCTCGACCCGCAGAACCTCTCCCCGTTCTACATCGGCACCTACTTCCCGCCGACGCCACGACACGGGCTGCCGGGCTTCCCCGAAGTGCTGCAACGGGTGGGGGCGTACTTCGCCAGCCATCGTGACGAGCTTCGCGCGCACGCCGAAGAACTGCGCGACTGGATGCAGCGCGTGGAGACCGATGTCCCGGGTACGGCTCCCGACGCGGACGCAACGAACCGCAAGGCGATGCAGCGCGCCAGCGCGCGTTTCGATCCCGAGTGGGGAGGCACCCGCGGCGCGCCCAAGTTCCCGCGCGCGGCCGAACTGGAATGGCTGCTGGATCTCGCTTCCGAACCCCTCTCCGCCCGCGAGGGCACGCAGGACCTGACACCGCAGCCTGCAATTCGCGCCACCGCGGAACTCTCGGCTGCGGACGGCAGCAGCGAGGCGGAGGACGCAATCCGGATGGCGCACCGCACCCTCGGGATGATGGCCATGCGCGGTCTGCAAGACCATCTCGGTGGCGGCTTCTTCCGCTACTGCGTGGATGCGAGCTGGACGATCCCGCATTTCGAGAAGATGCTGTACGACAACGCCCAGTTGCTGCCACTGTATGCACGCGCAGCTTGCGCATGCGAAACGAAAGATGCCGCGCGGGCAGGCGCGTCACCCGACGTCGATCCGGCCTTGCAGGTGACGGCCACTACGGCGATGCAGGGAATCGTCGACTGGCTCGCCCGCGACATGCTCGCGCCGAGCGGCGCGTTCTACAGCGCGCTGGGCGCAGACAGTGCGGGAGAAGAAGGCCGGTTCTACCTGTGGACCCGCGAACAGATGCAGAACGTGTTGCCGGATGCCACGCGCGCCGTGGCCGAACACGCATTCGGACTCGACCGCCCCGCCAACTTCGAGGGCAAGGCATGGCATTTGCTGCGCGTGGCGCCGCTCGGCAACGTGGCGTGGCAACTCGGACGCGCCGACGTCAACATCGAGGCCGAGTACGCCACGGCCCGCCACACATTGCTCGAGGCCCGCGAACGACGCGAGCACCCCGCGCGCGACGACAAGCGTCTCACCGCATGGAACGCGCTGGCCATCTCCGGATTCGCACGCACGGCGCGCCTGCTCGACGATGCGCGTTGTGCCGACATGGCATTGCGCGCGCTCGCCGCCTTGCGCGAATCGGCATGGATCGACGGCGAGCTGTTCGCCAACGCCGCGGAGCCGGCCTCCCTCATCCCGGGCTTCCTCGACGACCATGCATTCGTCCTGGACGCGCTGCTGGAAACCATGCAACTCGCGTTCGACCCGCGCGACCTCGCCTGGGCGATCGCCCTTGCCGACGCGTTGCGTGAAAAGTTCTCCGACCGCGCCTCTGGCGGGTTCTGGCTTTCGAGCGAACAACACGCAACGCCCCTTGCACGCGGCCGCAGCTGGACCGACGACAGCCTGCCCAACGGCAACGGCGTCGCGATCCGTTCGTTGCTGAGGCTCGGTCATCTCATCGGCGACACCCGCTACCTCGGCACCGCCGAGTACGCACTGCGTGCCTCGGCGGCGGCACTCCGGCAGTATCCCGAAGGTTGCCCCACCGTGCTGCGCGCATTGAACGAATTCCAGCGGCCACGCATGCAGATCGTGGTGCGCTGTCCGTCACCGCGACGGGAAGCATGGCGGACGGCGTTGCGCGATGCACTGCGCGGCGCCGGTATCGCACCGGGCGGCGATCCGGTGGATGCATTCGTCATCACCGACGAACCCGGCGCGCTGCCGGGGTTGCTTGCCGCGCGCGTATCGCGCGGCGGCGATGGCACCGCGTATGTCTGCGAGGGCCCGAGCTGCCTGGCACCGATCACGTCGCCGGACGAGCTCGCCGACACATTGCGCACCGCAAATCCGCCCTGATCCCGTTCACAACACCACGGGCGCATCCGGCAATGCGTTGCGCCGGCCCGGGCCGGGCGGCAGGTACAACTCGAGCAAATTGTGCGTGGCGACGATGCCGTCCAGCGCGCCCTCCTTCCATTGTTCCTTGCGGAATTGCTCGGCCATGAAACCGATGATCTTCTCCCACGAGCCATCGGGCACGCGCGCCACCACCCCGCGGTCGGGGATGATTTCGATGGTGTAATCGCCAAGCAGCACGTAGATCAGCACGCCGGTGCGACGTTCCGTATCCCACACCTTCAGATCGCCGAACACGCCTTCCGCCCTCGCCCGCACCCGCCGGCCGCCGACCAGGTAACGCATCGGCAAACGCGCCTCGACGGCAAAGCAGATTTCGCCATCGTGCCTGGCTTCGCCTGCGGCGATCGCATCCTGGATCTCCCGCATGGTTTCCGGCGGGAAAGCGCGGCTGGCGGGCGCGTGGAACCAGTGTCTCAACCAGCGCGTCGCGTCCATCACCAGGCCCCCGTGCGCGCGCCCAGGATCACGATCCAGATCACCAGCACGTTCAACATCAGCAGAAACGTCGCGGCCGAGCCCATGTCCTTGGCACGTCCGGCAATTTCGTGACGCTCAGGCCACAACTTGTCGACCACGGCTTCGAGCCCGGAATTGAGCATCTCTGCCGCCAGTACCGGCAGCAAGCAACCCGCCAGCAGCGCCTTTTCGATCGCTCCGTCGCCAAGCCACAACCCGACCGGAAACAGGATCACGAGCAGGACGACCTCGAGCCGGAACGACGCCTCGACCCGCCAGCCTTCGCGCAACCCCTTGAGCGACCAGCACAACGCCAGCCAGATCTGGCGCGGTCCACGATTGACGTTGCTGGGCATACCTTGTTTCCCTGTTGTTCGATTCATTGCCGCGCCTGCCGGGACTTGCCAGGGACGGCGGGCGCGCGCCAGCATACGACGCCATGACGATCGCCGCGACCCCGCGGCAAGGGAGGTCGCATGCATACGTGGCGTCGGTGGCTGCCGCTGGTCCTGCTGATCCCGTTCGCCGCGGTGCTGTGGGTGCCGTTCTACAACCGCATCCATCCGACGGTCGCGGGCTTTCCGTTCTTCTACGTCTGGCTGTTCGCGTGGGTGGTGCTGACCGCGTTGCTGACCTGGCTCGTGCACCGCGGGTGGCGCGCATGACATTCCCCGCTGGATCCGCTGCGCGCCTCGACTGGTCCGCGTTCGGCGTATTCGTGTTCTTCTTCGCGCTGGTGACGGTGCTGGGTTTTGTCGCCGCGCGCTGGCGACGAGGCGATCTTGCACAGCTTTCCGAATGGAGTCTCGGCGGGCGGCGCTTCGGCAGCTTCGTCACCTGGTTTCTGCTCGGCGGCGACCTCTACACCGCGTACACGCTGATCGCCGTGCCCGCGCTGGTCTACGCGGTCGGCGCGTTCGGTTTCTTCGCGATTCCGTACGCGATCGTGGCGTATCCGATCGTGTTCCTGACCATGCCGCGGCTGTGGAACGTATGCCGCAAGCACGGCTGGCTCACCAGTGCGGATTTCGTCGAAGGTCGCTACGGCAGCAAGGGGCTCGCGCTCGCGGTTGCCGTTACTGGCGTGATCGCGACCATGCCCTACATCGCGCTGCAACTGGTCGGGCTCGAGGTGGTGTTCGAGGCCATGGGCTTCGGGGCGCTCGGAATCGGCAGGGAAACGCCGCTGCTGATCGCATTCGTGGTGCTGGCGCTGTACACGTATTCGAGCGGACTGCGCGCACCGGCACTGATCGCGTTCGTCAAGGACGCGATGCTGTACATCACCGTGATCGCCGCGGTGGTGATCATCCCGATCAAGCTGGGCGGCTACGGCGCGGTGTTCCACGCCGCCGAGAAGGCATTCGCCGCGAAGGGCGGCGACACCGGCATCCTGCTGAAACCCGACCAATTCTGGTCGTTCGCGACGCTGGCACTGGGTTCGGCGTTCGCGTTGTTCCTGTATCCACACGCGACCACCGCGACGCTGTCGGCCTCCGGACCCGGGGTGATCCGCCGCAATACGGTCTGGCTGCCTGCATACAGCATCGTGCTGATCCTGGTAGCGCTGCTGGGCTACATGGCGTTGGCCGCGCACATCGACGTCAAGAACGGCTCGATGGCAGTACCCGCGCTGATCAACGCAAGCTTTCCGCCGTGGTTCGCGGGATTCTGCTTCGCCGCGATCGCGCTGGGCGCGCTGGTACCCGCCGCGATCATGTCGATCGGCGCGGCCAACCTGTTCACCCGCAACATCTGGCGCGCCTACGTCAACGACAGGCTCAGCGACGCCCAGGAATCGCGCATCGCCAAGAACGTATCGTTGCTGGTGAAATTCGGTGCGCTGCTGGCGGTGCTGTACCTGCCCACCCGGTTCGCCATCGACCTGCAGCTGCTGGGCGGCATCTGGATGCTGCAGATCTTCCCCGCGGTGATCTGCGGCCTGTTCCTGCGCTGGTTCCGCGGATCCGCCCTGCTCGCCGGATGGCTCGCCGGCATGGCGCTGGGGAGCGCGCTGGCCTGGCACCAGGGATTGAAGCCCGTGTACACGCTCATCGTCGGCGATGCGCATTACGGGATTTACATCGGCCTGCTGGCGCTCGCCGTGAACTTCGTGGTCTCGATTCTCGCAACACCCGTCGCGGCGATGCTCAAGCGCGAACGCCAACCGGACCGCACGCGGGCCCTCGATTACCACGACGCCGTTCCGGATTGAATCGCCCACAGCGGCGTCGGCATGTTCATGTAGGTTGGTGCTGAGCGCGGCGAAGCCCAACGCGGCTAGTGGGTCATTACGATCGACGGCTGTTGGGCTTCTCCCTGAACAAGTCCGGGATCAACCCAACCTACCGAGCGGCGGCGGATTGCACCTGTAGGTTGGTGCTGAGCGCAGCGAAGCCCAACGTGGGTCGCGACTTATCCCACACTCCACGATCGACGGCTGTTGGGCTGATCCCGGAACAAGTCCGGGATCAGCCCAACCTACCCAAGCAGCGTTGGAGCGCGAAGTAAACGAATGGCCTATGGCGCAATCGGGCAGAATCGTTAAAAGTGAACGGTTGCCGTTCGTGTTTACGGAACCCCCGATGCCATCGTTGCGTCCCGCCGCCCTGCCGTGCGCCCTGTCGCTTGCCCTGATCGCCCCGCTCGCCATCGCGCAGCAAACCGGCGACCCGCAATCGGCGCCACAACAGCAAGACCAGTCCACGCAAACGCTTTCGACCATCAACGTCAAGGGCAAGAAGCCTTATGACTGGCGCAAGTACGTCAAGGCCAAGCTGAAGCACCAGATGCCGGAGGTGTCGGGCACCGAGATCACCGTGACCAAGAAGACCACGATCACGCACCTCGACCTGCAGCCCACCGTGGTCGGCAACAACCTCGAACAACTGTTCGCGCGCTCGCCGGGCGTGCAGGTGTCGCAGCAGCCGACGCCGACCCAGTTCAACCTGAGCTATCGGGGCCTCGGCAACCCGCAGGAATCTGAATACGTGCTGGTGATGCAGGATGGCATTCCGCTGGAATCGGACTGGATCGGCTTTCCCACGTTGTACGCGATGCCATTCTCGCAAAGCATCGCCGACATCCAGTTGATCCGCGGCGGTTCCAGCCTGCTGTACGGGCCGGAACCCGCGCCGGTCATCAATCTCGTGTCCAAACGCCCGAAACCCGGCACGCCGCTTGCGATGAGCACCGAACAGGTGGTCGGCGGCGACGGTTTGTATTCGACCTACAACGTGCTGGAAGGCAGCGCCGGGAAGTGGACGTATCGCGCCGACGCGGGTTACGTGCGCAGCGACGGCCCGCGCCGGAACGCGCAATCGCAGATGCGCCAGGCCGATCTGTACGTCGAATACCGGCCAAATGATCAGCAATACTCCTGGCTCGACGTGCACGCGATAGACGCCGATTCCGGCAATGCGGGCCGGATGAGTTATCCGCAATGGCAAGTAAATCCGGATGCGACTCCGACGCCATGGAACCGCGACTGGGTGGATCGCTATCAGATCGTGCTGGGTCACCAGCACGAATGGACCAACGGTTGGCTGCTCATCGGCAAACTGTGGGCGGGCTACCAGGATCTCGCCAGCCGCGCCGCCAACGGCGCGCCGGCACCAGACCTCGCGCCGCAACCGCCGCCGTCCGGCACCACGCTGCAGGACGAGCAGTTCCGCACGCAAGGGCTGGACGTGCGCGTGCGCAGGAAGTGGGGACACGGCAACGCCTTCACTGCGGGCGTGGTCGCATTCCATGGCAACGACCCATTCCGGCAATGGGAGAACGCCGATCTGTACGTCGATCGCTTCGATCGCACCGGCACGCCGCGGCTGCGCCAGCAACGACAGTCCACCTACTACGCCGTGTTCGCCGAAAACGTGTTCCGCCTGCCGCACGAAATCCACATCGTGCCGTCGATCCGGCTGGAACGCGAACGCGTCGCGGTGGACGAAACGGTCCGGCCGCCGTTCCTGTCGCGCCCGCTGATCCACGAGTCCGATTCGCGCACCGTGCCGCTGTTCGGCCTCGGCATCGGCAACGATTTCGGCGCCGGCAACGAAACCTACTTCAACGTCTCCAAGGGTTGGCGCCCCCTGCGCTATTTCGACATGGCCTCGCCGTTCGCCAACGTGGTACCGGGCCACGCGCCCGATCCATCGAAGTCGCTGTCATGGGAAGCCGGCGTGCACGGCGTGCCGCTGAGCGGTCTGTACTACGACGTCAGCGTGTTCTGGATCGACTTCAAGAACCGCATCGAGGCGCAGCACATCAACGCCACCGACGTGCTCGAGGTCAACAGCGGCGACACCCGCAACCGCGGCTTCGAGGGGCAGATCAACTACGACTTCTTCGCGCCGACCGCGCGCGCGTCGCGCGGCGAACACCTGGAAGGTTTCTTCAGCCTGAGCCTGTTGAACGCGCGCTTCACCCGAAGTGTGATCCCGGGGCAGGTCGGCAAGATCCCCGCGTACGCGCCGCGATACGTCGCCAAGGCGGGCCTGACTTGGCGCGTGGATCAAAAGTACAAGGCCAGCCTGACCGCAGTGTCCTCGGCCGCGCAGTACTGGCAGGATTCCAACCAGCCGTTTAGCAGTGGCGCAAGCTTCATCCCCGCGAAGATCCCCGCCTACACCGTGGTCGATTTCGCGAGCGATTGGCAGGTCACGCCGTGGCTGAAACTACTCGCCGGCATCAGCAACCTCACCGACCGCCAGTACTACAACCGCGTGTGGCGCACCGGTCTCGAACCGGCCTACGGCCGCACGTGGTATGCAGGGTTCGAGTTGAAGATGTGAGGCCGGCACCGGAACACGCAACCGGTCCGGGTACGAACCGATCCGGCTGCTCCATCCTGCTTCCGGCCGCACCTGCTGTGGGAATCCGGTGACTCTCATATAGCCAGTGGTTCTCAAAAGAAGCTGGATCCCGGACATCGCTCCCGCGACTCCGGGATGACGAGCAAAATCAGAGCTTCCCGAGGCCAGGCTCCCTTCGAAGTGAACCTGACCCCGTTATCCCGTTATCTTGTCGCTGGGCGCGGGGCGATCATGTCGTGCGCGCCACGAATCGCAGCGCCACCGAATTCATGCAATAGCGCAGCCCGGTCGGCCGAGGGCCGTCGCTGAACACGTGACCGAGGTGGCTGTCGCAGCGGGCACAGCTGATCGCGATGCGCTCCATGCCAAAATCATGGACGGTACCCTGCACCACATTGCGATGGTTGATCGGCTGCCAGAAGCTGGGCCAGCCGGTCCCGGAGTCGAACTCGGTCGCGGCATCGTACAGCGCGGTGGCACAGCCGGCGCAACGAAAGAGGCCCGGCTGCGCGGGCTTCTCGTGCGCCCCGCTGAAAGCCCATTCGGTGCCGTTGCGGCGCATCACGTTGTAGGCTTCGCGCGACAGCCGCTGACGCCACTGTGCATCGGTGAGCACCAGCTTGGGTACCCGGCGAGCGCCGAGATCGCGACCGTCGTCGGCATAGTCTTCCAGCAGCACGTCGCCGGGCGTGGTGTGGATCAGGGCCGGCAAGTCGGCGCTGCTGCCGACGCCGGCGGCGAACAGGCGCGGCAACGCGAAGACACCGCCAACGGAGAGCAACGCGCCGCCGCCCAGTGCGCGCAGGAAGCGACGGCGTTCCAACGCGCGGATTTCATCGTAACGGGACATGGGACCTCCACGAATGCAAGTGCACGGATTGCCGAAGGGAGTTGGGCCGTTTGCCAGCGTATATCAGCTATTCGCCGCGCGCTGCGGCGCGGTTACCTGCAGTTGCGACGTAACGCCTGGCGCGCGCGTAGCGTTTCACGAACTTGAACGGCGCTTGCGATTGATCTTGTGCCGCCAGCTATCAACGGACAGCGCGCCCGCGCCTGTTCCGAGCGCCAGGAGGATCAAGCCTCCGATGTAGAGCAGGTCCGTTTCCATGCCGGGCTGGCCGAAAATCGGGCCGGTCACCGGATCGAAACCGATCGTATTGATCGAGCTGAACCCATGTTGCCAATGAACCGAGAACATCGCCACCAGGAGAATAATGAGCATGGGAATGCTTACCAGCGTGACAAATGCGCCAATGAACATGGCAAACCCGGTGACGAGTTCCGTAATCGTGGTCAACCAGGCAAAGAAAAACGGAACCGGAAAGCCGATCCACGCCACGATGTGCGCAAAGCCAGCCGGACCGCGGCTCAATTTCGCCCAGCCGTGAGCCATGAAGCCGAACCCAATGATCAGCCGCAGCACCACCGGCATCCATCGGTTCCACCTTTCGTCATTCCGTAATTCAAACATGTCAATTTCCAGCAGAAAAGGACTTTCGATACCGCTGACGAAACTGCGTTGGGAAGTTTCGGACAAATCCGGCAACTGAAGCACTGCCACCAGGAACCGGGTCCAACGATGCGGCGCAGATGAAACACACCCGGAATGCTGGACACCTGCAAAAACTGCGGTTGATCGTCAGGTCAGCCGAACGTGAAGGCATAGGCGTGCACGCCGGGATCGAGGAAGGTGATCTTGAATACGCGCGCACCGGTGCCGTGCGCCTGACGTACCAGTTGGTAGAGGCGTTGTGCGGTCACGGTGCCGTTGCCCGCGGCGTCGATGTCCATGCCGTGGTCGGCCCCCGGCGCCCTGCCGTCCAGCGTGACGCGAAAACGCACCGGTTTACCGTTGCTGGCGGGGCCAAGCACCAGGTGCAGGTCGCGGCCCTGGAAGCGGAAGCTGATGCTGCCGTTGGCCTGGTCGAGCGTGGCGTCGTGCGCATGCACGGTCCAGCGGCCGTTGAGCGCCCACTGGTTGACGGCGAGCGTCGCGGGTGCGTGGTAGTTCCGCGTGCCATCCTCGGCCAGCCGGTCGCCGGCAAAGTCATCCGCACGGGCATAGCCGACGTAGGTTTCCGGCGAACGGGCATCATCGCCCGAACTGGCCGCTTCAGCGCCTTGCGCGTTGGGATCCACGTAACCGCCGGGCAGGTTCTTCTGGCCGGCCGCGGCAAGCAACTCGCGGATCACGTCTTCACCTTCCTTGTAGCCACCTTCGCCGAAGTAGTGATGGCGGATCCGCCCTTTGGCATCGATGAAGTAATCCGCCGGCCAGTAGTGGTTGTTGAAGCCTTTCCAGATCGCGTAGTCGCTGTCCAGCGCCACCGGAAAATCGACACCAAGCCGCTGTACCGCGCTGGCCACGTTGGCTGGAATCTTTTCAAACGCGAACTCCGGCGAGTGCACGCCGATCACCACCAGGCCGTGATCCTTGTACTTGGCATACCAGGCTTCGACGTAGGGCAGCGAGCGGATGCAGTTGATGCAGGAGTACGTCCAGAAATCCACCAGCACCACCTTGCCGCGCAGCGACTGCACCGTGAGTGGTGGGCTGTTGAGCCAGCCGGTGGCGCCGGCCAGCGAGGGGAACATTCCTTCCACCGGCAGCCCTTCCACCGGCGGCGTCGTACCGGTTTTCAGAACGGGCGCGGCTCCGGCAGGACGCACCGTATTGATCAGCGCCTGCTCGATCCCTGCGGTGCTGGCCAGCGACACCCGGGTGAGCAGGCCGGTATCCAGCCCCAGCGCGATCACGGCCACACCGGCCAGTACCAACGCGCCCAGCGCACGACGCACCCATTCGCCGGCACCGAGCGAACGCTTCATCAACGCAAACACTCTGCCGCCGATCAGCAGCGCCACCGCGAGCGAGGTGGCCGCGCCGGCAGCATAAGCGAGCAACAGCAGCGTGGTCTGCACGCTGGCGCCGTTCAGCGCCGCACCAGTCAGCAGCAGCCCGAGGATTGGCCCCGCGCAAGGCGCCCACAGCAGACCGGTGGCGATGCCGAGGCCGGTCGCACCCCAGATCGAGTCGCCCTCGCTGGCCGTACGCTGCGACAGCTTGTTGCCCAGCGCCACCACCGGGCGCGTGATCCATTTGGCGATCTGCGGCGAGAGCAAAGTAAGGCCAAGCACCGCCAGCACCGCCATTGCGACGTAACGGCCGTACTGGTTCGCGTGGACCGCCCAGCTTCCACCGATCGCCGCCAGCGTGGCCACCAGCGCGAACGTGATGGCCATGCCGATCAGCATCGGCAAGCCGTTCTTCAGGAATGGCCGATCCGAACGTGCGAACACGAACGGCAGCACAGGCAGGATGCACGGACTGAGGATGGTGAATGCGCCACCGAGATAGGCGAGGATCAGCAGGAGCATGGTTGGGTCGTTCGCAGGAGGGTGCCAGGTATTCGCCGCGCGCCACGGTGCGGTTACCAGGATGTACGAAGTAACGTCCGGCACGGACGCAGCGAATACCAGACAGACCCCACTGCGGCATCCGACTATGCCGGGCTTGACTGCTACCGGTACGATGGTCTTTGATAGCGCACGCTTTTCATGGGCGCCAGCCAAGACGATCGTGCCTGATCCAGCCGCCAGCATCGACGAGTCGCCGGACCGACGCCGCGCGGCGTGGATGGCTGCGGCGCAGGCGGGCGACCGCCGCGTCTACGAGAAACTGCTGGCCGACTCGGTGGCGCTGATCCGTGCGGTGGCGCGGCGCCGGGGCGTGGCGCAGGATCATCTGGACGATGTCGTGCAGGAAACCCTGATCACCGTCCATCGCGTGCGCCATACCTACGATCCGACCCGGTCCTATGATGCATGGCTGAGCGCCATCGCCAGGCGCCGGGCGATCGACGCGCTGCGCAGCCACGGCCGTCGTGATCGTCGCGAACGGCACGATGATTCTGTGCTCAAGACCCATGCGGGTGTGGACGACCCCAGCGCCGCCGCCGAACGCCAGCAGCGGGCGCAGCACCTGCGCGAAGCTGTCGCGCAATTGCCGCCAGCCCAACGCGAAGCCGTGGAGCGTCTGGGCCTCAAGGAGCAGTCGCTGGCCGAGGCCGCCACGCACACCGGACGCGCCACCGGTGCCCTGAAAGTGAATCTGCACCGCGCCCTGAAGGCGCTGCGCGGAAGCATGCAAAAGGATGACTGAGGGCGCCATGACCAACCCGCATTCCATCGACAACCTGATCACCGCGCTCGGTGCCGAAATGCAACCGGTACGCCGATTGCTGCCGCCATGGCTGCGCACGCTCGGTTGGCTCGCGGTCGTGGCGGCGATCGCCGTGCTGCTGTTCGCATTTCACGGCGCAACGCCGATGCTGCAGCGTTGGGCCGGCGCACCCGATCTGGCATGGGCGACACTCGGTGCGGTGCTCACCGCGATCGGTGCTGCGTGGGCCGCGTTCACGCTGGCCGTGCCGGGACGTTCGCGGGCCTGGGCGTGGCTGCCGCTGCCGGGCGCGTTGCTGTGGCTCGGCGCCAGTGGCTGGGGTTGCTTCCGAACGGACTTCCAGCACCTCATTGCGCCGGGCACGCAGATCGGCAATCTGTACCAAACCAGCGATTGCCTGGTGTTCATCATCGGCTTTTCCATACCGCTTTCGGCGTTGATGATCTGGCTGTTGCGCCGCGCCTGCCCGTTGCGCCCGGTGCTCACTGCGGTGCTGCTGGGGCTGGCCAGCGCGGCTGCCTCGGCCTGTCTGCTGCAGATCTTCCATGAGTACGACACGGCCGCCACCGACCTGTTGACGCATGCGTTGGCGGTGGCCGTGGTGATCGCGTTGAACGTTGCGCTAAGCGGACGCCTGTTGTCGAAAGCGTGAGGCAAGTAATTCCCAACGTCGTCATTCCGGGGCCGTCGCCGGCTTCGTCGGCGCACCCCAAACGTCGTTATTCCGGGGCCGTTGCCGGCTTCATCGGCGCACCCCAAACGTCGTCATTCCGGGGCCATCGCCGGCTTCATCGGCGCACTCAAAACGTCGTCATTCCGGGGCCGTCGCCGGCTTCATCGGCGATGGAACCCGGAATCCATTTTTGCTCGCAGTCTGGCCGGGCCTGCCGAGTACGCGCTTCACCAGCAGCGATGGCCCCGACCATCGCGCACACCTGAAAACACAAAGCCTGTTCCATGAGACGCCGCTGTGCGTATGATGTATTCGTACCTACGCTGCGGGGTTCGAGTCGAAGACGTGAGGGCACGGCAGCCGACCCCTTCTGCTGTGCGGCAGTCCACTTTGCAGACAGCCGTCGCTGGCATACGTCCGGAATCCGTCTTGCAGGTTTGACCTGCAGCCGTGTCGAACGTGCCAGAATGACACCCGCCACGCTTCGGGGAGGCGCGTGGCGAAGCGAATTCCTGCCGCGGCAGTGACACCTGCCGGCATCGCTCGTGCAAGCTGCGGGCGACGGTCCCGTATTGACGAAAAACGTGGAGGCGTGCAATGCCCCTGAAGATCATCGGCGCCGGCTTCGGCCGCACCGGCACCATGTCGATCTGCACTGCACTCAACCAACTCGGGTTCCCGTGCTACCACATGGTCGAAGTCCTGGAGAACAAGGACAACAAGTCGCATCTCGGTTTCTGGCGCATGGTGGCCAACAAGCCCGCAGGCAGGCAACACGACTGGGAAACCGTTTTCTCCAAGTACACCGCCGCGGTGGACAACCCGGCAAGCAGCGTGTGGCGCGAACTGATCGCCGCCTACCCCGACGCCAAGGTCCTGTTGTCCCTGCATCCGGGCGGCGCCGATGCGTGGTACGAAAGTACGCGGGCCACCATTTATTTCACCGAATCGCTGTGGCAGTTCAAGGTTCTCGAGTTCGTCACGCCGTTCGGGCGCAAGCTGGGCGACATGTGCCACAAGCTGATCTGGCAACGCGCGCACCGGGGCACCATGAATGACCGCGCGAAAGCCATCGCCGATTACCACCAGCACGTCGCCGACGTGCGGGCTGCAGTGCCCCCCGATCGATTGCTGACGTTCACCGTCAGCGACGGCTGGAAGCCGCTCTGCGATTTCATCGGCGTACCGGTGCCGGAAGCGCCCTTTCCCCGTGTCAACGACCGCGCCCAATTCAAGCAAATCATCAAGGGATTGACGCGAGGGGCGTACGTCATTCTGGGGCTCGCAGCGGCAGTGATCGCCGGCGTGATTTACGGGGCCATCTGGTACTTCCGGTAAGGCAAGGCCGCTCTGGCCTTGGAGCAACTGGAGGCGTGCCTGTTGAGAAGCCGATAGCCATCAAGCGCGTGCTTTGGGTCCATGATTCCTTGCCGGGTGCCAGTCCAGCGCGCCAAAAGCGATCTTGACCTTATAAACGTTTTTGTTTATACTACCCTACGTCCGAAGCCGCAGGGATGCGCCTTGAAAGTCAGTGAATTCAAGCGGTGGCTTGCAGTCCAAGGCGTGCGTTTCGAGGAAGGCAAGCGGCACACCAAACTGTACTACCACGGCCGGCAGTCCACGTTGCCAAGGCACGGTGCCCAGGAACTTGGAGAGGGCCTGAGAAAGGCGATCCTGAAACAGCTCGGATTGGAACATTCGGCCCGCTGATACCCGAGAGACGAACCATGTTGATTTATCCTGCCACGCTCAAGCCCGACGGCGACGGTTACCTCGTCAAGTTCCCCGACATTCCCGAAGCGCTCACCCAGGGCACGACGCGTGAAGAGGCCCTCGGCATGGCAGCCGATGCGCTGCGTACCGCGATGGACTTCTATTTCGAAGACGGGCGTCGTGTGCCGATGCCGAGCCGCGTCAAACGCGGTCAGGTCGCTGTCGAGCTGCCGCCAAGTGTCGGGGCGAAAGTACTGCTACTCAACACGATGTTGGAGCAAGGCGTGACCGCAGCGGAGTTGGCGCGGCGTCTGCACACGAGCCCGCAGTCGGTCAACCGTTTGGTGAACCTGGCTCACGCCACAAAAATCGATACCGTTGCCACTGCGCTGAAGGCGTTGGGCCGGCGCATGGAACTGGTCGTCCGCTAGCCCTCGCACCTGGCCGTCAGTGGTGCTGTCGAGAACCCGGAGTGCATGGGATGCAGTCGAGCGGCATCAGCAATCTCACCGACGGCCAGTAACAACCGCGTGTGGCGGACCGGCCTCGAGCCCGCGTACGGACGCACGTGGTATGTCGGATGCGAATTGAAGATGTGAGTTGCGGAAAGCGACCAAACCCGACTTGATGCATCGGCGTCGCTTGTCGTGCGCGTCGCGTAATCAAGCAGGAACGTACGTCAACCTGATCACGTCCTCGACGATCAAATCGCTGGCCACGAGGCGGAGCCGCGGTCGAGAGCCTGCGAAGAACGGCTTGCCGTGACCAAGCACGATGGGATGGATGTAGAGCCGATACTCATCGATGAGACCGAGGTCGGTCAGGCTTTGCGCCAGCTCTGGTCCTGCGACTTCGATCTCCCCGGCGAGCCCGGCTTTCAGTCCCCGTATTACCGCCTCGATGTCATCGGCAACGAGGCTGGCGTTCGGGCCGACCGACTTCAGCGAACGCGACGCGACCCACTTTGGCTGGCTCCGCCAAACCGCCGCGTACTCGCGTTCGTCCGCGTCCCAATCGGGAGAGTCTTCGTCCCAATAATGCATGACCTCGTACATGCCGCGCCCGTACAACATGCCCGCCAAGCCACGCACCCGCTCCGTGAAGTGGCGAAACAACGTCGGATCAGGCGGCCCGAATGCCTGGTGGTCGACGTAGCCATCCAGGGACTGATTCAATTCGAATACAAGCCTCGCCATGGAAAATCTCCCCACCAAGCCTGCAGGATTCGAGTCCTCGTCGGTTGACGCTACCTCGGGCCGATAATACTAGGTTAAGACCCGTCATCTGAGCGGCTACAAAAATCGCAGTGCAACTCCGTCCCTGGATTTGCGTGCAACAACTGCGCAACTTTGTGTTGCGCGAAAGGGAGAATAGCTTGTCGATGTCGAATTCATACACCAGCGAAATCCTTTATCACTTAGTAGGTCGTCGGCATCCTATGGATGATGACGCCAACCTCGCAACACTCCGCGCCATTCTCACCTCCATGGAAATACGCAGCAGTCACGTTGGTGAGCACAGCGGTAGCAGTCGCGCAACCCTGTGCGTCGATTCCGAGAGGGGTTGCGTCGACGGAGAACCCATAGCACAGACTGTCACGTGCTTCTGCGATATTCCCTTTGAGTCGCTGGCGCTGCACACGTTGAAATACGGTCGGTTTGGTGTGGGCTTAGATCGTTCCATAGTCGCCGAGTGGAGCGGCCGCCCCGTTACATATATTCCGGTGGTCTCACGATACCCAAGCGCACGTAACAACACCTTTTGTCAGGAGGTCCTAGCCGTATGGAGCGGCTTGCACTCTTTTTTTCCTGATATGCCCACATCGAGTATCCGTGTTGTCGGCGCGAGCCCGAGGTCGCCCACCGAGGCAGTCGATATGGCAGAGGGGCAACTGGCGAAAATACTGGCGTTCGTCAAAACGTTCGATGTCGACTTGCCCAAAGATCATCCCCAGAACTATTACATGGAGAGAGAATGGCGAAAATTTGGCGACCTTCCGCTCCATACGCCGCTGCGCGAAATCGTTGCGCCCCCTGAATATCTCGAAGCACTCCGCGGCGAGTTCCCGCAACTCTGCCACTTGGAGTTTAGACCGGTGAAAGATCAAGGCGAACATCCGCTTCTGGCTGACTAGCGACCGGCGCCATGCGACCCGTAGCTGCCCTTGGCGCACGTCTGCTTTCGGGAGCGCTGATCAACTGTGCACTTCAAACTTGATGCTAAGGCGCATGCTGCTACCCACCTGTTGCTTGCCTGTCCGAAACCTTGATGAGCTTGTACACCTTTAGCATGTACTTGGAAGCACCCAAGTTGCAGTAATGACCTGGAGGACTGAGCTGGCCGCGCACTACAACATGCGCGGTACCCCATGGGCCACTTGCGCCTTTGCCGGGAAGCTCCGCTTGCTCCATGTTGCCATTGAGGCACCAATGCTCATCCGTTCCGTCGGGCGTGAAAGAGGATGACTCGAAGTTGTAGAAGTACGTGCCGCGGTAAACCTTGCCTGGCGCCGTAGCGCAACCACTAACGCAGAGCGCAACAACGATGGTGAGGAATGCGAGTACGTATTTCATGCGCGCTAACGCTCAAGTTAAGCCGAATTGCAGCGCGTAGCCAAGAACATGGCAAGCTTTATCGGCCATGTTGTTGGCGTAGCGATGCAATTTCGGCTTGAACGCAATGTTAGGCCCCATGCTCCTGGAAGTGCAGTTCTCTGTCCATACCAATGGTCGTATGAAACACTTTGGCATTGGGGTAACGCTTTGCGAGGGCGATAATTCTGCCCGAATCATTCTCGTTTATTAATGGTCCAAGGTATATGTGGGACAGATCTTCATGGGGGAATGGCCAATCGCTGAAATTTTGAAGATCTCCTTTATCAGCGTAGGTGACGACACGCCACTCCCTTTCGTAGCTCCAATCGTCAGATTTCGTGTATGTCCCCATCTGAAATGTTTTTCTTGCGGCAGCAGATCCCTTTAGGCACAACAACTTCGCAAGCCCGTGATCCGTATACACGTCTGGTTTTGCTTGTAAGTAGCTGACAGGCTCAGCAACCAAGAGAAAATTGTCATTATCGTCGTTGCTGCGAAAGCCGAGCGCGACGCCGCGATAGCGATCCGCGTAGTGGTGCCACATTGCGACGTGTCCTGGACTCTCCGTGAGGCAAAGAATCCGCATTGTCGGCAACAGCGCAGCCCAATGATCTCGCAAGGCTTTTAAGCCTGCCCCTTCGGACGCCAATTCCATGGCCGTTTCTTGGATGCCGGTGCGAAGCTCCTCTCTAAGCTCTTTTGAAAATCCCTCCCTTGCTAGGGTAAGCAGGGTCGCAAGCGACTCATCAAAGTCTGTCAGGTCGTCAGGGGGGTTATCAAGGTAATGGTTGAGCAAGTCTCCCACAGCACGCGTGATGTCTTCAGGCGTAAATCCGTGTGCAATATCCCGCGGTACGTCGAAGGGATCGTTGAACCGGACGGGTGAGCTCCAGCGCAATCGCGCAGAATCGAGCACTTTTAGCGCCGTTTCTACATCCATATATTTGTAGAAATGGCTGCGATTGTGCTGGCGCGAACTTTTGGGCATGGGGCCTAACGCCCGAGGTAACCGGCGCAACCCGCGCAGCGGGTTTGCGTCCGGTTGACCGAGTTGTTAGCACTCACCACCGGTGAACGCCGTAGCAAACCACCCCAAGGCCGAACAAAAGCTGTGCGGTGAGAAGGGCCCGAATTGCGAATGTGTACCTGACGATCCGGCCTTGTTGCACTGCATCTTTTGCGAAAAGTCTGTGGCTCTCCGGAAACGAGGACTCAATATCCTTCAACGCCGGAATTGTAAGCTGAAGAAGCGCTCGGCTCCGTGCATCGGCCAGCCAGAACACGATGGCGAGCAGCGCTGTGAACAGGCCGAGCAAAACAACGAGCTCGGGGTTGAACGATTTTTCTAGAGCCGTGAACACGCCACCATCGGCAAAGATGGAGAGCAGCACAAAAAAATTGAAACTACGAAGCCGCTGCTCGGCGTTGAACTTGAAATGCTCCCAGACGAAATCCCGGTCTTGCATGCATTCCCCCTGTGAGCGCTAACGCCCGAATTTAGCGGCGCGCGCAGCGCGTCCGCTGGAATGAGTGGTTATGCTGCAACTACTCGAACAATGACGCAAGAAACCGCTCCGCCTCGGCCGGTGTGAGCTCCATGACCGCCTGCGCAACCTTGGCGTTGCCTTTCACGGCTGCGATTGCGCCGAGTGCGCAAACAGTGAACGCATCGTCCCACGGTCGCGTGGCAGCCGCAGCAACGAACGAGGGTAGCCGCGCAAGCGCCGCGAAATACGCGAACTCGAGATCTTGCGGGACGGTTATACCGCGGGTCTTGCGGCAAACCTCCACCCAAGCGGGGAAATGAAAGAATGTGGCCGGAGCATGGCTTGGCGCCGAGGCAAGTGCCTCCACGACATGGGGCACGGCAGCAAATGACGCCGGAAAAACATCGCCTTGGTGCGCCAAAGCGCTCCACAGCGAATACCAAGGCTCCGCGTTGCCCTCTGAGTCCGGCAACGTGCTGAGCTGGCGTAGAAGATTTGGGATATCCGCGGCAGACCCATAAGCGTGCTGCAACTCAGCCCAGCGCGGACTATCCAGCCCCAGCATGCGAGTTCCCCTCTCTTGCAGCATAACGCTTGAATTTAGCGGCGCGCGTAGCGCGTCCGCTGGAATGAATAGTTAGACTGCATGTGCCCACTCAGCTTGCAGCATGGCATAAAGAGAACGATACACCGCTTTGGTGCATGGAACTTCGACGTGCTCACGAGCGCCGTTGCGCTTGGCGCGCACCAAAGCACTGTAGCCAACTGTGCGATGCCACCAGAGAAACGGATGTTGCGATTTGCTCACGGAGCGCAACCAATATGCCTCTTGGCCATTTGGCGGCAATGCAGCGGTGAAGCTCTTGAGCGAAACAGGATCGAGCGTGACCACGAGTTCGCCTTGTTGCCGATGCGACCGCAAGCGCAGTTGACGAGCACCTGTGTCAACGCCAACGATTTCGAGCGTGTCGATGCTGCCCATGCAGACTAACGCTTGAGGTAACCGGCGCGAACCCGCGCAGCGGGTGAGTGTCCGGTTGACCGAATAGTTAGGCTCATTTGCTTGGTAAGTTGACGATACCCCATCGTTCACCCGATAACGCCGCGTAGATTGTCTCGTGAGAGACATACCCATCTGGGTAGGTTACTTGCTCATCCATTTCGACTAGCGCGGGCGTAAGGTGCTTTGTACTCACGACTTTAGTGTGTACGCCTTCCATGTTGGGAAAGCCATCGCTCTTGATCTCGTTGCGGTATGCAACCTCCAAGGTGTGCGCAGCCTTGCGCACGAGGGCGGGCTCTGGCTTTGGCGTGCTCTTTAGATTTGCCAGCATTGCGTACGCCTCGTACTGAAAGTCTTTCGCTGCTACAGCAGCCTCAATGTTATGTGAACGCTGAGCTTGCTCCAGTGCTTGCAAGGCACCCTGTGGCGTAGAAAAGTCCGCCGCCAAGGCCGGAGTTGCCGCCATACCCAAGATGAAAAGTGCGTATGCGAATCGCATGTTCTTAGAGCCTAACGCTTGAATTTAGCGGCGCGCGCAGCGCGTCCGCTGGAATGAATGGTTAGGTGCTCTTGCCCAGAGCCCCCGAAAAGTGCTTGCTGTACTGCGCAAGCGACTCGGTGCAACGTGAAAGTATTTCTTGCTGGGCAACGGCAGGTGAAACGTCATACCGAAGCGAGATTGCCTTGGCGATGTGCTTGATTGTGTCCGCGAGCATGTCACCCCACGCGGTGGTTTCTTTGACGCCACCCTCCGCCTCCAAGTAGCAGCCAACGTTTAAGGACACCAACAAATCGCTGCGCGTTACCCAGATGCGCGCCATCTCTTGCGCTTCTGGGTCCTGGGCTGCTCCGTCTGGAAGTGGCAATTGGTTGCTCATGCACCTAACGCCAAGTAGACCCCAAAATTGGGGTGTAACACGGATAGTCGCGCCAGCCGTCCCTGGTGTCAATCCAAAAAGTCCATGCTCAATCAACCACATGGCACATGGCGTGGCTATCGCGCCCACGCAGACGACAGGTGATATACGGCGAATCGGAGGTGCTATGAGTTATCACAGACGATTCGAGGCGGTAACGGCGCAATGGCCGCTATCGGACTGCCCAACGACACGCGTGGACTTCCTCTGTTGGCCGGTTTTCGCCGCACTATCGAACCGAACTGCGTGCGAAGCTGGAATGCTCGAGAACTCGCAAAACGCTGGTAGGCATCAGCATTAGCCGGTGCTGCGCAGTGATGATCCAGGCCACCTCAGGATTTCGCCTTCTTCGACTCCAGGCTGATCGGCTTCTTGCCGGCGGCCTTCAGCTTCGCGTTCAACGCCGGAAGTTCGTTCGCCTTGAGCGCACTCCACTTCTGCAGCGACGCGTCCAGCATGCCGCTCAGTTTGGTGTAGCCGGCGCGGGCGTCGGGTGATGGCGCGGCGTCGGCGCCGCCATCGACGGCTTGCATCAGCGAGCCGAACGCGCTGTCGAGGTAGCGGAAGTTCTGGACGTTGTCGGGCGGGATGGTCCAGGCGTTGTAAGGGTTGGGCGAATCCACGATATTGCCGGCCGCAACCACTTCCGCATCCAGCGCGTCGATGGATT
>DASTIS010000104.1:0-7253 GCA_035717365.1 Rhodanobacteraceae bacterium
GCCCTGCGCGACGACAGCAACGCCGGCATTGCCTGGTTTGCCTTCGGACCAGGACCAGCCCTGCCGAAACACGCCTTCCTGTTGCCGTTGTGGGGGCTGACTTCGCTGGTTGTACTGGTGGCCACGATCTCGTTCGGCTGGTCATTCTGGATTTGGCTGACGATATTGCCCGTCAACGCGGTGATCCTGTTTCGTGCAGGGTCACGGCTGAATCGCGATACCCGCATCCTGGAAGATTGCGCACGCACCTTGCGGGTCGCGCAATCATTGGCGCGTATGGCGAAGCCGCCATTGCCGCCGCTGCAGCGGCTGGCGGAACAGGCGCCGCAGCGCGCCGACGCGCGCCGCGTCATGCGCTGGATGGCATGCTTGCAACGGCTGGATTTCGGGGTGTTCGACTTGTCGTCCGTGCTGACGCTGGCTTTCCTGGCCAAGCCGATCGCCTGCGTGGCCGCCATCGGACGTTTCGAGCGCTTGCGCCCCGCGCTGGCGGCGGCCTTCGAGTCGATCGGTGCGATCGATGCCGCGATTGCGGTCGCTTCGTATCTCGAAGGCCGTCCCGACCACTGCCGTCCGGGTTTCACCACCCGCCCGTTGCTGGACATCCGCGACGGCTGTCATCCGTTGCTCGCCAGGCCGGTCAGGAATTCCCTGCGGCTGGACCGGCAGTCTGCGTTGATTACCGGCTCCAACATGGCGGGCAAGACCACCTTCGTGAAGATGATCGCGATCAACCAGATCCTGGGCCGGACCCTGGGGTTCTGCCTGGCCGCGTCGGCCACGCTGCCGCTCGCGGAGGTGATGACCTCGATCCGGGGCGAGCAATCGGTCGAATCCGGGCGCAGCCACTACTTCAGCGAGGTTGACGCGATCCGCACGTTCCTCGACGCCGCCGCCCACGAACGGCATCCGCTCCTGGTGATCGACGAACTGTTCCGCGGCACCAATACCTGCGAGCGCGTGGCGCTGGCGCGGGCCGTGCTCGAATATCTGTGCCTTCACGCGACGGTGTTGGTGACCACCCACGATGTCGAACTGCAGCCGCTGCTGGCAGGGCAGTACGTGCCCCTCCATTTCCGTGAAAACCCGGACATCGAAGGCTTCTTCGATTACCGGCTTCGAGCAGGCACGAGCCGTGCGCGCAACGCAATCCGCATTCTGGAGCGCGTGGGCTTTCCGGCGCGCATCGTGGCCAGCGCGATGGACTATGCCTCCGGGAGGTTGCAGGCGAGCGCTGAAGCCGGTCTTCCGGGCTTGCCGCGCAGCGGTCGCCGCCGCTAGAATGCCGGGTTCCCCGTACGAATCCAGCGCTTCGGAGCCCCCATGAAAGCCGACATCCACCCCAACTACCATCCGGTGGTTTTCCAGGACGCCGCGTCCGATTTCGCGTTCCTGACGCGTTCGACGATGACGAGCAAGGAGACCATCAAGTGGGAGGATGGCCAGGAATACCCGTTGGTGAAGGTCGACATCTCCTCGGCCTCGCATCCCTTCTACACCGGAAAGCAGAAGGTGATGGACACCGGCGGCCGCATCGACAAGTTCAAGCGGCGTTATACCGCGGGCAAGAAATAGCCCGCCGCGCGACGCACGTCGCCATGGTTTGCAGACGCCTTCCGCGTTCGGCGCGGAAGGCGTTTTTGTATGCGACGACCTGACGATGACGCGCGCCGCGTGGTGCGTCGCACCTGCGTGTACGCGCTTGCCGTGCGATAATTGCAGGGATGAACAGTGCGATGGCATGTCCGTCGTGACGTACCGAAGGAGTTACCAGTGTCCAACCAGAATGTCACCCTGACCGCCGCCGATCGTTCCGTGTCCCTGCCGCTGGTGGAAGGCACTAAGGGACCGAGCTGCGTCGACGTCTCGTCGCTGTACCGCGAGACCGGCCACTTCACGTTCGATCCGGGTTTCGCCGCGACCGCGTCGTGCAAAAGCGCGATTACCTACATCGACGGCGAGAAGGGCGTGCTGCTGTACCGCGGTTACCCGATCGAGCAACTCGCGGAACGTTCACGCTTCCTGGAAGTCGCCTATCTGTTGCTGGAAGGCGAGTTGCCGAACAAGGCGCAGATGACGAAGTTCGAGGACGCGGTCACGCATCACACGATGATGCACGAGTCGCTGAAGAACTTCCTGCACGGATTCCATTACGACGCGCATCCGATGGCGATGTTGTGCGCATCGATCGCGTCGTTGTCCGCGTTCTATCACGACACCCTAGATATCAACGATCCGGACCAGCGCCGGCTGGCGGCGGTACGGCTGATCGCGAAAATGCCGACCATCGCCGCGGCGTGTTATCGCTATTCGATCGGCTGGCCGGTGCGCTACCCGCGCAACAGCCTCAAATACGTCGACCGCTTCCTGCACATGATGTTCGAGGTCCCAAGCGAACCTCTGGATTTGAATCCGGTGGTGACCGAGGCGCTGGATCTGCTGTTCATCCTGCACGCGGACCATGAGCAGAATGCTTCGACGTCGACGGTGCGGCTGGTGGGTTCGACCGGCGCCAATCCGTATGCCTCGGTCGCGGCCGGCATCGCCGCGTTGTGGGGGCCGGCGCACGGTGGCGCCAACGAGGCGGTGCTGAAGATGCTGACCGAAATCGGCGATGCAAAGGACGTCGACAAGGCCGTTGCGCGCGCCAAGGACAAGGAATCGGGGTTCCGGCTGATGGGCTTCGGCCATCGGGTCTACAAGAATTTCGATCCGCGCGCGCAGATCATCCGCGCGAAGTGCCACGAGGTGCTCGACAAACTCGGCGTCGAGGATCCGTTGCTCGATGTGGCGCTGAAACTGGAGGAAGCCGCGCTCAAGGACGACTACTTCGTCGCGCACAAGCTGTACCCGAACGTGGATTTCTATTCGGGCATCATCTACAAGGCGCTGAAGATTCCGACCGAGATGTTCACGGTGATGTTCGCGATCGCGCGCACGGCCGGCTGGATCGCGCACTGGATCGAACAGCACGAAATGCCGGGCGGCCGCATCGGCCGGCCGCGGCAGGTTTACGTCGGCGCGACGCCGCGCGATTACGTGACGCTGGACAAGCGCTGAGCAAGTTCCCCCCTTCGGTACGAAGGGCGGAGCGAAGCGAACGCGCGCGCAGCGCGAGAGGGGGATGGCTTTTCGGAGCGGCACGTCCATCCCGCGCACCTTCCCGAGTCCCGAGTCAGGCGTTCCCCTGCAGCATCGCATCCAGCGCCGCCAGTGACGCGCGCCGCTGGGGGCGTTCGCTGACGGGGTCGAGCGGCGCTTGCCGCAGCGCGTCGCGGGGGAATACGGTGACGTCCATCGGCACGCCATCCGCATCGAACAGCAGCACGGGGAATTCCGCGTTGTGCGTGCGATCGATTCGCAGTGTGCGGGCGCGCGTCTCGAACGCGATGCCGTGATCGTGCAGCGAGCCGGTCACGTTTTCGAGCCAGTCTTCGAACACGTGCAGGCTCACGGGCGAATGGGTATCGGCAGTGCCTTCCAGCACCGGACCTACCAGGCGGGGCTCGAAGCGGTCGAGGAAACGCATCGCGTCGCGGGCGGCTTCCCGCCGCGTGCGCAACGCGTGTGGCTGCTCGTCGGCGCGAAACAGGCGTTGGTGTTCGCGCAAGGCTTCCTCGATTTCGCGATTTCGCGGAAGGAATCCGTCGTCGCTGACGCCGATTCGCTGCGCGGCCTTGCGCTTGGCCATCCGGAAATCACGGATCCCGTGCTCGCTGATCAGGCGAGCGGCTTCAAGGGCGACGCGGCGGCGCAATTGGTGACTGCGGCCTTCGGCGTGGATACGGTGGTACCCGGCGGTCTTGTGCATGCCAAAAACACCCTGTAGCCGCGTTCGGCCCAGTGTCGCAAAAAGCGGGGGAGAAAAGCAAAGGCCGGGGAGATGGGAGACGGGAGACGGGAGACGGGAGATGGGAGACGGGATGCTATGTCGCATCTTCGGTCGGAGCGGGAACCGGGAGCCGTTCGTCTGCCAGTTTTCATTTACGCAGCGAGCGCCCGTCTTCCCACATGAGCGAACGCAGGGAGCCGAAGTGTTTCGCTCGAAGCAGCTGTTGTGGAAAGTCAGGCCATGGATGGCCGTTCTGGACTTCCAGAGTCTCGAATGGTTGCGGCGCGCGGTTGATTCAACGAAGCGGCGATCAGGGACGATCGCTAAAATATGTCGTACGCCGGCGCCTTGTTCTGCTGCGCCTTGGCCTCCGCGCGCAGCCGGTCGAGATTCTCGATTCGGAACATTTCGGTCATGGTGTTGGTGTCGCCGGGTGGCGCCGGCAGGCCGGTGTCGCGGTCGATCGTCGCGGTGACAATGCCGGGCGGCATCGGCAGCGCGGATTCGGGCTTGCCTTCCAGCGCGGGTCCCATGAACGCCATCCAGATCGGCAGCGCGGTTTTCGCGCCGAATTCGCCATGGCCGAGCGAACGGTAGTCGTCGAACCCGACCCAGACCGTCGCGACCAGGTCGCTGTTGAAGCCGCAGAACCAGCCGTCATGGTGATCGTTGGTGGAACCGGTCTTTCCGGCGAGGTCGCTGCGGCCGAGCTTTTTCACGGCAGCGCCGGTACCGTGATCGATCACGCTGCGCAGCAGCGACGTGGTGAGGAAGTCGTTGCGTGGATCGATCACGCGCGGCGCCAGCAGCGGCCCCTTCGATTCGCCCGTCGTCAAGGCGTTGGCGGTATCGGCCATGGCGCCGGGATCGCCTGCGGCGGCAGCGGGCTGTGTGGGCGCCGCGGTGGTCTTGCCTTCGTCCAGCAGACGCGCCTCGCAGGTCCGGCAGGCCTGTACCGGGTCGGCCTTGTAGATGGCCTTGCCGTCACGGTTGTCGATCTCGGCGACGTAATACGGGTTGATCAGGAAGCCGCCGTTGGCGAACACCGCGTAGGCGCGCGCCATGGCCATCGGCGACACCGACGCCGTACCGAGCGCCATCGACAGGTTGGATGGAATCGCGTCCAGGGGAAAACCGAAACGCGTGGCGTACTCGCGCGTGTAGCGCACGCCGACCGCATCCAGCAGCCGGATCGCGACCAGGTTCACCGATTGCGCCAGTGCTTCGCGCAGCCGCATGGGGCCTCGGAACTTGCCGTCGTCGTTTTGCGGCGTCCACAGGCCGCTCGGCTTGGCCGGATCGGGCAAGGCGATGGGGGCGTCGTTGATGATCGAGGCGGGCGTGTAGCCGCGGCTGAAGGCAGCCGAATAGATGAAAGGCTTGAAGCTGGACCCCGGTTGGCGCGCGGTCTGCACCGCGCGATTGAACTTGCTCGTCCGGAAATTGAAACCGCCGACCAGCGCCTTGACGGCGCCGTCGTCGGGCGAGAGCACCACCATGGCGGCTTGCGCCGCGGGCACCTGCTGGAGTTCCCAGTGATGCGGGTCGGCGGCGATGGCGCCTTCGGTTCCCTTGTCCTTCGCGGTTTTGGCCGGCGACGAGCGGGCCAGCGTGTCTTCGTCGGGAATATCGCGCACCCGGATGACGTCGCCCGGCTGCAGGATCGATGCGGCGCCCTTGCCGCCGGTCTTCGCCTTGCGTGCGTAGCCGAGCGCCCATTTCATGTCGGCCAGCGGGAGCGTGATGCTGCCCGTACCCTGGACGTAGGCGCGCGCGGCGTGCGTGTCGACCGCGGTGATGATCGCCGGCAGCAGGCCGCTCAAGTCGCCGTGACCGGCCAGCGCCTTTTCCAGCGTTGCGGGGGTCATCGACTGCGGCAAGGGGACGTGGGCCTCGGGGCCGCGGTAGCCGTGCCGGTGATCGTAATCCTCCAGGCGGCTGCGCAAGGCGTGGTTGGCCAGGGCCTGCAGGTGGCTGTCGATGGTGGTACGGATCACGTAGCCGTCGGTTTGCGCGCGGTTGCCGAACTTCTGGAGCGCCTGCTGGCGCACCATTTCCGCAAGATAGGGCGCGTCGACCTGCACCGGGGGCTCGTGCGGCGAGGCGTCGTCCGGGGCGGCAATGGCCTGCCGGTATTCCGACTGGGTGATGAACTGGTGCGAGAGCATCTGCCCGAGCACCCAGTTGCGGCGCGCGATCAGTCGCGGCTTGTTGTCGGTGGGATTGACCGCCGACGGCAACTGGAAGGTCGAAGCGATCGCCGCGCACTCGGCCAGCGTCAGTTGGTCGATCGTCTTGCCGTAGTAGTACTGCGCAGCGGCCGCCACCCCGTAGGCACGGTGGCCCAGGAACATCTTGTTGAGGTAAAGCTGCAGGATCTGGTCCTTGCTGAGTTCGCTCTCGATGCGGAACGACGTCAGGATTTCGGTGAATTTGCGGGTGTAGGTTTTCTGCGGGCTCAGGAAGAAGTTGCGCGCGACCTGCTGGGTGATGGTCGAGCCACCCTGGACCTTCTCTCCGTGGTGCAGCACCACCTCGACGGCGGCACGGAAGGTCGAGGTCACGTCGATGCCGGAGTGGTGGTAAAAGTCGGCGTCCTCGGCCGCGAGCACCGCGTTCTTGAGGTTCTTCGGCACGTTGCCGATGTCGACCGGGATGCGCCGTGTTTCGCCGAACTCCGCGATCAGCTTGCCGTCCGCGGAGAGGACCCGCAACGGCACCTGCATCTGGACGTCCTTGAGCGATGCCACCGAAGGCACCCGTGGCTCGATCAACCAGTACGCGATGCCGCCTGCAGCGAGGCCAAGCACCACCAGGCACGCGAAGCCGATCAGTCCGATCAGCGCCAGTCGTTTCAGGATTCTCATGCGGTTTCGGGTGCGGGCGAGGCGCGCTGGATGGCTTGCGGGGCTGGGAGGTACATGGCTCGGATCATTGGCAGGCGCGCCTGCGTGCGTGGACCATCGGCACGACCGTTGCCGCCCGTGCGCGGCGAGCCCGGAAGTATAGAGGCTCATGTCGCGCGCGGGTTCCATGACGGTCGGCCCACGCACGGTCGCGGCCGGATACCCCGCAACGGGGTGCCGGCCAACCCGGCGCGGCGCGCCGGCGCGGGCGTCTGGACGTTGCGTACCGTGGCCCGGACGCCGCGCACCACGGCGGCCGTGTTTCAGTGCTGGCCGGCGGCTTGGCGGCCGTACGGAAACAAGCTCGCGGATTTGTGACGCATGTCCGGCCGAAATCGAGGTTGAAGGGCATCATCTCAAGGCGAAATGTGCGCAAGTTCATGAGTTTGGGAGCACTTTGCAACGTTATTGATATTTCGTTAACTTTCGTATCTAATGCAGTCGCGCCTTGTTGGGGGCGCGAGCGGGCACGGGGAAGGGGAATTCCAGTGGGACTACTGACAACCAATGCTGCG
>DASTIS010000105.1:0-25714 GCA_035717365.1 Rhodanobacteraceae bacterium
GCATCCGCCCGAGGCAATCCGCTACGCATTGCTGAGCGCGCACTACCGGCAACCACTGGACTGGTCGGATGCGCTGATCGGGCAAAGCATCGCGACGCTGGACCGGCTGTATGGCGTACTGCGCGACCTTTCCGATGTCGACACGACCGCGACGGACGGCGACATTCCGGGGAATCTCGAAAATGCATTGCTGGACGACCTGAACACGCCGGAGGCTCTGGCGGAGTTGGCCAAGCTGGCAGACGCAGCACGGCATGCCGGATCAAGTGGGGAGCGCCGTCGAACCAAGGCCGCACTGCTTGCCGGCGGCGCACTGCTGGGTTTGCTGCAACAGGACCCGGAAACCTGGTTCAAGCGCGGAACGGGAGACGTGGATGCCGCACGCGTCGAAAGCCTGATCGAAGCCCGTCAAGCCGCGCGTGCCGCCCGCGACTTCGCACGCGCCGACGCCATCCGCGACGAACTCGCGGCCATGGGCATCGCCATCGAGGACGGCCCGCAGGGCACGCGCTGGAGAGTGGCGGAACGCTGAACCGCCGTTCGACGAACCATGCCTTGCCGCGCGATAATCCGCACATGAACGATCTTGCCGTCAACACCGCCATCGATGCGCAACGCGAAATCGTCGAGGAATTCGGTTTCTTCGACGACTGGACCGAGCGCTATCAATACCTGATCGATGTCGGCCGCAAACTGTCGCCGCTGGCCGACGCGGAAATGATCGACGCCAACAAGGTCGATGGCTGCCAGTCGCAGGTCTGGATCGTGGTTTCCGGTGATGCGAATCGCCTGAATCTGCGCGCAACCAGCGATTCGGCCATCGTGTCAGGGCTGGTCGCCCTGCTGCTTCGCGTGTATTCCGGGCGCAGCGCGCGCGAAATTCTCGATACCGATCCTGCGTTCATCAATGTGATCGGACTCGGCAAGCACCTCTCGCCGACCCGCTCCAACGGCCTTGCCTCGATGGTCAAGACCATCAAGGCACACGCGGAGCGCGCGCTGGCGCAAGGGTGACGCTGGGCTTCCGCCGATCACGCCGGCGTCAACCCAACCTACAAATCATCGCCAACCCGTTCCAACGGTCTTGCCGCATCGGCCTTCGTAGGTTGGGTTGAGCGGGCTCCATCCGCGAAGCCCAACACGCGCGAGCGATAAGTCGGGCTTCCGCCGATCACGCCGGCGTCAACCCAAGCCACAGAAGACCATGGATCCCGGCCTTCGCCCGGATGACGAGCGTGTCAGGCGGCGTCGCCTTCGGCGCGCGATTGCTGCTGCAGGTTGCCGCGATAAATCAGGTAGGGCTCGGCCTGCCCGTTGATCACCGCTTCGTCAACGACGACCTTGCTGACGTGCTCGAGCGACGGTAGCTCATACATCGTGTCGAGCAGGACGCCCTCGAGGATCGTGCGCAGGCCGCGCGCGCCCGTCTTGCGCTTGATGGCACGCTTGGCGATCGCGTTCAGGGCATCCGGGCGGAAGTCGATCTCGACATTTTCCATGTCGAACATCTTCTTGAACTGCTTGGTGATCGCGTTCCTGGGTTCGGTCAGGATCTTGACCAGCGCGTCCTCGTCCAGCTCGTCCAGCGTGGCGACCACCGGCAGGCGGCCGACGAACTCGGGAATCAGGCCATACTTGACCAGGTCCTCGGGCTCGACGTTGGCCAGCAACGTGCCGACGTTCTGCTTGCGTTCCTTGCTGCGGATCTCGGCGGAAAAACCGATGCTCGTCGATTCCGAACGCTGCTGGATGACCTTTTCGAGCCCGGAAAACGCGCCGCCGCACATGAACAGGATATTGCGGGTGTCGACCTGCAGGAATTCCTGCTGGGGGTGTTTGCGACCGCCTTGCGGCGGTACCGAAGCGACGGTGCCTTCGATGAGTTTCAGCAGCGCCTGCTGCACGCCCTCGCCCGAGACGTCGCGGGTGATCGACGGGTTCTCGCTCTTGCGCGAGATCTTGTCGATCTCGTCGATGTAGACGATGCCGGTCTGCGCCTTCTCGACATCGTAGTCGCACTTCTGCAGGAGCTTCTGGATGATGTTCTCGACGTCCTCGCCGACATAACCCGCTTCGGTCAGCGTGGTCGCATCGGCGATCGTGAACGGCACGTTGAGCATCCGCGCCAGGGTCTCGGCCAGCAGCGTCTTGCCGCTGCCGGTCGGGCCGATCAGCAGGATGTTGGACTTGGCCAGCTCGATGTCGTCGTTCTTGGCGCGCGACTCCATCCGCTTGTAGTGGTTGTACACCGCCACCGCCAGCGACTTCTTGGCACGGGTCTGCCCGATCACGTACTGGTCGAGCGTCTCCATGATCTCGCGCGGCTTGGGCAGCTGGGTGCGGCCGGACGCGGCCTTTTCTTCCAGTTCCTCGCGGATGATGTCGTTGCACAGTTCGACGCATTCGTCGCAGATGAACACGCTCGGGCCCGCGATCAGCTTGCGGACCTCGTGCTGGCTCTTCCCGCAGAACGAGCAGTACAGAATCTTGCCGCCCTCTGTGCCGCGGCCCGGCCGGTCCTCGCTCATTGCGTGCTCCGTCGATCAGGGATGCGATAGATCATGGGTCAACCCCGGTTGCACGCGCAGCATAACACAGCCGGACCGTCGGTCCGACGCCGGCCGGCGTTCGGGATTGCACCAGAAAGTTCTGGAAAAACGCGTGGTTGCGGAAGGTACGTCAGGCCGACTTCACCGACACTTCGGGGCGACGCTCGACGACCGTGTCGATCAATCCGTAATCCTTTGCCTCGATCGGGCTCATGAAACGGTCCCGCTCCATGTCGTGGGAAATCTCTTCGACCGGGCGTCCGGTGTGCTCGGCGTAGATTTCGTTCAGGCGCTTGCGCACGAACAGGATTTCCTTGGCCTGGATCTCGATGTCGGTGGCCTGGCCCTGGGCGCCGCCCGAGGGCTGGTGGATCATGATGCGCGAATTGGGTAACGCATAACGCTTGCCCTTGGTGCCCGCCATCAGCAGCAGCGAACCCGCGCTGGCCGCCTGGCCCGTGCACATGGTGCTGACGTCCGGCTTGACGAACTGCATGGTGTCGTAGATCGCGAGGCCCGCGGTGACCGCGCCGCCGGGGCTGTTGATGTACAGGCTGATGTCCTTGTCCGGATTTTCGGACTCCAGGAACAGCATCTGCGCGACGACCAGATTGGCCACGTTGTCGTCGATCGGCCCGACCAGGAAGATGATGCGTTCCTTCAGCAGACGCGAGTAGATGTCATAGGAACGCTCGCCGCGCGAGGTCTGCTCGACCACCATCGGGACGAGGTTGAGGTTGCTGATTTCCTGCTTTTTGTGGGAATGCATGGAGTTCTCTCGAGGGGTAAAGCGGCCTCAGGCCGACGTGTTCTGCGGGTGCATCACCTCGTCGAAACTCAGGGTCACGTCGGTGGTGTCCGCGTGTTTCGCCACCCATTCGGAAACCTGGTCCTCGAGCACGGAGGTGCGCACGTTGTCCATCATCTGGGGGTTGCTGCGGTAGAGTTCAACGACCTGTTCGGGCTCCTCGTAGGTCGAGGCAATCTTGGCGATCTGCTCGTTGACCTTGCGGTTGTCGACGCGCAGGTTGTTGCTCTGCGCGATCTGGCGCAGCAACAGTCCCGAAATAACCCGCTGGCGCGCGATCGGCTGGGCGGCTTCCATGGCCGCGGCCGGAATCGGCTGGTCGCCCGAGGGGTTGCCCATCGCGGCACGCACCAGCGATTCGGACTCCGCCTTCTCCAGCACCTTCGGCACGTCGACGTCGGCGTAGGTCGCGGCGAGCTTGCTGCCGACCTCGTTGCGCAGACGCGCACGCAGGGCGTTGTCCAGCTCGCGCTCGAGGTTGGCGCGGACTTCGTTGCGGAAAGTCTCCAGCGTGCCGTCGGCGATTCCGAAGTTGCGGATGAAGGTTTCGTCCACGGCCGGGATCTTGCCCTCCTGCACCTCGCCGATCCGCAGATCGACATGCGCCTGCCTGGCCGCCAGTTGCGGAATCGGGAAGCTGGGCGGGAACTCCGCCTCGAAGGACAGTTCCTCGCCGGCCGAATGCCCCTTGAGCGCGCTGTCGAACACCGCCAGCGCGCCATTGCCCCCGAGCACCGTCGCCGCACGCTCACGGCCCTCGGCAGGATGGCGGAAATCATCGGCCTGCGCCGCGTAATCGACGATGACCATGTCCCCGTCGGCCGCCGGCCGCGCCACTTTCTCGAACAAGCGGCGCTGCACGCGCAGAGTCTCGATCATGTTGTCGATGTCGGTTTCGCCGACCTCGGCCCGGGGACGATCGATCCTGAGGATTCCCACGTCCACACTGGGCAATTCCGGCATGACTTCGAAGGTGGCGGTATAGGCAATCTCGCCGTCCTTCGGCTTGCCGTCGGTATCGATGTTGGGATTGGCGACCGGCTGCAGGTTCTGCTGCTGCACGGCCTCGCGGAAGGTGCTGCCGATCAGGTCGGACAAGGCCTCGCCGCGTACCTGTTCGCCGAAGCGTTGCTCGATGACCTTGGCCGGCACCCGGCCCGGGCGAAACCCCTTCAAACGCACGCTGCGCCCCAGCTCGGAAATGCGCTGGCGCACCTTCGACTCGAACTGCTCGGCGGGGAACTTGACCGTCAGCTTGCGTTCGAGCTTGCCGGTGTTTTCCAGGGACACTTGCATTGCGGCTCCTGATGTTTGATTCGGGTCTTGCGTGTTCATGGCGGTGTTCAAGGCGGCAAACTCGTTGGTCGCTGTGCGGGAGGGAAAGGCCACGGCCGCCATCCCTGCTCGAAAACTTCAGGGTTTCCATCCCTGGACAGAGCTCAAAGCCTCCATCCCTGGGCAGAGCTCCGTGGTGCGAAAGGCGGGACTCGAACCCGCACGGGGGTTAGCCCACTGGAACCTAAATCCAGCGCGTCTGCCAGTTCCGCCACTTTCGCCCGGCTCCAACTCAACAAGGTATCGCGCACAGCGCGATGATCATTTCCCTCTACCACCTGCGCAGGGGCAAAGGGCGAGGGCATTCCCGCGAAAGAAAATGGTGGGCCGTCTAGGACTCGAACCTAGGACCAAGAGATTAAGAGTCTCCTGCTCTACCAACTGAGCTAACGGCCCGCAAACCCCGCATTGTACAAAAAATGGGGTGGACGATGGGATTCGAACCCACGACAACCGGAATCACAATCCGGGACTCTAACCAGCTGAGCTACGTCCACCACAAGAACCCGTCGGGTCGGCCAACCGGGACAACCCGCCGACCGGCGATCAACCAGCCGGCATCCACCAAGGTGAACGCTCAATTTTCATTGCGCCGGTCAAAACTTGCAAGCACCGCGGCGCGATTCCCGATTGATTCGCCGCGCACGCTGCGCTACTTTGCCCGCATGCCCAAGTCTTCCACCAAGTCCGCCGCGGAGCCGGGCGGCCGCGACGCGGTCGCACAGTTCGAGAAGTCACTGAACGAACTCGAGCAACTGGTGGCGAAAATGGAAAGCGGGGAACTGAGCCTGGATGAATCGCTGGGTTCGTTCGAGCGCGGCATCGCGCTGTACCGCAGTTGCCAGGCGGCGCTCGAACAGGCGGAAGCACGGGTCAAACTGTTGCTCGATCCGGAGCACCCCGCCGGCGCGCAACCGTTCGCGCCGGCTGAAGAGCCCTGACGCGATACGGGCGCGTCGGAATGCCGGACGCGCCCGACCATGGATCCCGTGTCAACGCCCATCCATGGGCTGCACGGGATGAGCGCATCCTGCACTCACTTGATCAGTCGCAATGTGAACGGGTAGCGATATGCCACCCCTTCATTGGCCTTGATCGCGGCCAGGATGATGAAGACCAGCGCCGCGATGCCGACGATGACCATCAACGGCAAGGCAATCAGGAACCCGACGCCAAGGGTCGCAACGCCCAGGATCGTGAGAATCACGAAGACGATTGCGACCGTGATGTTGAAGTTGAGGGCTTCCTTGGCCTGGTCGTTCACGAACGGCATGGTGTCCTTCTTCACCAGCCAGATGATCAGCGGGCCCAGGAACCAGCCCCAGCCGCCGACCCAGCCGGTGACGATGCCGCCGAGCAGCGCGGACAGGTGGGCGAACATGGCCCATTGGCGTTCTTCCGCACTGGGCGTGCCGGTCGACGGCTGGCCGGGTCCGGCGGAAGGCGCAGACTCAGGTGGGGTGACGGATTCCGGTGGGACGCTCATCGCTGGTCTCCCTCGAATGATGGACGGGTGACGGACCGCGCGATGACTGTCACCGACCCGGCAGCGCGTGTCAAGCACCCGAATCGGGAGGCTGGGCCCGGACCGGTCAGTCGCCCGCGACCGTCATCTTCCCGACCAGGATCGAGCCGGTCAGGATCGACGAACGCGGATCGACGTCCGTACCGATCGCCTGCACATCCATGAACATTTCGCGAAGGTTGCCGGCGATGGTGACCTCCTGCACCGGGAAGGCCATTTCGCCGTTCTCGACCCAGAAACCCGCGGCGCCGCGCGAATAATCGCCGGTGACAATGGATACACCCTGCCCGATCAGTTCGGTCACCACCAGCCCGCTGCCCATGCGCTCCAGCAGGCCGCCGAATTCCGGTTGCCCACCGTCGACCGATCCGGGCGGGACGACGAGGTTGTGGACGCCGCCGGCGTTGGCGGTCGTCGTCAACCCCAGCTTGCGCGCCGAATAGCTCCCGAGCACGTAGCGTTCCAGCACGCCCGACTCGACCAGCGCCGACGGACCCGTGGAAACGCCTTCCGCGTCGAACGCCGTGGACGCATGTCCGCCCGGCAGCAGCGGTTGTTCGAGGAGATCCACGAATCCGGGCAGCACCCTTTTGCCCGCGTGGTCGAGCAGAAAACTGGCGCGGCGATACAACGATCCGCCACTCACCGCCGCGATCAGGTGCCCCAGCAACGAACGTGCGACTTCCGGGGCGAACAGGACCGGACAGTTGCGTGTGGACAATTTGCGCGCACCCAGTCGCGCGGTGGCGCGCTCCGCGGCGGTCGTGCCGATGCGCGCGAATTCCGGAAACAGGCCCGGGTTGCGGACGTACTCGTACCAGCCGTCGCGCTGCATCGCGTCGCCCTTGCCCGCGATCAGCGAACAGGACACGGAATGATGGGTCCCGCGTTCGCGTCCCACGAAGCCGTGTGAATTGGCGTACACGCCGAGGCCCTCGCCGCGCTGCACGGTCGCCCCTTCCGAATTGGCGATCCTGGAATCGGCACGCCCCGCGGCTTCGACCTCGCGGCCGATCTCGATCGCCCGATCGACGTCAAGGCCCCACGGATGCCACAGGTCGAGGTCGGGGAAACGGGTTGCCATCCGTTCGGCGTCCGCCAGCCCCGCGTACGGGTCGGGTTCGGTATAACGCGCGATGGCGCAGGCCTGCTCGATCGTCGCATCGATCGACGCCGGCTTCAGGTCGGCGGTCGAGGCGTTGCCCTTGCGCTGGCCGAAATAAACCGTCAGGCCGAATCCGCGGTCGCGGTTGCGCTCCACGGTCTCGACTTCACCGAGCCTTGTCGTGACGGAAAGACCGGTGTCGACGCTGGCCGACACCGCGGCCTGTGAAGCACCCGCGGCACGTGCGCGACGAATCACGTCCTCGGCAAGCTCGGCCAGACGGTCGAGTTCGGCAAGGGTGTTGTCGGGCGAAATGACGCTACTCAAAGGGATCTCCGTACTCGTCGTCCCGGCGAAAGCCGGGATCCATGTTGCTTCTGCGAAGGCGAAGACCAAACCGGACCCTGCTTGCGCCGGCGTGGCGCCTTACGCATTGACGTTCGCTTGCAAGCCTTCGACTATAACGCGCATGCCCGTGTACGAGCAGTCCGACGCCGACCGCCCCAGCCGCAGCGCGCGCCGACGCGACGCGCTGGACGTGCTGACGTTCGCAAGAGAATTGTCGCAATTGCCGCCCGCGCGTCTGGACAAGCTGCGCTTGCCGGACGACATCCGCGACGAACTGGCCGAAGTCCAGCGCACGCCTTCGCACATCGCCCACAAGCGCCAACTCGCGCATCTGGCCAAGTTGATGCGCGCGCATGACGACGAAGACTTCGCCGCCGCACGCGCGGCGCTGGCCGGCGATCGTGCTGCCGGCGCACGCGAGGCCGCGGGCCTGCACCGTACCGAAGCGATGCGTGAAAGCCTGCTCGGCGAGAATGGCGACGCGGCGTTGACGTCGTTCATCGCGGAACACTCCGATGTCGACCGCCAGCGCGTGCGCGCGCTGGTCCGGCAGGCGCGCCGCGAACGCGAAACCGGCAAGCCGCCACGTGCGCAACGCGAGCTGTTTCGATTGCTGCGCGACACCGCGGGACCGGGGTGATCCAGGCTCACGCTGCGGTGCCGCCGACGGTCATCGCCGTCACCTTGGTGGTGGGCATGCCCACGCCCACCGGCACGCTCTGGCCTTCCTTGCCGCACACCCCGACGCCTTCGTCGAGCTTCAGGTCGTTGCCGATCATCGCCACGCGGGTCAGCACATCGGGGCCGGATCCGATCAGCGTCGCGCCCTTGACCGGCCGCGTGACCTTGCCGTGTTCGATCAGGTAGGCCTCGTTGGCCGAGAACACGAACTTGCCGTTGGTGATGTCGACCTGCCCGCCACCGAAGTTGACCGCGTACAGGCCACGTTCCACCGAGGCGATGATTTCCGCGGGGTCGCGATCGCCGGCCAGCATGTAGGTATTGGTCATGCGCGGCATCGGCAGGTGCGCGAACGATTCGCGGCGGCCGTTGCCGGTCGGCGCCATGCCCATCAATCGCGCGTTGTGCCGGTCCTGCATGTAGCCGACCAGGCGGCCGTCCTCGATCAGTGTGGTGCAGTTCGTCGCGGTACCCTCGTCGTCGATCGACAGCGAGCCGCGCCGTCCCGGCAGGGTGCCATCGTCCACGACCGTGACACCGGCGGCCGCGACTTTTTCGCCCATCCGCCCGGAAAACGCGGAGGTGCCCTTGCGGTTGAAGTCGCCTTCGAGGCCGTGCCCGATCGCTTCGTGCAGCAGCACCCCCGGCCAGCCGGGCCCCAGCACCACGTCCATCGTGCCGGCCGGCGCATCGACCGCTTCGAGATTGACCAGCGCCTGCCGCACCGCCTCGCGCGCCCACGCCTGCGCGCGACCCGAGTCGAGCAGGTCGCGATACGCGCAACGCCCGCCACCACCTGCGTAGCCCGCTTCGCGACGGTCGCCATCCTCGGCAATGACCTGCACGTTGATGCGTGTCAGCGGGCGCACGTCCGCGGCAAGGGTTCCGTCTGCGGCCGCGATCAACACCGAATCGTGCGTCGCGGCGGCGCTGACGATCACCTGTTTGATGCGCGGATCGAGACTGCGCGCGAGCGCATCGAGTTCGCGCAGCAACGCAATCTTGGCCGCGCTGTCCAGGCCGTCGATCGGATCGTCGGCCGGATACAGCGCACGGTTGCCGCGCACCGCCAACGGCTTGCCCGCGCCGTTGCCGTCACGCGCGATGGCCCGTGCGGCGCCGGCCGCCTCCAGCAATTGTGGCAGCACGATGTCGTCGGAATAGGCAAAGCCGGTTTTCTCGCCGGCGATGGCGCGCACGCCGACGCCCTGTTCGATCGAATGGCTGCCGTCGCGCACGATGCCGTCTTCCAGCACCCAGGACTCGCTGCGCGAATGCTGGAAATACAAATCGGCCGCATCGATCGAAGGCGCCATGACCTGCGCGAACACGCGCTCGAGATCATTCACGCCCAGGCCACCCGGCGCGAGCAGGTTGCGTTCGGCGAGAACCAGCATTGAATCCATCGAAGGTCGATCCAGCAAAGGCGTCATCACTCAACGTAAGGGTGGCATCGTCGATCCGCAAGCGACGCGGGTCATGGATGGGCACCGGCTGAAGACGATCGCGCCGGCTTCGCCACGGACGTCGGCGGGACCGGTGCCGCCATCGCGGGGCCCGGAGTCGAGTCGGCCGATGCAGGTGTGGCGGCAGTGGCCGGAACAGGCGCCGACGCCGGCGCTGCTTCCTTGACGGTGACGATGTCCGGGTCATCCCAGCTTCCGGTGACCCGGTAGATGCTGCCCGCGGCCTTGTTGATGCCCTTTCCGAGCAGGCCCTGCATCACCAGCCCGGCCGCGGCGCCGACCGGTCCGCCAACGACCGCGCCGACCACCGGCAGGGTGCCGCCGAGATGCGGCGTGACATTGACGGTCAGGTCGAAGTCCCGGGCGCGGATCCCGGCGCGGCCGTGCATCGCGATGCGCGCCGCGGGCGCATCGATCAGCATGTCGTCGGTGTAGGCACTGCCGTTGTTCAGCGCGAAGGTCCCCGTCACCTGGTCGAACCCGAATCCCGACTTGAATACATCGCCGAAATGGAGCATCAGGCGGCTCGGCAGTTCGCGTACCGACAGCAGGCCCAGCAGTCGTCCGAAGCCGGGTTTGACCGCAAGCAGACGGCCCTCGCCCAGCTTGAAGTCGAGTTTGCCGCTCATCCACGCCAGCGAAAACGACGAAGGACCGCCCGGCCAGGTGCCGTCGATGCCGATGCGCGAATCTTCCCCGCCCGCGAGCAACCCGCTGAACCCGAACGCGGACAATGTCTTGCCAAGATCCTGTGAAGCAATATCGACGAGGAAATGCGAGCGGCTGTACGCCATCGTGCCGTCCCAGTCGCCGCTGGCGTGGATCGAGAAATCGGCGCCTTTGGAATCGAAGCTCGTGACGTGCATGCCCGCGGATGTCGGCGTGCTCTCGAAGGTGGTCGCACCCAGGTGCATCCTGTCAATCCGGAGGTCGCCGAGCGTCACGTGCAAGGGAGGGATCGCCGTCGGCGCGATCGGCGAGGTCACCGTCGGCGGCTCGGGCGGTGGCGGGGGCTGCGCGGATTCCTTCGCTCCGGGTGGCCCCGGCCAATGCAGGTAATCGAAGCGTGCCGTGATCCCGCGCGTCATCAGGTTGCGGGTCGGCAATTGCACCGTGCCTTTCACGACCGCTCCATCGAAACCGATGACGTCGTTATCAGCCCCCGCTTCGTAATTGAATTGCAACGCGCCGAGGTCGGTCCCGAAGACTTCGGCGTGGTCGGCCGAAACGTTTGCGTGCGCGAGTTGCGGAAACGCGGCGCCGGTCCCGTTCCCCAATGCGTGTTGGATCCAGCCACTGACGTCGAGCCGCCTTGCATGCCCGTCCACCACCAGCCCCGATGCCGGGATCTGCGTCGGCATCGTGCCGCCGAAATGCATCGCAAGTGCGATCGGCTGGTTGCGGGAAGGATTGGCAAGGCGTCCCCGTACCTGCAGGATGTCGCCCAACGACACCGTCAGCGGCGCACCGTCCGGCGGTAGCTGCAAGGTGAGGTCCAATGGCAACACCGCCGCTGCAGGCTTGTCCAGCGGCGCGGGGAAGTCCAGTGCGAGTCCCTGGAGGCTCGACCGGACATTGAGGATCGGGGTGGCCGCGGCGCCGTCAGTGCCACCCACCACCCTGACCCCGATGTGGAACGGCGCGGTCCCGCTGGCGTGTGCAACCAGCGGAGCCAGGTCGGGGTAGCCCTGCACCAGCGTCTGCGGCGACGCGCGGGTATCGAGCGAGACCTCGACGATGTCGGCCGGATCCTCGACCGCGCCCGCCACGGCCATGGACAGCGTCGCGGGCGCGCTGCGGAACGTTGCGGTCAGGTTCTGGGCCCGGAAGCCCTTGCCGTCGATCAGCAAGGGACCGTTGAGATCCTTCAAGGCGACGTTCCATTTCGCGGCCGTCACGTCGGCATGCGCAAGATCGACCTTGCCGTCGAGGGTGAAATTCGCGGCGGCGTCGAGCGGGATCGCCAACTTGATGCCGAATTGGGCCGTGCCGTCGATCGTGATCCCCTGCAACGCGTCGATCGCACCGGCGCCGACCGGACTGTGGCGCACGAAATCCAGCAACCGGTCCCCGCTGCCGCCACCCTGGACGTCGAGGTTCAACACTCCATGGCCGAGGTCGGCAATCGTGGCCACGGCATGCGTCGCCGTGACACCCTGGACCTCTACATGCGTCGCCACGATACCCATGTGGTTGTCGACGAAATCCACCGCAGCATCGACTGCGGTCGCGCGCGGCCACTCATCGGAAAAATCGAACGTCGCATCCTTGACCGTGCCCGTCGCCTCGAAACGGCCCCGGTGATCGAGGAACGGCCAATCGTCGAGGCGGCCGCGCACCAATACACGCCCGGACGTCACGTTGCCCGCGACCAGTGCGCGGTCGAGCCACTCGACCAGCGAATGCGGCATCCGGTGGTACGGCAGGAACCGTTTGGTATCCGGCACCTTCGCGCGATCGAGGACCGCATACGCGGAAAGGAAGGGTGCGTGCCCGGCGCCGGACCACACCAGGTGCGCCCGGCCCCCACCCGCCATCCCGTCCGCATCGACGAAATGGAGCCCATCGGTGGCAATGTTCCACGCACCATCTTCGCGCCACGCCACCAGCGTTCCGCCGAACCGGGCGAACGAGAACGGCTTGCGGAACACATCCGTCAACGCGAGCGTCGCGGCCTGCGGCGGCAACTCCAGCGCCAACGCGTGGTTGTCGGCGCGAACCGTCCCGGTCGCCAGTGCAAGACCCGGAACCGCGCCCGATGCCGCCGCGCTCACAGCCGAAAACCGCACGGTCGCGTCGTACGCGCCGCCCTCGTTCCATACCACCGCCGCCTCGTCGATCGTGGCGTGCGGCTGCGCGTTCGCCACCCAGTCGACCAGGGCTTTCGGCGCCTGCGGCGCCATCGCGGCCAGCGACATCCACGGGGACAGGTCGATCGCGCGCGCCGCCACCGACACTTGCCACGCGCCGGGATGCCCGCGCAACTGCATCACCATCCCGCCGACCCGGTCGATGTCGGCACCCGGCTTGCCCGGCCCGCGCCAGGCCAGATCCCACCCGCCGCCGACACGGCTGGCCCGAAAGACACCCGACAACGACGGCAGGACGAGGTCGCGCCCTCCCGGACCGGAGGCGGACAATCCCCGCAAGTCGTAACGCATGGACGTTGAAACGAGTTTGCCGCCGTGCCAAGTCCCCCACAACTCAATGTCGCCATGGCCGCTGCGCACGCTGTATCCGTGCAGCCCCACCCCACGCGCCGCCTCGGCAAGATCGAGATTGCTGGTCGACACGTACAGCTCGTAATCGCGTGCACCGGCGTCCATGCGGCCGCTGATCGTCACGCCTTGCCGCGTGCCGGACTGTTGCACGCTGCCGCCAAAACGCACGGCTTCGCCGACGTTCACCACCCGCAGGCGCGGCGCGAACAATTGCCAGGAGTGGTGATCGAGGTTGTCGACGATGTCCACGTGAAGGTTGCGCAGGTCCAGGTCGACCGGCAACGATTGCAGCGAATTGTGCGAGTTGTTCGCGGCATTGCTGAAGCCGACCACTTTCCAGCCCGAGGCGTCATGTTCGACGCGCAATTCCAGATCGTTGAGGCGCAAGGTGATCCAGCGATGCGCGGGATGCAGCCACGCACCGAAATCGAACTTCACCGCGGCATGCGGCAACGTGATCGACTTCCCGCCCGGACGGCCGGGGCCGAGGGTCAGGCCGCGCACCGTCAACAACGGGCCGGATGGCTGCCATTCGCTGCTGATCGCCGCGAACTTCACCGGACGGTCCAAACGCTCCGACAACTGTCGCGCGACGAAGTCCGGATAGTGCGTGGCCAGCGGCAACAGCAATTGCACGATCCCCATCGCGACCGCGGCGCCGATCAACACCACGGCGACCAACGCGGCCAAGGCGAAGCGCGCGCGGCGCAAGCGGTGGCGCCATGTATCGGTCACGAGATCGCCTCGCGCGGGGATCGGGACTCTGGAAAGAGCAACCCGTAGGTTGGGTTGAACCCAGATGTTGTCCGGGTGAAGCCCAACGGATGCGCCGCAAACTGTTGGGCTTCACCCGGATGAAGCCCGGGTTCAACCCAACCTGCGAAACGCGCGATCGTCGCCACCGCTCGTGACGGGTCCCGGCTTTTACAACAACACGACATCGAATTGCTCCTGCCCGTACTGCTCCTCGGGCTGGAAACGGATCGACTTGCCGATGAAGGCTTCCAGCTCGGCCACCGCCGACGATTCCTCTTCGAGCATCCGCGCAACGACTGTCGGGGCCGCCAGCACCAGCAGCTTCTCTGCGTCGAACTGGCGCACCGCTCGGGTGATTTCCCGGAAGATCTCGTAACCGACGGTCTCGGCCGTCTTGACAATCCCGCGCCCGTGACAGACCGGACACGGTTCGCACAGTTGCCGCGCCAGGCTCTCGGTGGTGCGCTTGCGGGTCATTTCGACCAGCCCGAGTGGACTCATTGCGTACACGGTCGTGCGGGCGTGGTCGCGCGCCAGCGCCTTTTCCAGCGTGCGCAAGACCTGGCGCTTGTGGTCGTCGTCGTGCATGTCGATGAAATCGATGATGATGATCCCGCCGAGATTGCGTAGCCGGAGCTGCCGCGCGGCTGCCTGCGCGGCTTCGAGGTTGGTGCGAAACGCGGTCTCCTCGAGATTGCGCGTGCCGAGGTACGCGCCGGTGTTGACGTCGATCGTCGTCATCGCCTCGGTCTGGTCGATCACCAGATAGCCCCCGGACTTCAGCGGCACTTCCTTGCGCAGCGCCTTCTGGATTTCGTCCTCGGCGCCATACAGGTCGAAAATCGGGCGCTCGCCGGGGTAATGCTCGACGCGCCCGGCCAGGTCGGGCATGAAGCGTTGCGCGAAGTCCACGGTGCGTTCGAAGGTTTCGTGCGAATCGACCCGCACCTTTTCGATGTCGTCGTGCATCAGGTCCCGCAACACCCGCAGCGGCAGCGGCGGCTCCTCGTAGACCCGCTCGCCGGGTTGCGCGTGTGCGATCACCCCGCTGACCGACTGCCATACCTTGCGCACGTAGGCGACGTCCTCGGCCAGTACTTCACCTTGCAGACCGTCGGCATTGGTGCGCGCGATCAACCCGACATTGCCGCCATCGGCCAGCCCGGCCAGGATGTTGCGCAGGCGCTCGCGCTCGACCTCGTCCTCGATCCGGACGGACACGCCAAGCGTCGTGCTGTCCGGGAGCAACACCAGATAGCGCGATGGAATCGAAAGGAACGTCGACAATCGCGCGCCCTTGCTGCCGATCGGATCCTTGATGACCTGCACGATCACGCGCTGGCCTTCGTGCACCAGTTCGGTGATCGGCGGCACCACGACCGGGGCCGGGGTCGTGGCACTGTCGGTTGGATCGGAGGCCAGGGTGGGATGCGACGTATCGGCCGCGTGCAGGAACGCGCTGCGTTCCAGGCCGATGTCGACGAATGCGGCCTGCATGCCGGGCATGACCCGCCGCACGCGTCCGCAGTAGATGTTCCCCACGTAACCGCG
Source organism: Rhodanobacteraceae bacterium (assembly GCA_035717365.1). Classification (GTDB taxonomy): domain Bacteria; phylum Pseudomonadota; class Gammaproteobacteria; order Xanthomonadales; family Rhodanobacteraceae; genus 66-474. The sequence goes on from DASTIS010000105.1 coordinate 15,346, forward strand.
GTGCCCGGTGCGCTCGACGTGCACCTCCTGCAACATGCCGTTCTCCACCACGCCGACCCGCGCTTCGCGCGGCGTGACGTTGATCAGGATTTCCTCGGTCATGCGCCGGTCGATCCGCGGGGCAGGTTGGGGAGCCCCGTTATATCCCGCCACGGCCACGACTGTCGATGCGGCGCGCACGGCGATTCAGGGTGCGTCACGGTTCCAGGCCGGCGCCGCGCAGCAATCCGGCCGTCTCGAACAGCGGCAACCCCATCACCCCCGAATAGCTTCCGGACAGGTGCGCGATGAACGCGGCCGCCCTGCCCTGGATCGCATAGCCACCCGCCTTGCCGAAGGGCTCGCCCGTGGCAACATAGTCCCGGATGGCGGCGTCATCCAGCGCCGCGACCGCGACGGACGACTCGCACATCGCGATGGTTTCCTCCGCGGCACTCGCACGGCACACGATGGAAACGACCGTGTGCGTGCGGCCCGACAGATCGCGCAGCATGGCCCTGGCGGCGTCGGCATCGGTCGGCTTTCCGAACACGCGATCGCCCAGGACCACCTCGGTATCGGCACCCAGTACCACGGCACCGGGATCGCGCGCGGCCACGGTGGCAAGGCCGGACAAGGCCTTCGCGCGTGCCACCCGTTCCACGTAGGCGCGCGGCGACTCCCGCGGACTGCGCACTTCCGGCACATCCACGTCCACGACCTCGAACCGGACGCCCAACTGCCGCAGCAGTTCATGCCGGCGCGCGGATTTCGAGGCGAGGTACAACATCGCGCCAGCATAACGGTGGAGCCGCCAGCCCCGTTCTCACGTCGCGGCGGAAACCGTGGTTTCCCCGGCGGCCGCGGGCACCAGCGCGATGACGGTCCAGCCGGGTTTCGGCTCGGTCTTGCGGCGGTTGCTCACGACCCGCAACTTGCCGCTCGGCTCGATGCCGAACAACAGCACGGCGTCCGCACCATGCGTGGCAATGAATGCCGGCCAGTCGAACGCGTCGGTCAGCTCGTTGGACTTGATGCGCCAACCTGCCGCCAGCAATTCCTGGAACCGGGTATGGGTCATGTCGTCGCCAAACAGCGCCTTGGCGCGCAGGCTGCCGGCAAACGCCGCGCGATCGCCACTCTCCTGGGGCGCCAGCACGCGCAGCCGATACACCCGCTCGCGGCCGAATTCCTGCCGGTAATGCATGCACGCCAGCGAATTCATCTCGCGGCGGGTGGACATCGCCAGCAGCCGCCCGATACCGGTCAGGTCCAGGTGCAGGTCGGCGTGCTGGGAGGTCGGGTTGCCGTAGAACGTCGGCAGCCCGGCCATGCGCGCGGCGCTGATGCCGCCCCAGTCATCGTCGACCAGCAACACTTGGAACTCCTGGTCGGCCAGCGCTTTGCCGACGCTGCGCGCAACCTCGTCGGAGCCGTACACCAGCAAGCCGTTCGGATCGGGCGCGGCCACTTTCAAGCAGCGCGCCAGCGGCCGCGCGGTGGCACTCTGCAACACGACGGTGGCGATGATCAGGATGAACACCAGCGGCACCAACGCCCCCGCACCGGGCACCCCGAGTTCGTCGAGGCGCAACGCGAACAGCGAGGACACCGAAGCCGCAACGATGCCGCGCGGCGAAACGTATCCGACCAGCGCGCGTTCGCGCCAGGTCATGCCGCTGCCCGCCGTTGCGACCAGCACCGACACCGGCCGGATGAAAAACTGCGCCACGACGAACACCAGGATGCCCGCCATCAGCATGCCGGGAGGCAGCGGCCATTGCAGCCGTGCCGCCAGGATCACGAAGAGCAACGACACCAGCAGCGTGGACAGGTGCTCCTTGAAGTCCATGATGTGGTCGATGTGGACGTGCCGCAGGTTGCCGAGGGTGATGCCCATGATGGTCACCGCCACCAGGCCGGATTCATGCGCGAGCTGGTTGGACAGCGTGAACGCGCCCAGTACCGCGATCAGCGTGCCGTAGGCCTGCAGGTATTCCGGGATCATCTGTCGGTACAACAGGAAACCCAGCGCCGCGGCCAGGGCCAACCCGATGCCCGCGCCGATGCCGATGGTCGCCGCAAACACCGCAATCGAATGCCCCTGCTGGTGGGTTACGATCGCCTCGAACACCAGCACCGCGAACAGCGCGCCCAGCGGATCGAGAACGATGCCTTCCCAGCGCAGCGCGCTGGCGATGCGCGCGGTGGGCCTGAGCGTGCGCAGCATCGGCGTGATCACGGTCGGACCGGTCACGCAGGTCAGCGCGCCGAACAGGAACGCGATCGCCCAGTCCACGCCGGCGATCCAGTGCGCGGCCGCCGCCAGCAGCAGCAACGCCAGCACCGCGCCATAACTGACCATCCCGCGCACCGCGCGGCCGATCCCGCGCAATTCGGAAAAGCGCAGGGTCATGCTGCCTTCGAACAGGATCAGCGCGACCGCCAGCGAGACGGCCGGAAACATGAACTTGCCAAGCACCTTGTCAGGATTGAACCACCCGGTCGCCGGGCCCAGCACGATCCCGATCAGCAACAGGAACAGGATCGCGGGCAGCCGCATCCGCCACGCCAGCCACTGCGCCAGGAAACCGACCACCAGCAACGCCGTGAGCACCACGCCCAGATCGATTGCCATGCCACCTCACATCCTTGGGGTTGGCGCCGATGGTAACGGCGACCTCCGGCGGCGCTGAATATCCGACGCAAGTGCCGACCGAACGCAACGCCGGTTCGACCCGCCATCCGGGATGAACGCAATACCTCGGTTCGGGAGACTCCTGCGGCCTACTTCGGCGGCGAGTAATCGGGCTTGCCCTCTTTACCCGACTTCACCCGACTGAGCGTAGCCTTCAGCCCGGCCAGCTCATCGGGATTTTTGGCCTTTGCGACCAATTTCTCCAGAATCGCCACGTAGGCCGTTTTCATCGCGTCGGCCGCGGGGACGACGATCTTCGGCTTGACTCCGACATGTTCCCAATTCGTGTGCGTAATCGGATTGACCGGGCGGCCCACGGGGACAAACGCGAAGAAGCTGTGGCCCAGAGCGAAAACATCGCCTGGGTTGGCGCCGCCTCCCGTCGTCGCGCCAACCAGGGTCGCGCGCTTTTGTGTCTGAAAGTCGTAAGCACATTCCTCGCCGCCGGAGAACGTCCTCGCTGACGTCAACACATATACCGGCTTGCTGTAGCGCGGGCCGATGACGGCACCCGTCCAGAATTGCTCGACCCTGTTGTCTTTGCGCCAGTGCATGTCGTTCAGATGGCGCCTGTCACCCTCCGGGAAAAAATAACTGAGGAACGCGGCAACTGCCGAAGGGTCGCCGCCACCGTTCTGCCGCAAATCAATGATCAGGGCATCACTGCCGGCGACGAGTGTCATCGCAGCAGCATAGGCATTTGCCACGAACGCAGCCGGGGGAAAGGCGCGGATATCCAGGTAACCAACGTTGCCGGGGAGTCGCTCCACTTTGAAGATACCGTAGCCGAAGTGGCTGGCCATTTCGCGCTGCTGCGCGACCTGTTCCGGCGTCGGCGGTGCGTCGCCTGCCGGGCGCATCTTGAAAGTCGGACCATAGAAGACCCGCAGGTGGCGATCTTGTCCGATGGCCTGGAGATCGTGGGTCAGCGCCTTGGCGAACATGTCGGCTGTCGTGTCACCAGCGTAGGCATGGTCGGCCATCTTTGCGTCGAGCGCTTCGGCTACCTTGCTGGCCACATCAGGAAACACGTAGTTCGCCTGCATCCTGTTGGCGATGCTTTCAACCACCGCTTTGCGCGTGCCCGCGTCAATCGACACAGGGGGTGTGCTCGTCTGCGCGACTGCCGAGGCGAGCGGCGCCAATAGCAACATGCACAACGTAACGGCACGTGAGAAACGCATGATCGGACTCCTTGGGTCGACTGATGATCGGAACGACCCCGCACGACATTGGACGTCCTGGATCTCGCCAGTTCGCGAAAATGGGACATGGGCCGCCCCGGATTCCCCGGCGGCTGTTTGTCGTGGGTCAGGCCGCCATGGCCAAACCCACTCTTTGCCGATGGTAGTTGGCTTCAGCTTCTGCTGGCGGAATGTTCCCGATCGGCTCCGGCAGTTGCCCGCAGGCGGGCTCCTGCCCAAGGCACGCGTACGTGGCCAACGCGCACACGAGCGCGTGGCTCAGCGCGGCGGGAAATGCAGGAGCGCGCCTGCGCGCGACAGTTCTTGCGGGGAGCCTTCGGCCAGGATGGGAAAGCTGCCGACGCACTCCCCACGCGCGCCGTCAGCCGCGATGATACGGATGTCCCTTGATGATCGTCGTCGCGCGGTACAACTGCTCGGCCACCAGCAGGCGCACCAGCATGTGTGGCAGGGTGAGCGGGCCGAGCGACCAGCGCTGGTCGGCGTGTTGCAGCACGTCGTGGGTGTGACCATCGGGGCCGCCGATCAGGAACGCGAGATCGCGGCCGGACATGCGCCAGTTCGACAATTGGTCCGCAAGCTGCCCGCTGGACCACGCTGCACCGCGGCCGTCCAGCACGACGACGTGCGCATCGCGCGGCAACGCGGTGAGCAATGCCGCGCCTTCGTCCGCCATGGCGCGCGCATCGTCGCGACCCTTGCCGCGTGATCCCGGCTTGATCTCGACCAACTCCAGCGGCAATTCGTGCGACAGCCGTTTGGTGTATTCGGCGAAACCACCCGCGACCCACCGCGGCATGCGTTCACCGATCGCGATCAGCCGCGCGCGCATGCTCCGCTGCTCAGCCGGCGTTGGCGACCTCGGCATCGGGCGCCTGACCGTCGCCCACGGCCCACAGGCGCTCCAGCCCGTAGAACTCGCGGATGCGCGGCAGCATCACGTGCACGATGATGTCGCCCAGGTCGACCAGCACCCATTCGGCCTCGTCCTGGCCTTCGACCCCGAGTGGGAGCATGCCGGCGCGCTTGGCGAACCGGACGACTTCGTCGGCGATGGACTTGACGTGACGCGAGGAGGTGCCGGAGGCGATGATCAGCAGGTCGGCGATGGAGGTGCGTCCCTGTACGTCGATTTCGCGGATGTCGTGCGCCTTCAACTCATCGAGGGCGGCGAGCACGCGCCGGCGCAGGGTCGCAAAGGAGGGGGGACGGGTGACGGGAATTGCGGCGGGGCGTGACTTGGTCTGACTGGTCAAGTTGTGGAAGGCCTCGGCCTCGAGATGGCGCGCGGATTGCGCGGCTCCAGTATGCACCACTGGGATTCGAGCGCAAGTATGGCGCCCATGCGCAACCTGAACTCCATCAAGCAACCATCCATGGTGCGTGGCACCGGCCCGGCCATCCTTGGCCGCGCGTTCATCGATGCGGCCGATGCCACCGGCATCGGCCAAACGCATCGACTCACCCCGGTCCCCGGTTCCGGCTTTCCCGATAAGGCTGCAGCAGCGCGGGGTCGTCCAGCACCGCCTGCGGCACCAGCCAGCGCGGTTCGCTGCCCACGGCCAGCAGCGCGCGGATGCGCGTCGCGGAAATACCCAACGCCGAGACCACCATGTTCAGCACGCAGCCGGCCGGGCCGTCGCGCAGGCTGGCTGCGTCGTCCACCGTTCGCGCCGCCACCTCGCCCGCCAGTTCGTCGGGCATCGCCGGAATCTGCGCCGGCCGCGTCAGCACGCACATGTGTGCCAGGTCGAACAACTCGCGCCAGCGATGCCACGCGGACAAACCGGCAAACGCGTCGGCACCGATCAACACCACCAGTGGACGCCGACCGCCGACTTCCGCGCGCAACGAAGCAAGCGTATCGACAGTGTAGGACGGCCCTTCGCGCTCGAGTTCGCGCAGGTCGAGCGCCAGGCGATCCTGGCCTGCCAGCGCGGCGCGCAGCATCGCGGCGCGTTCGTTGGCGCTGGCGACAGGCTGGGGGCGGTGTGGTGGAATCTTCGCAGGGACGATGCGCACCTCGGCATCCAGCGCCTCGGAGGCTTCCCACGCCGCGCGCAGGTGCCCTATGTGCACGGGATCGAAGGTGCCGCCGAAGATCACCAACGGACGCTCAGGGTTCATGTTCGACATCCAGAGCAAGACTGTCCGCGAACAAACCCAAATAAACGCCAATGAAAAAAAGCGCTGTTGAATTATTCGCGTTCATTGGCGTTCATTGGCGGACGGGTCTGCTTTTTCACGCCGCCAGCAACGTAGCCGCCGCACGCGGCTGCGCGATCGCGACCAGCAAGCGTTCCATCTCCCGCCACGAGTCGCCCATGGCTTTTCCCGAACGGTCCTGTTCGCGGCCCTTGATCATGCGGTCGATGCGCGCGCACTGCGCCAGGCAACGTCGCCAATGCGCGTTGCCGCGGCCGGCACGTTTCAATGCGCCCGCAAACAATTGCTGGCGCGCCGGCCACATGCCGTATTCCGCACGCGCTCCGGTTGAAAAATCCGGCGCCGAAGCGAGCCGCAGCGCGAGATCGAGCTGGTTCAGTACCCACCCGAGCATGGGGACGAGTTGCTCGCCCTCGGCGCGCAGGGCGGTGAGGATCCGCAAAGCACGCGGCGCGTCGCCGCCGAACGCGGCATCGGTAAGCCGGAACACGTCGTAGACCGCGTTGTCTTCGCCAAGCGATTCCAGCTCTTCGGCGCTGACCGGCCCGCCACCACGCTGCGCGGCCAGCTTGTCGATTTCCTGCGCGATCGCAAGCAGGTTGCCTTCCGCGCGCGAAGCCAACAGCGCGACCGCATCGTCGGAGGGCGCGAAGCCATGCGTGCGCATGCGGGCCCGGATCCAGTCCGGCAACGCCTCGATTTTCGGTGGCCGCAACCACACGTACTGGCCGACACGTTCGACCGCCCGGACCCACGCGCCCTCGTGCTTCTTGCTCCACTGTTGCGCGCTGACCAGCAACACGATGTCGGGTGCCGGCGCCTTGCACCACTCGGTGATCGCGGCCGAGCCATCGCGGTCGGGCCTGCCTGTCGGCAGGCGCACTTCGATCAGTCGGCGCGACGCGAACAGCGACAGGCTGGCACCGCTGCGGGCCAGCCGGTCCCAGTCGAAGTGGGGCTCGACGTCGAGCACCTCGCGTTCGGTGTACCCGAGCACGCGCGCCCGTGCGCGCAGCGCGTCGCCGGCTTCCTGCAATTGCAGCGGCTCCTCGCCGCCCAGCAAATACACCGGCGCGAGATCGCCCTTGGCGAGTGTGCGCAAGAAGCCTTCGAGGCTGCCGGCCACGGCTCAGCCCGCACTGCCGCCGGCGGCGGGGGCAGCCGGTGCGCCAACCTCGGCGCGCGCTTCGAGGCGACGCATCACGGCATCGGTCATCTCGCGCACGAGGCTGCGCTGGATCGCCTCGGTCTCGCTGGAGATCGCCGAGAACTGGGTCTGGTCGATCGCAAACTCGTGCGACAGCTCGATGGTCTGCATCGGCACCACGGTGCTGCCATCGCCACCCGTCAACTTGAACTGGACCCGGAATCCGACCGTGTATTCACCCACCCGCTGGAAACCGCTGCTGGTCAGCAGGTGCGAGGAAAACGACGCGACCGGCACGGCCAGTGTCGCCACGCCGGGGGTCGGTTCATCCAGCACATCGACCTTGCCGGCGCGCAGTGCCGCAGCCAGCGAACGGGGGAATTCTCCGCCGCCGTTGACCTGCAGGTAAACGCGTTGCGCCATCGGCGCCGGCACCGCCGCACTGCGGCGCAGGTGGAATCCGCAGCCGGCAAGCGCGGCGACGGCGGCGAGGCACGCCAGCACGACCAGCCACTTTTGGATCCGCATCGAATCAGCTCCGGTTGCACGATGGATCCGGATTTCAGGCTCCGGAACGGGCGCGATGTCACCAAATCGTCATTCCGGGGCCGCGTCCGGGTTCATCGGATGCGGACTCCGGAATGACGACCACGGGGTTGTGTCTTCCCGGGTCCCGAGTCCCGGTCCGCGGAGAGGATAACAGCGCCAACCCGCATCACGGGATGCGCTCAACCCGCGACGATGTTCACGATCTTTCCCGGCACCACGATCACCTTGCGGACGGTCTTGTCGCCGATGGCCGCGATGGCGCCCGGCAACGCGCGAGCGGCGGCCTCGAGTTCCGCGCGCGGTGCGTCGGGCGCGGCCTCCAACGTGCCGCGCAGCTTGCCGTTGACCTGCACCGCCAGGGTCACGCTGTCGCGGGCGAGCGCGGATGGATCGGCCTTGGGCCACGGCACGTCCTCGATCAGGGTTTCCCCGTGGCCGAGCACCTGCCACAACGCGTGGCTGGTGTGCGGCGTGAACGGGTTCAGCAACAGCACCATCGCCTCGAACGCCTCGTGCCGCAGGGCCCGGCCTGCATCGCCCATGTCGTCGAACCGGGACACCGCATTCAGGAGTTCCATCAACGCTGCGATCGCGGTGTTGAAATTGCGACGCCGACCAATATCGTCACCGACTTTGGCGATGGTTTCGTGGATTTGGCGGCGCAGGGTTTTCTGCGCGTGGGTCAACTTCGAAGGATCAATGCTGCCCCCATTCGCACTCTGGGCACCACCCCCCGCAGCTGCTGTGCCGATGCGCGGATGGTCGGGTTGCGCCGCGTGACTCGTCACCTCGCGCCAGAACCTGCGCAGGAAACGCGCCATGCCCTCGACGCCCGCCTCGTTCCACTCCAGCGATTGATCCGGTGGCGAAGCAAACATCGAAAACAGCCGCACGGTGTCGGCACCGTACTTGTCGATCATTACCTGCGGGTCGACACCGTTGTTGCGGGATTTCGACATCTTCTCGGTCGCGCCGATCGACACCGGCCCTCCGTCGGCACGCAAGGTCGCGCCAACGACATGACCCTTTTCGTCGCGTTGTACGTCCACGTCGGCGGGATTGATCCACTCCCGCTCCTGTTGGTCCCCGGTCCCGGATCCCGAGTCCCGATAAAACGTTTCCGCCACCACCATGCCCTGGCACAGCAGGTTGGTTGCGGGCTCGTCCGAGTGCACCAGCCCCGCGTCGCGCAGCAGCTTGTGGTAGAAGCGGAAGTACAGCAGGTGCAGGATCGCGTGTTCGATGCCACCGATGTACTGGTCGACCGGCAGCCAGTAGTCCGCACGCGCGTCGACCTGGGTCGCGGCGCCCGGCGAGCAGTAGCGTGCGTAGTACCAACTCGACTCCATGAAGGTGTCGAAGGTGTCGGTCTCGCGTTCGGCCGGGCCGCCACACTCGGGGCATGTTGTCTTGCGCCACGCGGGATCGGATTTCAGCGGCGAGCGCACGCCGGAGAACGCAACGTCTTCCGGCAGCACCACCGGAAGCTGGTCCTCCGGCACCGGCACCGCGCCGCACTTGCCGCAGTGGATGATCGGGATCGGGCATCCCCAGTAGCGTTGCCGCGACACGCCCCAGTCGCGCAGCCGCCAGTTGACCTGTCGTTTGCCACGACCTTCGCGCTCGAAACGTTCAGCGAGTGCATCGAACGACTGCCGAAAATTCATGCCGTCGTATCCGCCGGAGTTGACCAGCGTGCCGTAGCCGAGAAACGGTCCGTCGGTCACGATCCGCTGGCGGTACTCGTCCAGCACGGCCTCCGCGGACGAGGGCTCGATCACGTCGATCGCGCCACTCTGGCCCAACGCGGCGCTCATCGCATCGGTGTTGTCGGTGGCATCGCGACCGAGTTCGCGGATCGCGTCGCGCACCGGATCGCTCACGATCACCATCCGGATCGGCAAGTCGTATTTCGTCGCGAACTCCCAGTCGCGCTGGTCGTGCCCGGGCACCGCCATCAGCGCACCGGTGCCGTAGTTCATCAGCACGAAATTGGCGATCCAGATCGGCACGCGATCCCCGGTGACCGGGTGCAGGGCGTAGAGTCCGGTTTCGACGCCGCGCTTTTCCTTTGTTTCCAGTTCGGCCTCGGACACGCCGCCCTGCCGGCATTCGTCGATGAACGTCTGCAGCGCCGGGTTGTTGCGCGCGGCGTCCTGCGCCAGCGGATGTCCGGCCGCGACCGCGAGGTAGGTCACCCCCATCAACGTGTCGGGACGCGTGGTGAAGACCTCGACCGAACCGCCGCCCTCGACATCGAAGCGGATCTCAAGTCCTTCCGAACGCCCCAACCAGTTGCGCTGCATGATCTTGACCGCATCCGGCCAGCCCGGAAGTCGGTCGAGACCTTCAAGCAATTCATCAGCATACGCGGTTATCTTGAGAAACCACTGCGGAATCTCGCGCTTCTCGACCACCGCGCCGGAGCGCCAGCCGCGGCCATCGACGACCTGCTCGTTGGCGAGCACGGTCTGGTCCACCGGGTCCCAGTTCACCACGCTGTTCTTGCGATAGACCATGCCCTGCTTGAACAGCCGCACGAACATCCTCTGCTCGTGCACGTAGTAAGCCGGATCGCAGGTGGCGAACTCGCGCGACCAGTCGATCGCGAAACCCATCGCCTGG
>DASTIS010000106.1:0-6368 GCA_035717365.1 Rhodanobacteraceae bacterium
TGGTCATGGAACCCGACGGCAAGTCGATGCTGCGCAAACCCGTTGACATGCAAGCACCGTTGCGCATCGTGGTGGTGGCGGGCTGTCATTTCTCGGAAGACGCGGCGCGCGCCATCCGCGCCGATCCGCAACTGGACAAACTGTTCCACGAACATGCGGTGTGGCTCGCTGCCGAAAGTGAATCGCTGCCCGATGTGCTGGAATGGAATCGCCAATTCCCCGATCAGCCCATGAACGTGGCGTGGCGCAATGGCGAGTGGTCGATGCTTGGTTCGTGGGACATACCGACGTTCTACGTGTTCCGGGACGGCAAACAGGTGGACCGCTGGAGCGGCTGGGGACCAGACGGCCTGGAGCGGTTGAAGGAGCATTTGCGCAAGAACGGCCTGCCGAATTGAATCCCGCGCTACCATCGGCGTTCCAACGCCACGGAGCCATCGCATGGCCAACGACTCGGCCGCCAAGCTGGCGGTGTTGATCGATGCCGACAACGCGCAACCGTCGTTGCTCACCGCGTTGCTGGCTGAAATCGCCAAGTATGGCACCGCGCACGTCAAGCGCGCCTACGGCGACTGGACCGGCAACCACCTCAAGGGCTGGAAGGAAGAATTGTTGACGCAATCGATCCAGCCGATGCAGCAGTTCGGCTACACGCGCGGCAAGAACGCGACTGATTCCGCGCTGATCATCGATGCCATGGACCTGCTCTACTCCGGCCGTTTCGACGGTTTCTGCATCGTCTCCAGCGACAGCGATTTCACGCGTCTGGCGGGGCGCATCCGGGAATCCGGCCTGATCGTTTACGGGTTCGGCGAGCGCAAGACCCCCGAGCCGTTCGTCGCGGCCTGCGACAAGTTCATCTACGTCGAAAACCTCTCGGGCAAGCCGGACGAAGCGGCCCCGCAGAAACCACGCAGCGCAGCGCAACTGAAGCAGGATTCCGGGCTGGTGAACTTGTTGCGCAACGCCATCGATGCCGCGTCGGACGAAGATGGCTGGGCAGGGTTGGGAGCGGTCGGCTCGATCATCAACAAGCAGCGCCCAGACTTCGACGCGCGCAGCTATGGCTACGGCAAGCTGAGCGACCTCGTCGCCGCGACCACGCTGTTCGAAATCGAGCGGCGCAGTTCCGGCGAAGGACGCCCCAAGACCATCCACGTTCGCAACCGCACGAAATCCGGCAAAGGTTGATTCTCCGTGTGGCTCGACAGATTGCGCGAGCAGCTCCGCGCCGACGCCCCGCCTGCGCTGTGCGTCGCCTTCAGTGGCGGCACCGATTCCACGGCCCTGTTGCACGCGCTCGCGCAAATGCCCGAGGCGCGCGAACGCAGCCTGCGCGCGCTGCATGTCGACCACGGCCTGCACCCCGACAGCCGCGAATGGGCCGCGCATTGCGCGCGATTCTGCGACGCGTTGAACGTTCCCCTGAGCGTGCTGCACGTTACCGTCGATACCATACGCGGCGAAGGCATCGAGGCCGCCGCACGGCGGGCACGCCATGCGGCGTTTGCCGAATCCTTGGGCGACGGCGAGTGGCTGGCGCTGGCCCACCATCGCGACGACCAGATCGAAACCGTGTTGCTGAAATTGCTGCGCGGCGCGGGGCCGGAAGGCCTCGGTGGCATGCGCGCGCGCCGCCGGTTCGGGCGTGGCTTACTGTGGCGGCCATTATTGGAAACGACACGAGATGAACTTCGTAACTATCTGACCACCAATGCCATTCTCGGCCTGGATGATCCGGCAAACGCCGACCCCCGTTTCGCCCGCAACGTCCTGCGCCACGAGATCCTGCCGGTCATTGTTCGCCATTGGCCGCACGCGGAAACCTCCATCCTGCATTCCGCGCGCCTGTGCCGCGCGGCGGGCGATTACCTCGCGCGCGATGCCGGGAATGCCCTCACGTTGTTGCGCCACGACGACGCGTCGCTTGATGCCGATGCATGGTTGGCCCTGTCCGACGCCCTGCGCGCACCGGTGCTGGACCGCTGGCTGCGCGAACGTGGCCTGCCCGCCCCCGCCGACGCCCAGCGTCGCGAACTCGAGCGCCAGATCGCCCATGCGTCGGAAGACGCCGTGCCGTGCATCGCCTGGCATGGTGCCGAAGTCCGCATCTGGGACGGCCGGCTGCACGCCACATCGCCTCTGCCGCCCCTGCCCACGAACTGGCAATCGGAATGGACGGGCGCGCCGCTCGCGCTACCGGAAGGCTGTGGCACGCTCACGACCGCAACGACAAGCGACGCAGCGACGACAGACGGCACGATCTTCGACCCGCCGCTCAGCGTGCAACTGCGCCGCGGCGGCGAACGCATCAAACCCGCGGGCGATCCCCATACGCGCGAGCTGCGCGACTTGTTTCAGCAGGCGCGCGTCCCGCCGTGGCTGCGCGTGCGCTGTCCGCTGATTTTTGAGAACGACGACTTGATCGCAGTCGCCGGCCTGTGGAGCAGCGAGGATGGCAGCGCCCTGTTCGATTCCCGCGGCGCGTGGCCGCGCTGGACACCGCCCGCATGGGCTGAATGAAGCATGATCGAGGCGTGGTCCATTCAGGTTTCATCAACGCAACCGACGCTACCACTATTCTCAAACAACGAGGGAGCCCCCATGAAAACCACCCGCCTTGCCGTAGTCGCTGCGCTTGCCATTGCCAGCGCCGGGCTGATCGCACCGCCGGTACTGGCCGACCCACCGCCGTGGGCCCCCGCGCACGGTTGGCGCGCCAAGCACCAATACGTCTATTACCCGTCGGCCTCGGTCTACTACGAACCGGCGTCGAGCATGTGGTTCTGGCTCGGGGGTGACGGTTGGCAGGCTGGCGTCAACCTGCCGCTGCCTTTGCACGGTTACGTGCGCACCGGCGGCGTCAATATTTCCCTCGACGTCGACCGCCCGTACCTGCGCAACGACTACGTGACCCGCCGCTATGGCGGCCACCAGCGCCATTGGTGGCGCGACGACGGCGGCCGCGGACACAAAGACCGTCAGGGACATGGCAACGGCAAAGGCAAAGGCAACGGCAACGGCCACGGCAAACACGGCCATTGATTGATCGATCAAGGCGACGCTGGCCACTCGGGCGGACCTCGGGTACCGCTGGCGACCGAACGCCGGTCGCGCGGCTCACCCCTCGGTTTCGTCGCGCTCCGTCCCGACGATGATCCGCGCGCTGCGTTGCCAGGTCAGATAGGACCAGGCCCAGTTCCACATCACCGCGATGCGGTTGCGGAAGCCGATCAAGAACAGGATGTGGGCGAACAGCCAGAACAGCCAGCCGGTGAATCCGGAAATCTCCACGCCTCGCAGATCCACCACGGCGGACGCGCGGGTGACACTGGCGAGGGTGCCGTAGTCGCGGTAACGGAACGGGCGCGATGCGTTTCCGGCAATACGGTCGCGGATGGTGCGTCCGGCGTGCGAGCCCATCTGCTTGGCCGCGGACGCCATGCCGGGTACCAGCTTGCCATCCTGCTCGACGCGCGCGAGATCACCAATCACCAGCACTTCAGGGTGACCGGGCAGCGACAGGTCCGGTTCGACTTTCACGCGTCCGGTACGATCGCATTCGGCGCCGAGCTGGGCGCCCAGCCTTGATGCCGCGACGCCGGCCGCCCACAGCATGGTGCGCGCGGCGATCCGCTGGTCGCTCATGTGCACGCTGGTCTCGTCGACATCGGTCACCGCGGCATCGAGGTGGACCTGCACGCCAATGCTTTCGAGCTTGCGCTGCGCGACCTGCGAAAGGTGTTCCGGCATCGCGCCGAGCACCCGCTTCCCCGCTTCGACCAGATGGATTTTGGTGTTGCGTGGGTCGGCGTTGCGGAATTCGCGCGGCAGCGTGTGTTGCGCGATCTCGGCCAGCGTGCCCGCCAGTTCCACGCCGGTCGGCCCCGCACCAATGATCACGAAGGTCAGCCATTCGGCACGGCGCGCCGGGTCGGGTTCGCGTTCGGCGCATTCGAATGCCGACAGGATCCTCCGCCGGATCGCCAACGCATCGTCCATCGTTTTCAGGCCCGGTGCGTAGGCGGCCCAGTTTTCGTGGCCGAAATACGCGTCTGTCGAACCGGTCGCGACGACCAGCCAGTCGTACTCGTATTCCCCCGCACCGGTACGCACGCGGTGTTCTGCGACATCGATTGCCTGCACGTCCTCCATCAGCACGGTGACGTTGTCCTGATGGCGCACGATGTGGCGCAGCGGCGCGGCGATGTCCGGACCCGAAAGGCTGGCCGCCGCGACCTGATACAGCAGGGGCTGGAAAAGGTGGTGGTTGACGCGGTCGATCAGCGTCACACGCACGGGCGCTCGCGCCAGCGCCCGCGTCGTCCACAGGCCGCCGAAGCCACCGCCCAGAATCACCACGTGAGGTCGCCGCGCGGGATCGCTCATGCGCGAATCCTAGGGGTTGGCATGTGACCTCACCATGACCGTCGGCACTTTGCGCCCTCTACCATACAGTGGAATATCAACGGGGTTCAGGTGGAGGCGCGTGCCATGCAACGACGTTACGGGTGGGTTTTCGTTGGGCTGCTGCTGTTGGGCGGCGCCGCACCGATCGCGATGGCGCAGCCTGCCTCCGCGGCGCAGGGCTTCACGCTCGAACAGGTGCTGGCCTACCCGTTCCCGCTGGGGTTGTCCGCATCCCGATCGGGGGATCGCATCGCCTGGGTCATCGATCTGAACGGGGTGCGCAACGTGTGGGTCGCGCAAGGGCCGGCGTTCAAGCCGCGCGAGGTCACCCGGTTCACCAGGGACGACGGCCAGGAGATCACCCAGCTCACCTTTTCACCGGACGGCAATCAACTGGTGTTCGTGCGCGGCGGCGACCACGACGCCAACTGGCCGGAAAAGCTTCCACCGGATCCTTCGTCCAGTCCCGTCGAGCCGAAGGTGATGCTGTGGGCGGTCGATCTGCAATCCGGTGAATCGCGCGCGCTGACCGAAGGCGACGCGCCGGCCATTTCATCGACCGGGCAACTGGCTTACATCAAGGATCATCAGGTCTGGACCGCACCGCTTGCGGCGAACAGCAAGGACAAACCGAAGCGCCTGTTCTTCGATCGCGGCAAGGACGGCGACCTGCAATGGTCGCCCGACGGCAAACGTCTGGCGTTCGTCTCCGATCGCGACGACCACGCCTTCATCGGTATCTACACCGACGACGACACACCGCTTGCCTACATGGCGCCATCGACCGGCATCGACGAGTCGCCTCGCTGGTCGCCCGATGGCGCGCACATTGCCTTTACCCGCCGCCACGGCAATGGCGGGCCGCCCCGTCCCATCCTGAAACAGATGCCGGAGCCATGGTCGATCATGGTCGCCGACCCGAGCAGCGGCCAGGCACGAGTGGCATGGCAAAGCCCGGACACGCTGGTGGGTTCCTACCCCGAAACCGCGGGCGGCGCCAACCTGCACTGGGCCGACGGCGGTGCGCGGCTCGTGTTCCTCGCGGATCTGGACGGCTGGCCGCACTTGTACTCGATCGCCGCGAGTGGCGGCACGCCCATGCTGCTGACGCCCGGCAAGTTCATGGTCGAGGACGTGGTGCTGTCGCGCGACGGACGGTCGCTGATCTACAGCGCCAATACCGGCACGACCCAAGACGATATCGATCGCCGACACCTGTTCGAAGTCCCGGTGACCCGCGCGCAGCCGGTTGCGCTGACTTCGGGAACGAACCTGCAGTGGTCACCGACAATCGCAGGCGCAAACACGATCGCCTACATCGACGCCGGCGCGCAACGACCGCCGCTGGTTGCCGTGATGAACAGCAACGGCGGCGGCCAGCGGATGCTGCAACCCGGATTGGTACCGACGAATTTCCCGACCGCGCAGTTGGTGATCCCGCAGGCCGTCACCTTCACCGCAGCCGACGGCACTCTGATCCACGGGCAGCTGTTTCGCAGCAAGGATGCCGGTGCCCGCCAGCCCGGCATGATCTTCGTGCACGGCGGACCGCCACGGCAGATGCTGCTCGGTTGGCATTACATGGATTACTACAGCAACAGTTACGCGGTGAACCAGTACCTCGCCACGCATGGGTTCACAGTGCTGTCGGTCAACTACCGGCTCGGCATCGGCCACGGCCACGCGTTCCACAACCCCCCGAACTGGGGCCCGACGGGCGCATCCGAATATCAGG
The DNA here is from genome assembly GCA_035717365.1 of Rhodanobacteraceae bacterium. Taxonomy (GTDB): domain Bacteria; phylum Pseudomonadota; class Gammaproteobacteria; order Xanthomonadales; family Rhodanobacteraceae; genus 66-474. Next base: position 6,146 of record DASTIS010000106.1, read on the forward strand.
ACGTGGTCGCGGGTGCGAAATACCTGCAACGCGTGCCGGGCGTGGACGGATCGCGTATCGGCATCTGGGGTGGTTCCTACGGCGGTTATCTCACCGCGTTGGCGCTGGCGCGCAACTCCGACATCTTCAAGGCCGGCGTGGACATGCACGGCCTGCACGACTGGTCGCGCGCAATCGGCTGGTGGTACGACCAGAATCCGAACGCGCGTTATGAACAAGGCGA
>DASTIS010000107.1:0-2890 GCA_035717365.1 Rhodanobacteraceae bacterium
CCGGAGTTTTACCGGGTGTACGCCGAGAGCGTACGCAACCTGGGCACGCCGGTGTTGTCGCGCAAGTATTTCCAGGGGTTGCAGCAGACGTTCGGCAAGGATTGCGAGATCACCGTGATCCGGCATCAAGGGCAACCGGTGGCCGCGGTCATGAGTTTCTACTTCCGCGACGAAGTGCATCCCTATTACGGAGGCAGCGTGGCGGGTGGCCGGAGCCTCGCGGCCAACGACTTCATGTACTGGTCGGTGATGCAGCGTGCGGTGGAACGCGGCGCGCGGCTGTTCGACTACGGCCGCAGCAAGCAGGACAGTGGTTCCTATCATTTCAAGAAACATTGGGGCTTCGAACCCAGGCCGCTGCCGTATGCCTATTACCTGGTGCGCGCCGGTGAGGTTCCCAACATCAGCCCGACGAACCGCAAGTACAGCCTGTTCATCAAGGCCTGGCAGCGGTTGCCGCTGCCGGTCAGCAATGTGTTGGGCCCCTGGCTCGCGCGGGATCTGGGTTAGCCATGCAATCGGTCCTGTTCCTCTGCCACCGCCTGCCCTGGCCCCCCGACAAGGGGGACAAGATTCGCTCGTACCGCGTCTTGCGGCGGCTTGCGGAACACCATCGCGTGTATCTCGGTTCGTTCGTGGACGATCCCGCGGACTGGAAATACCTTGCTCCGGTCGAGGCCTTGTGCGCCGGGGTTTGCGTGCGGCCCCTGAAGCCCTGGCGCGCGCGCTGGCGGGCGCTGGCGTCGCTGGCGCGCGGCGAGCCGCTCACGGTCGGCGTTTACCGCGATCGCGTGATGCGGCGCTGGGTCGAGCGACTGCTGGCCGACCGGAAACTGGACTTTGCATTGTGCTATTCGTCCGGCGTGGCGCCCTTCGTGATGCCACACGCGCAACTGCGCCGGGTCATGGATTTCGTGGATGTGGACTCCGACAAATGGCATCAGTACGCGCGGTCCCACCACGGGTTGTCGCGTCTGATCTACCGCCGGGAAGCGCGGCGCCTGGCGAAATTCGAGCACGCGATCGCCACCCAATTCGACGCCAGCATATTGGTCTCCGAAGCCGAGGCCGGCTTTTTCCGCCAGCAGGTGCCGGCATCGGCCAACAAGGTTTACGGCATTCCCAATGGCGTGGACGGCGGGTATTGGGATCCGCAACGCGCTTTTCCCAACCCCTATCGGCGGGGCGAGCGGGCGGTGGTATTCGTGGGTGCGATGGATTACCGCGCCAACGTCGACGCCGCGCAGTGGTTCGCGCATGAAGTCTGGCCGCGGATCCGTGCCCACCGGCAGGACGCGCGCTTTTATATCGTGGGCAGCAACCCGACCCCGGCGGTCCGCGCGCTGTGCGAGTTCGCGGGCATTGCGGTGACGGGACGCGTGGAAGACGTGCGTCCCTATGTGGCGCATGCCCACGTCGTGACGGCGCCGCTGCGCATCGCACGGGGCATCCAGAACAAGGTGCTGGAAGCGCTGGCGATGGAGAAGGTCGTGCTGGCGACTCCGGAAGCCTGGGAGGGCATCGAGGATTTCGAGGGGCGCCGGGGCTGCATCAGCGACTCGCCCGAGGTCATGGCGACGGAAGCCTTGCGCTGGCTGGATGCGCCGCAAGTCGAGCGGGTACCGGTCGCCCGCGCCAGGGTCCTGTCCCGCCACGACTGGGCGCGAAATCTCGACACCTATGAAAGCGTGCTGTGCAATGCGCATCCGGGCACCCGACGTGTCCATCTCGCCGGCGCCGTCGGGCTGGAGGCGTGCTCATGAACCGGGTGCTCGAATCAAGGGCCGGTGTCTTCGCGCGGGTTTCCGGTTGGGGACTGGCGGCGACGGCCTTTGCCGTCGTGGTCGCCGTGCTGCTGGTCTGCTATTGGCAGACGGTCCAATCGTTGGTGTGGACTTGGGACCACGATGGAACCTACCAGTACGCATTCCTGATCTTCCCGATCAGCGTGTGGGTGGCGTTCACCCTGCGCCATCAAATCCGGGCGAATCCGCCGGTGCCGAGCGTTTGGGGCCTGGCGTCGGTGGCCGGGCTGGTATTCGTCTGGTATGCCGGCCGTCTCCTCGATGTGAATCTTGCCCAGCACTTCGCGTTCGTGGCGCTGTTTCCGGCGCTGGTGCTGGCCTGCTGGGGCTGGCGTGCGCTGTGGGTCCTCGCGTTCCCGCTTGGGTACCTGGTGGTGTTCGCGGTGCCCTGGGGCGATGGACTGGTCGGACCGCTGCAGGACATCACCGCGCATTTCGCGGTGCGCGCATTGGAGTTGACCGGTACCCCGGTGTTGCTCAACGGCCGGGAAATCGTCACGCCCTCGGCGGTATGGATGGTGGCGGATGCGTGCAGCGGCGTGAAATTCTTCATCGCCTGCTCCGCACTCGGTTGCCTGTATGCCTACCTGATGTACCAGCGATGGTGGAAGCGGGTGCTGTTCGTGGTGCTGGCAGCGATAGTGCCGATCATCGCGAACGGCTTGCGGGTTTACTTCACCATCCTGATCGGCGAGACGTGGGGGCTGGAATACGCCACCGGCACGGATCACATGATTTTCGGCTGGCAATTCTTCGGCACGGTACTGGTGTTGCTGCTGGTGGCCGGCTGGTTCTTCCGGGACCGCTTCGTGGCGCGCGAGGATCCGCTCCCCAATGACGACAGGCCCGCGGGCGTGCGCACCGTGGTCTGGCCGGCGGCGTTGGTGCTGCTCGTGGCGGGTCCGGTATTGGCCGCCGGACTCGCATCGCCCCCACCGCCGGAAACGGTTCGCCTGGATGCGCCGGTGGTGGCAGGCTGGATGGGACCGCAAGCGGCGACGGACGGCTGGCGGCCGAGCTTCAGCGGCGCGACGGGACAGGTACGGGCGGCGTACCAGTCGGCGTCCGGCGATGACGTCGTCGAG
>DASTIS010000108.1:0-5955 GCA_035717365.1 Rhodanobacteraceae bacterium
CGAGGGCATGCCGCTGACCGGAGGCAAGTACATCCACGCCGCCGCATTCGCCTGGTTCAGCCCGTTCTCGGTGCTGAGCGGAATAGCGGTCGTGTTCGGTTATGCGTTGCTCGGCGCGACGTGGTTGATCCTGAAGACCGAAGGCCGGGTGCAGCGTATCGCCTTCGACCTGACCCGTCCGCTGATGCTGGCCGTGATCGCGTTCATGCTGCTGGTCAGTGCGTGGCTCCCGTTCCTCGATTCCAACCTGATGGCGCGCTGGTTCACCTGGCCGAATTTCCTGTATCTGTCGCCGGTGCCGATCCTCGCGATCCTCAACGCCATTGCGCTGTGGTTCGCGGTGATCCGCAACCGCGAAGTGGCGCCGTTTGTGCTGTCGTTGTGTTTCTTCCTGCTCGGGTTCGTCGGGCTCGTGGTGGGGATCTGGCCCAACATCGTGCCGCCGTCGATGAGCATCTGGCAGGCCGCGTCCCCGGTGCAGTCGCAGGGGTTCGTGCTGGTCGGCGTGATCATCATGATCCCGGCGGTGCTGGCCTACACCGCGTACTCCTATCGCGTATTTCGCGGGAAGGTCCTGGCCGGCGAGGGGTACTACTGAGACGAGCGCCGGTGTGCAGGACATACCGTCACCCCTGGACCCTTCCTCTGCAACCGGGCAAGGAACCGTACCGACCGTGGCGTGCGCGTACCGGCGGCGGGAAGCGGGCATGCGTTCCTTGTTAAGGTAGGCGTTCGTTTCACGAACGACGCTCCTCATGCAATCACTCGAAACATTGCTGCAACACGATTGGGTCCACACGCTGCTGGGTTGCGTGGCCCTGCTGCTGCTGGCCTGGCTGAGTGCATGGCTGGCGCGCCACGTACTGATCCGGGTGGTGATCGCGATCAGCAAGCGTACCCGCTGGAAGTGGGATGACGCGATGATCAAGCGCGGCGTCTTCCTGCGCCTGGCGCAGGTGGTGCCGATGCTGGTCGTCGATTACGGTTTACGCGCCGTGCCCGGCGTGCCGGCCGCGGTGGAACAGGTCGTGGCCAAGATCACCATGGCGCTGGTTGTCCTGTTTGTGATACTGGCCATCAATGCCACGCTGTCCGCCGCGGACGACCTGTTCACGGCCAGTCCGCGGGGACGCGAACGCACCATCAAGGGTTATGTCCAGCTGGGCAAGATCATCGTGTGGGTGTTCGGCATCATCGTCATCATTGCCACGCTGGTCGACCGCTCGGCGCTGTCGTTGCTGGCCGGGCTGGGTGCCATTTCGGCGGTGGTGCTGTTGATCTTCAAGGACACCATCCTGTCGGTGGTGGCCAGCGTGCAGATCGGCGCCTACGACATGCTGCGGGTGGGCGACTGGATCGCGCTGCCCGAGGACAACGTCGACGGTGACGTGGTCGAGATCTCGCTGAACACGGTCAAAGTGGTCAACTGGGACAAAACCCTCAGCACCATCCCGACCTGGCACCTCATCTCCAAGTCGTACCGCAACTACCGCAACATGTACGAGACCGGGCGCCGCATCCGCCGCTCGCTCAACATCGACATCACCAGCGTGCATTTCCATACCCCGGAGGAGATCAAGCACCTGCAGCAGTTCAAGTTGCTCGACGAGTATTTCCAGCAGAAGGAAAAGGACCTGGCCGCGGCAAACGCCAGCCTCGAAAAGCAAGGGGTGAGCGCCATCAACGAACGCCGCCTCACCAACCTCGGCAGCTTTCGCGCGTACATGCAGGCGTACATCGGCAGCCACCCGGGCATCAACCAGGACCTGTTCTGGGCGGTGCGCCAGCTTGATCCCGAGCCGACCGGCATCCCGATACAGGTCTATGCCTACACGCGCAACACCAGCTTCGTGCCGCACGAAAACGTGCAGGGCGACATCTTCGACCACCTGATCACGATCCTGCCGGAGTTCGGTCTGTCGCTCTTCCAGCAACCGAGCGGTACCGATATACGCGCCGGCCTGTCGAACCGGACCGCCGCGCCGTGGCTTGAGCGCGACAGCGACGGGTCAGCCGACGAACTTGCGCGCGTTGCGGAAGATTCGCATCCAGGGTGAATCCTCGCCCCATTCGCGCGGGTGCCAGCTCATCTGCACACTGCGGAAGACGCGCTCGGGGTGCGGCATCAGGATCGTTACTCGGCCGCCTGCCGCGGTGAAGCCGGCGACGCCCTCGGGCGAACCGTTGGGGTTGCACGGAAACGTTTCGGCATGCTTGCCGCGGTTGTCGACGAAACGCACGCACGCGGTGGCCTTGCCAGCCTTGTGGCCGTCGGCGAAAACCGCGCGGCCCTCGCCGTGGGCGGTGACCACGGGGATGCGCGAGCCGGCCATGCCGCGGAACAGGATCGAGTCGGATTCGACCACTTCCAGCGTGACGAGGCGGGCCTCGTATTGCTCGGAGGCGTTGCGCTGGAAGGTCGGCCAATCTTCGGCGCCGGGGATGATGGATTTCAGGTGCGAGAGCATCTGGCAGCCGTTGCACATGCCGGCCGCGAATTTGGCCTTGTCGGCAAAAAAACCGACGAACTGTTCCCGCAGCTCGTCGTGGTACAGGATCGAGGCGGCCCAGCCGCGGCCCGCGCCCAGCACGTCGCCGTAGGAAAATCCGCCGCACGCGGCGAAGCCCGCGAAGTCGCCAAGCTTGTGGCGTCCGGCGGTGAGGTCGGTCATGTGCACGTCGATCGCCTCGAATCCGGCGCGGGTGAATGCGGCCGCCATCTCGACCTGCCCATTGACGCCCTGCTCGCGCAGGATCGCAACCCGCGGCTTCGCACCCTTCACGATGTATGGCGCGGCGATGTCTTCGGCTGGATCGAACGTGAGTTTCGCCTGCAAACCCGGGTCGTTGTCGTCGCAGCGCCAGTCGCGTTCGGCGTCCGCACTGGCCGGGTTGTCGCGCAGCCGCTGCATCGCGTGGCTGGTTTCGTGCCACGTGCCGATCAGTTTCTGCCAGTTCCACTTGGCGACGGCCTCGTCGCCGCTGTACAGCTTGATGCCGAGCTTGGCCTTGGGCCGGGCGATGACGCGCGTGCAGTCGGCCAGGTTGTTCCCGGTCGCCAGTTTAGCGAAGGTGTCGTGGTCGGCGGCGCGCACCTGCACCACCGCGCCGAGTTCTTCGTTGAACAGCGCGAGCAGGGCATTGTCGGCCCAGCCGTCGAGGAGGATTCCCAGCCCGCAGTGGCCGGCGAACGCCATCTCGAGCAGCGTCACGATCACGCCACCGTCGGAACGGTCGTGGTACGCGAGCAACAAGTCCTGCTCGCGCGCAGCGCGAAGCAATGCGAACAACCCGCGCAGTCGTTCCGGATCCTCGAAATCGGGGGGCACGCCGCCGCGGCGATCGTAGGCCTGGGTCAGCGCCGAGCCGCCGAGCCGGTTGCGACCGGCACCCAGGTCGATCAGCCACAGTTCGGTGTCGCCGGCGTCCATCCGCAACTGCGGGGTCAGCGCGCGTCGGGCGTCCGCGATCCGCGCGAATGCACTGACGATCAGCGACACCGGCGCGAGGGTCCGCTGTTCGCGTTCGCCGTCGCGCCACAGCGTGCGCATCGACAGCGAGTCCTTGCCGACCGGGATCGAGATGCCGAGCGCGGGGCAGAGCTGCAACGACACCGCCTGCACCGCGTCGTACAGCGCCGCGTCCTCGCCTGCGTGGCCGATCGCCGCCATCCAGTTCGCGGACAAGCGGATTTCTTCCAGCTTGTCGATCGGTGCGGCGATCAAATTGGTGATCGCCTCGCCCAGCGCCATGCGCGCGGAGGCGGCGCCGTCGAGCACTGCGATCGGCGCGCGTTCGCCCATCGCCATCGCCTCGCCCGTATAGCCGTCGAAATCGGCGAGCGTGACCGCGCAATCGGCGATCGGCAGTTGCCACGGGCCCACCAGTTGATCGCGTGAACACAGGCCGCCGACGCTGCGATCGCCGATGTGGATCAGGAAGCCCTTGCCCGAAACGGCCGGCATCCGCAGCACGCGTTCGATCGCCTCGTTGAGGGCGATGCCGGTCAGGTCGGGGACGATCGCCAGGTGGGGCTGGATGCGGGTCGCGTCGCGCTGCATCCGTGGCGGTTTGCCGAGCAGCATCGCGAGGTCGAGGTCGATGACAACCGTTCGGGACCGGGGACCCGGGACCCGGGACCGGTCATTGCCGGATCGTTCGCTTTTCTGGTCCCCGCTACGGGTCACGATGAGGCGTTGTTCCTGCGTGGCGGTGCCCACCACCGCGAATGGGCAGCGCTCGCGCTCGCAAAGCGCTTCGAATTTCGCAACATCGTCCGGCTTTACCGCCAACACGTAACGCTCTTGCGACTCGTTGCACCAGATCTGCATGGGCGAGAGTTGCGGGTCGTCGCGCGGCACCGCGTCGAGGTCGATCCCGCCACCGACGCCGGCATCGTGCAGCAGCTCGGGGATGGCGTTGGACAGCCCGCCCGCGCCGACGTCGTGGATCGCGACGACCGGGCTGGCGTCGCCCAGCGCGCAGCACGCGTCGATCACTTCCTGGCAGCGGCGCTGCATCTCCGGGTTGTCGCGTTGCACCGAGGCGAAGTCCAGCGCTTCGCTGGACGCGCCGGCCGCCATCGACGAGGCCGCGCCGCCGCCGAGGCCGATCAGCATCGCGGGGCCGCCGAGCACGATCACCGCGTCGCCGGGTTGCAGCTTGTTCTTCTGCACCAGCATCGGGCGCACGTTGGCGACGCCGCCGGCCAGCATGATCGGCTTGTCGTAGCCGTGGCGCACGCCGGACTTGTCGGTTTCCAGCTCGAAGGTGCGGAAATAACCGGCGAGGCACGGCCGCCCGAATTCGTTGTTGAAACCGGCGGCGCCGAGCGGGCCGTCCCGCATGATCTCGAACGCGCTGGCGACGCGCGGCGGCAACGGGCGCTGTTCTTCCCATGGCCGGGGCAGGTCCGGGATCCGCAGGTGCGACACGGAGAAACCGGTCAGTCCCGCTTTCGGCTTGCCGCCGCGCCCGACCGCGCCCTCGTCGCGGATCTCGCCCCCGGAACCCGTTGCCGCGCCGGGCCAGGGGGAAATCGCGGTGGGGTGGTTGTGGGTCTCGACCTTGATCGCGTACGGAATCGCCTCCGGGTGCGCGCGCCACACGCCGTCGGCGTCGGCGAAGAACCGCGCGCCTGCGTGGCCCTCGATCACGGCGGCGTTGTCCTTGTAGGCCGACAGCGTGTAATCGGGAGAGGCCTTGTGGGTCGTGCGGATCAGGTCGAACAGGCTCGAATCCTGCTGCTCGCCGTCGACGATGAAGCTTGCGTTGAAGACCTTGTGCCGGCAATGCTCGGAGTTGGCCTGCGCGAACATCACCAGCTCGGCGTCGGTCGGATCGCGGTCGAGCTTTGCGTAGTTTTCCGCGAGGTAGTCGATTTCGTCGTCGCTGAGCGCGAGTCCGAGCTCGACATTGGCGCGTTGCAGCGCGGCCATCGCATCGTCGCCCAGCGTAATCGTGCCCAACGCGCCGGGTTCGCCCGAAGAAAAGACCCGCGTCGCATCGGTGAGCTTGCGCAGCACCGACTGGGTCATCGGGTCGTGCAGCGCGTCGATGATCGCGGCACGGGCAGGATCGTCCGGATCCGGCAAGTTGTCGATCAGGAATGCGGTGCCGCGCTCGACGCGTGACACGTGGATCCCGACGTGATGCAGGATGTCGGTGGCCTTCGACGACCAGGGCGAAAGCGTGCCGAGGCGCGGGACCACCCACAGCGAGGCGTCCGCGGGCGGGGCCTCGGTCGCGTCCAGGATTTCGGCGAGGCGCTGGTGCAGCGCCGGCGAAAGCGGCTCGTCCGATTGCACGAAATAGACGTAACGCGCGCCGCGCACGCGCGTGCCTTGCGAGAGCGCGCCGATGCGTCGGTTGAGTCGGTCGAGCCGGAAATCCGACAGGGCGCTGCACCCGTCGAGAACGATCATGGCGATGGGACACCGCGGGTCGGAGTGAGCC
>DASTIS010000109.1:0-5970 GCA_035717365.1 Rhodanobacteraceae bacterium
GGAAGTTTTCGAGTTCCACCTTGTCGTCGAGAATGTCCAGCATCGCGACGTACTTCTGCTGGTTCAGCCGCACCGGTTTCAACATGAGGTAGGAGAAGTTCATCAGGTCGGCCGGGACATTGCCCAGGGTGTCCACGAACAGGTCCACGTCCATGTCGCGGGTCCAGTGCGACAGCATGTTCTCCTTCGTGTGGAAATCGACCGGCGTCACCATCGTGATCAGGTTCTGCAATTTTTCCCGGTGCAAAGATGCGAAGCACAACGAAAATGCGCCGCCCTGGCAGATACCGAGCAGGTTGATCTTCTTGACACCGGCGTGTTTGGCCACCGCGTCCACGCTGCGGCGGATGTAGCCGTTGATGTAATCGTCGAGCGTCAGCCAGCGGTCGGCGCCATCCGGGTAGCCCCAGTCGATGATGTAGACGTCTTCACCGAGCGCCAGCAGGTTCTTGACCAGCGAACGATCCTCCTGGAGGTCCACCATGTAGGGCCGGTTGACCAGCGCGTAGCAGATCAGGATCGGCGTTTTCGCGGTCGGCTTCTTTTCACCCTTGTAGCGATAGACGACGACCTTGTCCTCGCGGTAGATCGGCTCCTTGTCGGTGGCGCCGTAATCGACGTCCTCGACTTCGCGCAGGGTGCGGACGCTCGCCGCCAGCTTCTGTTGCGCGCCCAGGGCTTCATCGAGCGCGCGCTTCGGATCGATGCGGATCGGGTCCATCATGCCTTCTCCTTCCCGGTCGATTTGCGGGCCTTGCGCGGCGCCTTGCGCGGCGTGGCCCGTTTTGCGGCGGAGGTGGAACCGCCCGCACGCTTGAGGCGAGCAACTTCCTCGCGCAACGCAGCGACTTCGGCCACCAGGCTCGGCAATTGTTCCGCAAGGTTGCGGGCTTCGCGGCGCGCGTCGTGGAGATATTTGCCCATGCTGTCGATTTCGGTACGGGTCGGGATCCCGAGGTTGCTGGACACCCGTTCGACGGCCTGTTGCGCGTGTTTGCGCACCCGCATCTGCGCATTGACCAGGGCGCCGTACACCTCGCGGAATTCGTCGGACAGGGCGACCTCCGCATAGGCGTCTTCGGCGGCCTCGACCCACAGGTCGTAAAGGCGGCGCACGGTGTCGACCTGGGGACCGGAATCCGAGCGCTCTGTCAGTTTGTCCTCGAACACCTCGAAAGCCCGCCGGCTGGCGCGCGCGATCAGGGTGTTGTAGCGGTTGGTCTCGCGCTGATAGTCGAGCCACGCCGCCGCCATCTGCTGGTAATACTCCTGATGCTCGCGCAGATAGCCGAATGCCGGGAGTTCGAGCATGGCGCGCGCCTCGGCCATCATCGGCTCGAGGCCCTGCATCATCTGCTCGAAGCCCCTGGCGCCGTGGCCCGAGAGTTCGCGCATCGCACGCGCCATCGGGTTGTCGAGCAGGGCCGCATCCGCGCCGGGGAAATTGAACGATTCGCGCACCATGTCGGCCCACGCATGCGGATCGGCCTTGCCGCCGGCGCCTTTTTCGGCCAACGATTCCAGCAGCGAGAAATAGCTGCGCGCGCCACCGAGCAGGCGCTCCACCACCTCGCTCTGCGTGTCCCCCGCCTTCCGGGCATTGAACATCCGCGACCACTGTTCGAGGCCCTCATGCCAGGGCCCTTCGTGCACGCCCGCCTGCGGGGAACGGGCACCAAATGCCTTGCGCGTGGCGTCCGCCCAGGCTTCCCAGTACTGCCGCGACATGGTCTGCCAGTCGCCCGATGTGTCCGCGGAACCCGGCGTTTTGGCCATGGACCTGATCTCCCGATGCGTAGTCCGTTATGGTATCGGCGCCAATGCTGCGCCGCAACAAAGACTGCGGTTCGCACCAGGGGAATGCGGAAGCGACGGCGATACCCTCGCTCCTCCAGCCTGCCTGCCGAATGTGGCGATCATCGCCTTTGCCTGCGCCACCAGCGCCTCAGCCGCAGTGCGATGCGCCTGGTGCGCACGATGGCAATCCGCAACGGCGATCGCAGGAACGGCATGTCGATCGCCAGCAGCAGCAGGCCGGGCACCGCCATCCAGAACCCGAGCACCGGAAGGAACCCCAACAAACCACCCGCCACCAGGACCAGGCCGAGCGGAATCCGCATCCAGCGCGAAGACGGTTTGCGCAGCCAGCCCATGCCGCGTGCCGCCCAACCCGGCAGTTTGCGCTGCCAGTGGTCCATGTGGAGGTTCAGGCGTCGCTTGTGCTGGTCGATCACAATTTTCGGTTTCGGCGCGGCATCCAGCCCCAAGCCTCAACGCAAGGAAGCGTTGATTTTCGCCAGAATCTCGCTGCCGGGGCAAAGTGCGCGCTCGCCGAGGCTGTTGAACGCCTCGGGCGCGGTCTCCAGGTGCGCATGCAGATCGGGCGCTTCGGGGTCGACGTACAGCAGGCCCGTGACGATTTCCCCGCGTGCCTGGCAAGCATGCAGGTAATTCATTGCCGCCACCCGGTCACCGGTGTCGTGGCATTCCGGCAGTTTGCGCAGGCGCAACACGCTGCCATCGTGCTGGCGGACGTCGCGTACTTCACCCGGCGGATAATCGACGGTGATTTCCCCGCGGGCCGGGATGAAATCCATCCGGCACAAGGCATGGTTGTGCTCGCGCACGTAGTCGTAACTCTTGGTGCTGCCCTCGTGATTGTTGAAGGCGACGCACGGGCTGATCACATCCACGAACGCCGCGCCCTTGTGGGCCATCGCGGCTTTCAGCAAGGGCACCAGTTGCGACTTGTCGCCCGAGAAGCTGCGCGCGACGAAGCTTGCGCCAAGCTGCAGCGCCATGCCGACCATGTCCACCGGTGCATCGGTGTTGATCGCTCCCTTCTTGGACTTGCTGCCCTGGTCGGCGGTCGCCGAGAACTGGCCCTTGGTGAGACCATACACACCGTTGTTCTCGACGATGTAGACCATGTCGACGCCGCGCCGGATCGCATGCACGAACTGGCCGATCCCGATCGACGCCGAGTCGCCGTCGCCCGATACGCCCAGGTACAGCAACTCGCGATTCGCAAGATTGGCGCCGGTGAGTACCGAAGGCATGCGGCCGTGCACGGCGTTGAATCCGTGCGAGGCCGACAGGAAATAGGTCGGGGTCTTGGAACTGCAGCCGATTCCGGAGATCTTGGCCACCCGATGCGGCTTGATGTCGAGCTCCCAGCAGGCCTGGATGATCGCCGCGGAAATCGAGTCGTGTCCGCAGCCCGCACACAGTGTCGAGATCGCGCCCTCGTAGTCGCGACGGGTGAAGCCGACGCGATTGCGTTGCAGCGAAGGATGGTGGAGCTTGGGTTTGGGGAGGTAGGTCATGGACAGCCACCGTCAAGGTCTGTTGTCATTCCGGGGCCATCGCCAGCTTCATCGGCGATGGAACCCGGCTGCGTTTGCAGGACTGCAAACGCGAACGCCGCAGGCGGCGCGCAGCGCGAGCGCCAAGGATGGCGCGAGTCAATCGGTCTCGGTATAAAACCGATTCCGGGTTCGCCCCTTCAGGGCGCCCCGGAATGACCAACAATTCTTCGGTCATCGCGCACCTCCCGGCACCGTTGTCCCGCGGCCCCATCACGCCACCTTGTCGTCGCGCAGCCGGGTGACTTCGGCGCCCCGCAAATGTTCGCCGATCGCCTTGCCGATGAAGCGCGCGGTGATCGGCGTGCCGTCGTAGTGCAGGACCGGGACGAGACGCGCGGGATCGATTTCGAATTGCTCGACCAGCAACGCGCGCAACTGCGCGTCCCGATTCTGCTCGACCACGAACACGTGATCATGCCGGTCGATGAACTCCATGACCGAATCGGCGAACGGATAACCACGCACCCTGAGCGCATCCAGATGGGTACCCTCGGCGTCGAGTTTCGCGATCGCCTCGGCCATCGCAGGCGCGGTCGATCCGAAATGGATCACACCATGTTTCGTCGAGTGCGGGGCACGATGCAACACCGGCTGCGGCAACAACGCCTTCGCCGTTTCCATTTTGCGCTGCAGGCGCTGCATGTTCTCGACGTAATCTTCTCCCCGCTCCGAATACTTCGCGTCGGCGTTCTTGCTGGTGCCACGGGTGAAGAAGCTGCCGCGGGTCGGGTGCGTGCCGGGATATGTCCGGAACGGAATGCCGTCGCCATCCACGTCGCGATAACGTCCGAACGCCACCCCCGCCTCCAGCTGCTCGGCGGTCAGTACCTTGCCACGGTCGTAGCGGCGCGCATCGTCCCACTCGAACGGTTTGCACAGACGATGGTTCATCCCGATGTCGAGGTCGCTCAGCACGAACACTGGCGTCTGCAGGCGGTCGGCGAGATCGAGTGCCTGCGCCGCAAATTCGAAGCACTCGTGCGGGTCCTCGGGAAACAACAGCACGTGGTTGGTATCGCCATGCGAGGCGTGCGCGCAGAACAACACATCCGACTGCTGGGTGCGGGTCGGCATGCCGGTGGATGGACCGCCACGCTGCACGTCGACGATGGTGACCGGGATCTCCGCGAAGTAGGCAAGCCCGATGATCTCGTTCATCAACGAGATGCCGGGACCGGACGTGGCGGTGAAGGCGCGCGCACCGTTCCAGCCGGCGCCCGTCACGATGCCGATCGACGCGATATCGTCTTCGGCCTGCACGATCGCGTAACGGTGCTTGCCGGTCTCGGGATCGACGCGCAGCTTGGCGCAATATTTCTGGAAGGCTTCGGCGAGCGACGACGACGGCGTGATCGGATACCACGCACACACTGTGGCACCACCGTAAACCATGCCCAGCGCGGCGGCGCTGTTGCCATCGACGAAAATGCGCTCGCCGACGTTGTCGCGGCGCTCGATCTTCAGGCCGATCGGTTGCAGGTTTTCCGAGGCATACCCGCGCCCCAGGTCCAGTGCATGGACGTTCGGCTCGAGCAACGCCTGCTTGCCCTTGTACTGCTCGCCGATCAGGGCAACGATCACGTCGCGGTCGATGCCGAGCAGCGCCGACAACGCGCCGAGATACATGATGTTCTTGAACAACTGACGCTGGCGCGGATCGTCCCATGTCCGATTGGCGATGTCGGTCAGCGGCACTCCGAGCGCGATGACATCGTCGCGGAATTTCGATTTCAGCAGCGGCTTGCTGCTGTCGTAGAGCAGATAACCGCCTGGCGCGAGCCCCGCCACGTCGGCGTCCCAGGTCTGCGGATTCATCGCGACCAGCAGGTCGTAACCACCGCGCCTGCCGAGCCATCCGTCTTCGCTGACCCGCACTTCGTACCAGGTCGGCAGGCCCTGGATGTTGGAGGGGAAGATGTTGCGCGGACTGACCGGCACGCCCATGCGCAGGATGCACTTGGCGAATAACTCGTTGGCCGACGCCGAGCCCGACCCGTTGACGTTGGCGAACTTGACGACGAAGTCGTTGGTGGCGGTGATGGGGTTCATGTCGGCCAACGCTTTGAAGCCCTCCCCTTCAAGGGGGCGAAGCGGCGCGCTGGCGAACCGCAGGTTCGCACGCCGCTGAGCGCCTGAGGCAGGACGCCGAAGGCCGGGTTGCTTCGCGAGGGCTGGACGCTCGAGCGCAGCAACGTTTGGGCGGGGATGGGTTGGGTGGTCGGCAATGAACACCATCCCCACCCCGGCCCTCCCCTTGAAGGGGAGGGAGACGAGCATGAGGGCCGTGCAAATGGCATCACGCCGCCACCTTCTTTTTCGATGGCAACGCCGAATAGTCCTCGCCACGCCCCGCGTAGGATTCGGCGAACAGGAACCGCTGCATGTCCCAGGCGCCGGTCGGACAGCGCTCGGCGCACAGTCCGCAGTGCAGGCACGTATCCTCGTCCTTGACCATCACGCGGCCAGTCTTGACGGGCGCCGAGACGTACAGATCCTGTTCCGCATTCTGCGCCGGCGCGGTCAGACGCGTGCGCAACTCGGCTTCGTCGCCGTTGGCAGTGAAAGTGATGCAATCCATCGGACACACATCGACGCAGGCATC